>JABLXM010000131.1 GCA_013177815.1 Anaerolineae bacterium | reverse complement strand
TCCTGCGCGGCGGAGAGGTTGGCGTCGGTCAGGTTGCCGAGCATCGCCGCCAGCTCATCCAGGCGCGCCTGCCCGTCCAACAGGTAGACCCGCGTCGATGTGCGCCCGCCCTCCAGTTGCTTTTGCACGCCGTAGTGCTGCCCGCCGAAAGCCGCCAGTTGCGGCAGGTGGGTCACCACCAGCACCTGGTGCTGGCGACCGAGCTGCCACAACTTTTCGCCCACCACCATGCCGACCCGCCCGCCGATGCCCTGGTCGATCTCGTCGAAGATCAGGGTGGGGATATGGTCGGCGCCGGCGAGCACGTTCTTGAGCGCCAGCATCAAGCGCGAGGTCTCGCCGCCCGAGGCGATCTTGACCAGCGGCTTGAAACCCTCGCCGGGGTTGGGAGCGATCATGAATTCCACCTGGTCGATGCCGTTCTCGTTGAACGCCACCCGTTCGCCTTCGACCGGCAGACCCTGCGGGTCGGGCTTGCTGCCCAGTTCGACCATGAAGCGTGCGCCGTTCATGCTCAGGTCTGCCAGTTGGGCTTCCACCGCCTGCCCAAGCTGCCCGGCAGCCTGCCGGCGGCGTTGCGAGAGCGCCGCCGCCTGGGTGGCGAGTTCATCCAGCAGCGCGGCTTCCTCGGCTTCCAGCAGCGCGATCTGCTCGCCGGCGGTCTCGATGCTCTCCAGCTTTTGGCGCGCCTCGCGCCCAAAGTCGAGCGCCGATTGGATGCTGCCGCCGTATTTCTTCTTGAGCGTTTGGATGAGGTGCAGACGCTCTTCCACCTGCTCCAGCCGGCGCGGGTTGAACTCGATCTGCTCCTGGTAGTCGCGCAACTCGCGCCCCAGGTCCGAGAGGCTCTCGGCGAGGTTCTCCGCCTGTTCCGCCAGGGCGCTCTGGCTGGCGTCGAGGCGTCCCAACGCCGCCAGGTTCTCCACCAGACCGCCCAGCAGGTCCGAAAGGGCGGGGTTCTCGGGCGTGCCTTCCTCCAGCAGGGTGAGCGCCTGCTGCGCATGGCTGGCGAGCGCTTCGGCGTTGGCAAGCCGGTCGCGCTCGCGCGTCAGGTCGTCTTCCTCGCCGGGCTGCAAGCGGGCGGTCTCGATCTCCTGCGCCTGGAAGGCGAGCAGGTCCTGGCGCTGGCGGGCTTCCTGCTCGGCTTGCCGCAGGGAATGAATGCTGCGGCGCAGCGACTGCAACCGCTGGTAGCTGCTGCGATAGGGAGCCAGCAGGGCGCCGCTTTCGGCATAGCGGTCGAGCAGACCGAGGTGTTGGCGCACATCCAGCAGCGAAAGGTGTTCGGATTGACCGTGGATATCGACCAGGTAGGCGCCCAGTTCGCGCAGCAGCCCCAGGCTGACGGCGCGCCCGTTGATGCGGGCGACGCTGCGCCCTTCGCGCCGCAGTTCGCGCGCCAGGGTGATGTGTTCGCCGTCCTCTTCGAGCGCTTCGCGTTGCAGGATGGCGGTGATCTCATCGCGGCTGGCGGGCGGGATGCGGAATTCGGCTTCCACGCTGGCGCGCTCGGCGCCGGCGCGAATATCGCCGGCGTCCGTCTTGCCGCCGACCAGCGCCATGATGGCATCCAGGATGATGGATTTACCCGCGCCGGTCTCGCCGGTGAAGGTGGTCAGCCCGGGTTGGAATCTGATCTCCAGCGCGGAGATGATGGCGAAATTCTCGATGCGCAGTTCGGTCAGCATGGGAGGCTCTCTAATCGGAAAGAAACCACAGAGGCGCGACGACGCAGAGAATCTTCCGGAAAATCAACCGCAATTTCAGTGGCTGTGAAACGCAAAGGAGAATGGGGAGCTGAGTGATCATGAGTATCCATTTTATTCGTCTTCATCCCATTTGCCCTGTTCGATATCGCAGCAGATCGGCGGGAAGGGGCTAGCGCTTGATATTGATGCCGCTCAGGCGCGAGAAGACCGTGCTGGTGACGAGCACGGCGTAGACCGCGTACCAGATGATGCCGATCAGCCCGTTGCCGATGCCGCCAACCTGCCACATGCCGATCAGCAGGAAGATCAGGTTGGGCAGGGCACCCAGCGCGGTGGCGATGGCGGTCAGGCGGTAGAGCTGCAAGGAGCGCCGGCGCCGGGTGGCGGCGCGCACCGCTTCCGCGATCAAGATGCCGGCGAGCGGAGCGACGAAGATGGTCAAGAAGCCCAGTATGCCGGCGAGGAAACTGCCCAGGTAGGACAGCACGCCGGCGATCACGATGGCGACCGGGTAATCGACCCAGGTGGTGGTCTCGAAGACCTTTTGCTGCCCGCGCACACAGTCTTTGCAGCGGTAGCCGGTGGGCACTTTGACGGCGCAGCTCAGGCAGATGGGACGTTCGCAATTGTTGCAGCGCAGCATGGTCTCGCGGTTGGGATGGTTGTAGCAGTAGAGCGGTGTATTGGGATCAGCGACCATTTTCGATACCTGTGACGGGATTTTGTTCCATGTAGCGGGTGATGTTATGGTAGAAGTAACCGGGATCCTGGAAGCGGATGAATGAGGCGGTGAAATCGGCGACGGTGACGGAAACCTCGTCGCCGTCCAGCACGCCTTCGGGCGGCTGCCCATCCACGCTCAGCGCGGCTTCGTAGGTGGTGTCGGCGCGGATGGTGACGGCGGCGCCCTGCGGCAGGATGATGGCGCGGTCGACCGAGAGGTGCGGCGCCACCGGGATGATGAGGATGTTGCGCAGCTCCGGCGGCAGGATCGGACCGCCGGCTGCCAGGGCATAGGCGGTGGAACCGGTGGGGGTGGCGGCGATCAGCCCGTCGGCGACGTAGGACGCCAGGCGGTAGCCATCCACGAAGGCGTGCAGGGTGAGCGGACGCACGAACCGCCCGCGGCACACCACCGCCTCGTTGAGCGCCGTCCATTTGCCCAGGGTTTTTTGTGCCCGGCGGTGCTCGACATCGAGCAGCATGCGTTCTTCCAGCCAAAAGTCGCCGGCGAGGAAGCGCGGCAGCAGTTCCTGCCACTCGCCGCGCTGCACTTCCGCCAGGAAGCCGAAACGCCCAACGTTGATGCCCAGTACCGGCACCCCCAGCGGGGCGCACAGGCGACCGGCACGCAGCATGGTGCCGTCGCCGCCCAGCGCTAACAGGGCATCCAGCGCGCCATCGGCAGCCATGCGCTGCAAGTCGGCATCGTGCAGGGATTCGCCCTTGATGGTTTCGATCCCAGCCTGGTTGAAGTAGTCGCACACCTGTTCGGCTTCGGCGAGGGCATCTGGCAGGGATGGGTGGGCTGCCACGGCGACGCGCCGCGGGCGGGTCATTCGGGTTTGCATAATGTTCTAATTATAGCCGTGAATTCCAAGCGGCGGGGTATGGTGTATGGTTCGGAATGGATGGGTGAAGAGGTTTTTCACCGCAGAGATCGCAGAGAACGGAGAGATTTTTCGTGAGGAAAACTTGGAATTTATCAACATGGTTGAGCAAAGTTGACTGGGTTATCACCCTAACGATCGCGGGCATTATTCAATAACGCTTGTATCTGCCACTTATGAGAACTCTATGCTCTCTCCGCCCTCTGCGGTGATGTACCTCACAATCTACGCCAGGCGCTGGTCGCAGTGGTGGCGGTAGCCGCAGGAGCGGCAGCGGGCGGGGTTTTGGTGCGAACGCGGCACATCCACCTGGCGGTCGGCGATCTTCATGGCGGCGATCTGTTCTGCCAGCGCGGCTTGCAGCGCTGGCGTATTATCCACCGCCAGCGCGCGGTTGCGGTAGCGGATGATGCCATAGGGCGGCGTTTTGCCGCTGGTCACCGCCACCAGGCGGCAATAAGCCGCCAACTGCATCACGTGCGATTGATAGGGCTGCGCCGGGGCATAGCCGGACTTGACCTCCACCGGCACCCACACCCCGTCCACATCGACCAGGTAGTCGGGCTTGCCGGTCAGGTTGAGGAGCGGATCATAGAGCGGTTTTTCCAGCGTACGCTGGGCGCCGGAGTCGTCGTAGATCACGCGTCCCGGCGGCAGCCCGCTGGCAACCCGCTTGCGCCGCGCCAGCAGCAGCAACACCACGGCTGCCAGCGCCAACAGCAGCGCCAGCGGGATGAGGATGCGGGTCACATCCATGCTGTGGCGCCGGGCGCTTTAGGGCAGCGCTTCCAACTGGCTGACCAGGTTGGCGACCACGTCGAAACCGCCCTGCCAGAAGGATGGCTGCGCCGCGTCGATGCCGGCGTTTGCCAGCACCTTCATGGGCGCGGCAGAGCCGCCTGCCGCAAGCAGCTCCATATAGCGCGGCTTGAAGGAATCACCTTCCTGCTTGTATTGCTGGTAGAGCGACAGCACCAGCAACTGCCCGAAGGCGTAGGCGTAGACGTAGAAGGGCACGTTGTAGATGTGCGGGATGGAGACCCACTCCCAGCGGAACTCGTCGCTGATCTCGACGGCGTCGCCGAACTGGGTCTTGAGGTTGATCAGGTAGGCGTCGGAGAGATCATCGACCGAGGCGCCGGCGTGGATCATCTCGTGCGCCTGGCGTTCGAACAGCGCGAAGAACGCCTGGCGGATGATGGTGGCATAGGCGTCGTCGACCTGACCGAAGAGCAGGTCGCGGCGCACGTCGGCGTCGCTCTCCTGCGCCAGCAGCCGGTCGACCAGCATCATCTCACCGAAGGTCGAAGCGGTCTCGGCGAGCGGCAGACAGGCGTGGGCGGTGAAGGTGGTGTGGTGCTGCGCCAACATCGAATGGATGGCATGACCCAGCTCGTGCGCCATGGTGGAGACATCATCGGCGCGCCCCTGGTAGTTGAGCATCACCCAGGGGGTCCTGTCATGGGCGGCGGTGGCGCAGAAGGCGCCGCTGCGCTTGCCCTTGCGCACTTCGCTATCCAGGCGGTTCTGCTTGAAGACACGCTCCGCCAGCTCGCCAAAGCGCGGCTCGAACTGGTGGAAGGAATCGAGCACCATGGCAGCAGCTTCGCCGAAGGGGTATGCCTTCTCGGATTGGACGGTGGGGGCGTAGATGTCGTAACGGCGCAGGCGTTCCATGCCCAGCCGTTTGGCTTTGATCTTGAAAAAGCGCTGGAAGACGCCCGCGTTCTTCTGCGCCACATCCAGCAGCGTCTCGATCACCGCGTCCGGGATATCGTTGACCAGGTTGCGGGTTGCGATTGGGCTGGCGTACTTGCGCAGGTTGATCTGCTCGTTGCGCCAATCGCGCGCCAGGGTCTGGTAGATTTGCCCCAGGATCAGCCCATCGTTGCCGTAGACGCGGTAGAGTTCCTGATAGGCGGCGGCGCGCAGGTTGGGGTCGGCTTTGCGGGGATAGGTCATCAATTCGCCGCGGGTCATTTCCTTTTCTTTGCCGTCGATGGTGATCTTGAAGGTGTAGCGGTTGGTGATGGTCTCGTAGAGGGTGTTGAGCGCCTCGGCGCCGGTGACGTTCTTGAGGTTGATGATCTTCTCCTCCGGCTCGCTGAGGGTGTGCGGCTTGAAGTAGCGCATGGCTTCCAGCCAGTAGCGGTAATCGCCGGAGGCGTTCATCAGGCGGTTGGCGGGGACGTCATCCAGGTCCTTCCACCACAGGTCGAAGAACAGCAGGCGGTTGGAGAGTTCCGCCACGAACTGCTGCACCCGCGCCACCAGCCCCAGCGCTGCCTGGTTTTGGGTGTCTTCGGTGACCCACAACTCGGCGAATCCGTAGAGCTTGTGGGCGAGATAGTTGATGGCGTCCAGCTTGTGGACGACATCCATGAAAGCGGCATCGTCGATCTGGGGGGTCAGTTGCGGGCGCAAGGTCTCGAAATCGGCGGTCATCTTCTCGAGATCGCCGAAAGCGGCTGCCAGTTCCGGGCTTTGCGCTCCGGGGAAGAGGTCATCCAGGCTCCAGCGGGATTGTTGGTAGGTGGTTTCTGGGGTCATCCGATTTGTATCCTTCCATATGTCATGGTGTTTGATGATTTTATCATGGACGGTCTGGTGGCAACGAAGGCGGCATCCATCGGATATAATCATTTCATGACATCTGCGCCGCCGCGCCGTGTTCGGATTGGGCGCACCGAGATCATCCTGATCGCAGCCATTGTGGTGGCACTGCTGGGAGTGCTGCTGGTGCGCCTGGCAGCCGCGCCGCGCAACCCCGCGCCGGTAGCTGACAGTCCGACCGCTTTGAATGGTGGGCTGCAAACCACCCGCCGCGCCACCTGGACGCCGGTGGACCGCACCAAAACGCCGGCGCGTTTGACCCAGACGGTGCTGGCAGAGCAATCCCATACCCCCACCCCGTCCGCCACGCCCAACCCGGATACCGCCACGGCGCAGGCGTTGATCACGTCGCAGGCAACCACCCATGCGACCACGACTGCCGGTGCACAGGCGACGGGCGGACCCAGCCGTACCCCGGGCAAGACTGCCACCGCCACCTGGTTCATCCGCTACTTCCCCACCCGCACCCCGCAGGTGGTCAAGACCCGCACGCCAACCCTGGGCGGTCAGGCGCTCACGCGCACGCCGACCCGTACCATCACGCGCACGCCGAGTATCACCCCAACACCAACCGTCACACGCACCGTGACGGCGACCCGCACCGGCACCGTGACCCATACGCCGACCATCACGGCGACCGCCACCGAGACGAGCACCTTCACGCCCACGCCGGCGGCGCGCATTGCCTTCTCGGCGGACGAGAATGGGGATGGCAGGCTCGACCTGCTGCTGATGCAGCCTGACGGCGCCAATGTGCAGGTGGTGGTGCAGGAATCCGGCGGCGATGCCTTGATGTGCGATTGGTCACCCGATCGCGGGACGCTGGTGTTCGAACTGCCGGTGGGCGCCAACAAACGTTTGTTCGTCGTCCCGGCAGCCGGCGGCAGCCCGCAATTGGTCAACAACCAACCGGCAGGCGTGAACACACAGGCTTCCTGGTCGCCGGGCGGTTCCTGGCTGGCGATCCGCAACGAGGACGGCGGACAGGCGGACCTCTACCTGCTGCAAGTGGGGGGCGGCAGCCAGCTTCACCGGCTGACCGACGACGCGGCAGACCAATCCGAGCCGGATTGGTCGCCGGATGGCAATACGCTGATCTTCGTTTCGGGCGGCGATATCTACACGCTGGATGTCTCGTGGCTGCCGGGCGCACCGCCGGACCCGCTGCCGGTGCCGGTGTTGTGGTCCGCCAGCGCCGAGCAGGAGGCTTCGCCCCATTTTTCGCCTGCCGGCAGCCAGGTGCTTTTCGCGCGCTGGGATATGACGCAGTGGGATGTGGTGCTCTCGCCGTACCCTGCCTGGGCGCCCGCCAGCCTGACGAGCGACCCCAGCAACGATTTCGCGCCGGCGTGGTCGCCGGATGGGAGTCAGATCGTGTTCCTTTCAGATCGGGGCGGCAGCGTGGAGGTGTTCACGATGCAGGCGGATGGCGGCGGGCAGGCTGCGGTTGCCAACGGGTCGAGCAGCGAGCAGCGTCCGAATTGGTCGCCTTGAAGCCGTGACAGGCAACGAAAAAAATATGTACAAAGAGAATGTGGAGATCGAACCAATGGCGGGGGCGCACATGGTGCTGGCAGGCTTGCCTGTCGCAAAGGAAGAGCAGGGGGCTAAGTGATGCGATTCATCCGCAGGGGCGCCGCAAGTTGGGCGTGAATGGCGGGGTTGGCGGCGATGATGGAGCAGGGCGGCGCCAGCAAGTGGCGCTGGCTTTCGTGCATGGGCGTGACGAGCGCGCCGGCTTCCGTAGCGATGAGCGCGCCAGCCGCCAGGTCCCAGGGCATCAGTTCCAGCTCCCAATAGCCATCGAAGCGCCCGCAGGCGATGTACGACAGGTCGAGCGCGGCGGAGCCAAGCCGGCGCACGCCCTGGCTGTGTAGCGAGAAGTATTCATAGTTGCGCAGGTTGGTCTCTTGCCGCTCACGAATGTTATAAGGGAAACCGGTCACCAAGAGGGCGCGGTTGAGGTCCGACGCTCTGGCGACCCGGATGGGCTGCCCGTTGAGCCAGGCGCCCTGCCCGCGCCGGGCGCTGAAGCACTCGTCGCGCATCGGGTCATAGATCACGCCAAGTTGCATCTGGTTGCATTCGCCGTAGGCGATGGAGACGGCGAAGATGGGAACGCCGTGGGCGTAGTTGACGGTGCCGTCCAGCGGGTCGATGTACCAGCAGTGTCCGTTCTGCCCGTTCTGCACCCCGCTCTCTTCGCTGGTGATGGTATCGCCGGGGAATTGGGCGTGCACCTGTGAGAGCAGATAGCCCTCCGAGCGATGGTCCATCTCGGTGACCAGGTCGATCTCACTTTTATAGTTCACCTGGTGCTGCTGACCGAAGCCCTGGCGCAGGATGTCGCCCGCGTGGCGCGCCCACGCGATGATGGTTTCCAGGGTGGGTTCACTCATAGATCGTCGCCGTTTCCGGCGGTTTTGGTGCGCGCGTGGTCCAGCTTGTTCAATTCCACCTGGATGTCATCCCGGTCGCGGATGGCGTTCTCGAGCATGGTTTGGAAGCCGGGGCGCTGCTCTGGGGGCAGGGTGGGTAACAACCGTTCGATGCGCATGATCTGGGTGTTCTTATGGCGCAATTTTTCCTCGAGCCGCTCACTGTAGCCGCGGTTGAAGTCCGCCTGTGGCATGGGCTTGGGCAGGGTGGCAATATCGGCAGTCAGCACTTCGGCGACGGTCAGCAGGAAGTCCTCGGTGTCGATCGGTTTTTCGATGAAGCGTGCCCCGCCCAACGAGAGGGCGAACTTTTTGTCCTCCGGCGTCAGGTAGGTGGCGGAGACGAAGATGACCGGGATGCGGCTGGTGAGCGGATTGGTGCGCAGGGATTGGACGAGCGAAAACCCATCCATCTTCGGCATCAGGATATCGGTGATGATCAGCGCCGGCGGCTTTTCCGCGATGCGCCGCAAGGCTTCTTCACCGTTGGTGGCGGTGACCACCTGGTAACCCTTGAAGCGCAGGGTCACCTTGAACAGTTCGAGCACGTTTGGGATGTCTTCGACCACCAAGATGGTGCCGGTTGTGCCTGACATGGCTAACTCCATAAATGAAAAAAAGAGGGAAAGAGGGTTTGTTTCGCCCCTTGCCTTCATTATCGAAGTGATACGATCGAATTATATCATTTTTCCCCGTACCACTCCTGCTGCAAACGTTGGAAGTAGCCTTCCAGGTAGGCGTGACGCTCATCCGCCATTCTTTTGGCGGCATCCGTGAACAGGCGTTCGCGCACCTTGCTCAATTTGAAGAGGTGCTCGTGATAGGCAGAGTGCGGCTCGCCGGGGGCTTCCTTGCCGGTCGCCAGGAACTGGGCGGAAGGCTCGCTGAACACCGGCTGACCGGCAAGCGTGGCGTATTGCACCACCCGCGCCACGCCCACGGCGCCCAAAACGTCCAGTTTATCCGCATCGAAGATGATCTTGGCTTCGATGGTTTGGGGCGGTTCGTCTTCGGCGCGGAAGCGATGGGAGCGGATGCAATGCTGCACTGCCTCGATGCGGGCAGAGCGCCAGCCTTCGGCTGCCAGAACCTCGGCGGCGAACAAGGCGGATGCCAGGTGGTGCTCCATGCGCGCCTGGCTGCCGGGGGCGGTGCCGCGGGCATCGTGCAACAGCGCAGCCGCGCGCACGATGCCCAGGTCGGCGCCTTCCTCTTTGGCGAGGTGCTCCGCCATGCGATAGACGCGCAGGACGTGGTCGAAGTCGTGTACGGCGTCGACCTCTGCGTACCACTGGCGGGCGGTTTCGATCGACGGCATCAGTCCAGGTCGAACTTCTTGGCTGTTTTGACCGGCAACGGCGCGGCGCGGTCAGCCGCCCAGCGGTAGGAGCGACCGTAAAGGATGGCGCTGACCAGTTGCTGGTATAACCCCGCCGCTGGTGTCAATATGATCAGCAATATCGACAGGATGAAGGTGGCTGCGATGACGCTGGTCGCCAGGCTGATGACAAGCCCCAGCACGAACACCACCACCACACACAGCAGGAAACCCCGCCAGTTGGTCTTGAAGATGTTCCACCATTCGCGGATGCGGAAAGCGGCTTTGAACTGGTCGTGTTCTACCATGTGGGTCACGGCGACCGGCTGCGCCGCCGTCATCAGGATCAGGTAAAGACCAAACATGGCGAGGAAGAGCGCCATGACGCCAAATCCGACGATACTGAAAATGGCGATGATGGCATTACCCAACCATTGCAGGTTCTGGTTGCTGTTTGCGATGTTGGTGCCGATGATGGTGCCCAGGGACGAGCCGCCAATGCCGAAGCCAAAGGCAGCCGTGAACAGGATGATGGCGGGCAGGGCGTAAACGAACATTGCGCCAAAGTACTTCAGCCCATCGACCAGCAGGCGCCCGAAGTCGTTCCATTCCGGCAGCATGGCTTTCTCACCTTGCTGCAGTACGTTCTTGATGTAGGCGTATATGTAGCCCAACATCACGATCGCCGGAACGATCGGTATGATGAAGTTCAACAGGTTGACGCCCAGCAGGATCAGCAGTTTGGTTGCCCACTTTGGGTCGTTGAACGGCATGCTGAGCGCCGTCTTGACCGCATCGAATGAAAATTCTGGAAACATGATTGAATACCTCCTTCAGGAAATGAATTCACCATTTTTCATGACGCGCGCCACCAGGTTCCCGCCGAAGCGGTAGCCCAGTTGGCGGTGGTCGCTCACGGATAGGATCAGCAGGTCGGCTTGTTTGCCCGGTTCGAGCGAGCCGATTTGCTCTGCTCGCCCGATGGCAGCCGCCGCGTTGATGGTGGCAGCCGCGATCGCCTGGGCGGGTGTGAGCCTGAGATAGCGGCAGGCGAGCGCCAGCGCGAACTGCATGTTTTCGCACCAGGCGGTGCCGGGGTTGAGGTCCGAGGCAATTGCCAGGACGCCGCCGGCTGCCAGGATAGCCTGCGCCGGGGTGTAGTGCGGTTCAGCCAGACCGAAAGGGGTGCATGGCAGCGCAACGGCGACGGTATCGCTTTTGCCCAGCGCTTCGATCTCGGCTGGGGAGGTCTTTACCAGGTGGTCGGCGGACGCCGCGCCCAATTCGACCGCCAGCCCGGCGCCGCCCAGGTTATCGAACTCGTCGGCGTGCACCTTGAGCGGGAAACCGAGGTTGCGGGCAGTTTGCAGGATGCGACGGGTTTGCGCCAGGTCGAAGGCGCCGGTTTCGCAAAAGACATCCACGAATGGCAGCGGTTTGCCGGGCGCGCGCTGCTGCCACCAGGCGAGCACTTCCGGCAGCATTTCCTTGCACACCAGGGTGGTGTAGCCTGCGGGGTCGTCCTTGTAGCGCGCCGGAACGGCATGGGCGCCCAGGAAGGTTGGCGCCAGTTCCATTGGTCCTTCGGCGTCCAGTTCCAGGATGGCTTGCATCTGTAACAGTTCAGCCTGGGTTTCCAACCCGTACCCCGTTTTCACTTCTGCCGTGGTGGTGCCGTTGCGCAACATGCGCCGCAGGCGTGCGCGGGTTTCAGCTTTGAGCGTTTCGAGGCTGGCGGCGCGGGTCGCCTGGACGGTGGAGATGATGCCGCCCCCGGCTGCCATGATCTCCAGGTAGCTTTTGCCCTGCAGGCGCATTTCGAACTCGAAGGCGCGGTCGCCGGCGAAGACGGTGTGGGTGTGCGGATCTACGAAGCCGGGCATGACCACCATGCCGCCGGCGTCGTAGCCAGGCTCGTCCGGGAAGGCGTAGCGCAGTTCGGGCGTGGTGCCGACTGCGGCGATCCTGCCGGCGCGCACCAGCGCGGCGCCGTTCTCGATGATGCCCAGCCGACCAAGGTCTGGTCCGCGTTGCGGTCCGCCCGCCAGGGTGAGCAGTTGGGAAGCGTTAGTGATCAACATGGCAAGATTCCGATAGTTTCATTATATCAATCAGACCTTCAAGACTGTGTACGTTTCGCTGATTGTTTTGTTAAGGGTGCGTAGGTTTTTTGATAGGGTGTCATTGGAGGTGAGAAGATAATGATGATATTCACCTGTGTTCATCCCGTTTCATCTGGCAAAAAATTCGTGGTGATATAATCCATATCTCATTAACATTTCACAACGAGCAGGCATGCAAGAAAAACAACCCCTTTTGGCAAGAAAATGGCTGGTATTGATCTCGGTGGGACTGGGCGTGTTCCTGGCGACCATCGATGGCAGCATCGTCAATATCGGTCTAAATACGATGGTGCAGGACCTGGACCAACCGCTGGTGGTGGTGGAGTGGGTGGTGCTGGCGTACATGCTGACCATCTCGACGTTGATGATCTCTATTGGTCGGCTGGGCGATATGATCGGCAAGAAACCGATCTACCTGACAGGGGTGGTGATCTTCACCATCGGCTCCGGGCTGTGCGGGATGGCGCCAAATGTCTACTGGTTGATCGGCTTCCGGGTGCTGCAAGGGGTCGGCGCTTCCATGACGATGGCGCTCGGTAACGCTATCGTGACCGAAGCCTTCCCGGCGCAGGAACGTGGCAAGGCGCTGGGCATCATGGGGACGATCGTTTCCCTGGGGATCATCGCGGGTCCGACCATCGGCGGTATCATCCTGGAATCGCTCTCGTGGCACTGGTTGTTCTTCGTCAACCTGCCGGTAGGCGTGGCAGGCGTGTTGATGGTGTTGAAGTTCGTGCCGAAGGATGCGCCGGGACCCAAACAGCGCTTTGATTACGCCGGGGCGGCGGCGTTGTTCGTGTGCCTCTCGAGCTTCCTCCTGGCGCTTTCGCTGGGTCAGAATGGCGGTTTTGAACGCCTGGGCGTGGTTTCCATCTTTGGGGTCAGCATCATTGCGCTGCTGGCGTTCATCCGGATCGAAATGGCGGTCGAGCAGCCGATGATTGATCTACACATCTTCAAGAATGTGCTCTTTTCGGTCAACCTGATCACCGGTTTCATGGTGTTCATATGCACCTCCGGCATCGTGTTGATCATGCCGCTCTACTTGCAGAACGTTCTGGGGTACGGACCGCGCGCGGCGGGGTTGATGCTGGCGGTCACGCCGCTGGTCGTCGCCGTGGTGGCGCCGCTTTCCGGCAACCTTTCGGACCGGGTTGGTTCGCGACCGATCTCGACGGTGGGGCTGTTGATTATGGTGTTCGGCTACCTTGGGGTGGCATCGCTGAATGAAACCACCACTACTCTGGGTTACATGCTGCGCTTCATCCCGATTGGTTTGGGGATAGGCATGTTTCAATCCCCCAACAACAGCGCGGTGATGGGCTCGGTGCCGCGCGAGCGGCTGGGGGTGGCTTCGGGGCTGCTCTCGCTGACGCGCACGATCGGTCAAACGACTGGCATCGCCATATTGAGCGCAGTGTGGGAGAACCGGGTTTCGTTCCACGCCGGTGGGGTACTCGGCGGGGATGTGACCGATGCGCCGGCGGTGCTGCAGGTCGCCGGGCTGCAGGATACGGTGCACTTGGTGGTCTTCATTCTGATAGCGGCGTTCCTCATCTCATTGTGGGCGCTGGGGCAGTTCATCAAGGCGCGGCGGGCGGGCGCCACCCCGGCGCAGGCGCAGTATGCCGGTACGCAGATGCACGATCAGTGACAAATTCACAGGTGAGTTTTTGCGCCGATTGCCAGCCGAGATTCAACGAGTCGCGTTGCGAAAACTGCGCATGATCGATAACGCCCAAACGCTCAATGATTTGCGTGTCCCGCCGGCGAACCACCTAGAAAAATTAACCGGCGAGAGAAATGGGCAGTGGAGCATTCGCATCAACGATCAGCCAGGAATACCAGCCCCCGTTTCCTCCCCGCCGCCATAGCGCCGCAGCGGTGCCCACAGGGCTGCCACCAGCCCCACCCCCAGGATGCAGCCAATGCCGCCGGTGATGATGGCGGTGGAGGTGCCGAAAGCCTGCGCCACCAGCCCGGCTTCGATCTCGCCCAGTTGCGGTCCGCCCATGAAGAAGACCTGGTTGATGGCGACCATCCGCCCGCGCATCTCATCGGGGGTGTTGAGCTGGCGAATGGTGTTCCTGAGGATGGTGCTGACACCGTCGGAAGCGCCGATCACCACCAGCGCTGCCAACACCCACCAGAAGGAGCGCGCCAACCCGAAGCCGATGGTCGCCACGCCAAAGATGGCAACCGAGACCAGCAGCACCAAGCCCTGGCGGCGCACGTGGGTGCGCTGTGAAAGGAAGACCCCCACCACGACCGCGCCCAGCGACTGCCCGGAGACCAGCCAGCCGTAGGCGCGCCCGCCGACGTTGAGCACGTCACGGGCAACGAACGGCAGCAGGGTGTTGGCGGATGAGAAGAAGGTGGCGAGGAAATCCAGCACCATGCTGGAAAGGATGATCGGCTGGTTCAGGATGAAGCGGGCGCCATCGCGGATGGACGCCAGCGCCTGGCGCGCGCCGTGCACGGCGGGCTGGCGCTGCTGCGGCACCTCGCCCATTGCCAGCAGCGCCACGATCACCGCCAGGTAGGTGATGGCATTGATCCAGTAGGTATACGCCAACCCGGCACCGGCGATGACCATACCGCCCACTGCCGGTCCGATGATGGCGCCGGTGGAGAAGGCGATCGACATCAGGCTGAAGGCGCTTGGCAGCGCATCGCGCGAGACCAGGTTGGGTGTCAGCGCCTGGCGCGCTGGCAGGTCGAAAGAGACGGCGGTCATCTGAATGGCG
The DNA here is from genome assembly GCA_013177815.1 of Anaerolineae bacterium. Classification (GTDB taxonomy): domain Bacteria; phylum Chloroflexota; class Anaerolineae; order Anaerolineales; family Anaerolineaceae; genus JABLXM01. The sequence continues at coordinate 9,840 of JABLXM010000131.1, read as the reverse complement.
GTCAGCAGGTACAGGTGCCATAATTTGGCGATGCCCAGCCAGGTCACCAGCCCCAGAACCACCGCCACCAGCAGCGCGGTGGTTTGGGTCACCAGCATCACCTTGCGGCGGTTGAGCGAATCGGCGATCACACCGCCGAAGGGGGCGAAGAGCAGCACAGGCAGGAAGCGCGCCAGCCCGATGCCGCTGACGACCGCCGGCTGGTCGGAAAGCTCCCGCAGGTGCCAGAGCAGCGCGGCGAACTGCATTTGCGAGCCGGCGACCGAGATGAGCAGACCCGCCCAGAGCAGCGTGAAGTTGCGGTGGTGCAGGGCGGGCGGCAGGTAGAGGCGCAGCGACGACAAGCCGCTACGTCCCCCAATCCCTTAGATATAGAAAATCGTAACCGATGGTGCGGTTGGAGAGTTTGGCGATGGGCGGCATGACACGTTTGAACTGATTGCGCCGCACCCGTTCCACCACCGCCTGGACGAAGGCTTCGGCGAAGCCGGCTTCGACGCATTCCTGCGGGGTGAAGCGCTGGTCGACCAACAGCGCCAGCAGTTTATCGACCTCGGCGTAGGTGTAACCCAACTCGCCTTCGTCGGTTTGCCCCAGCCAAAGGTCGGCGGAAGGAGGTTTTTCGATGATGGCTTTGGGCACGCCCAGCGCCGCCGCCAACTGCCGCAATTGGGTCTTGTAAAGGTCGCCCACGGGGTTGATGGCGCAGGCGGAATCGCCGAACAGGGTGGTGTATCCGAGCAAGATCTCGGTCTTGTTGCCGGTGCCGACCACCAGCCCGTCGAAAGCTGCGGACTGGTCGTAGAGGACGATCATGCGCTGGCGCGCCATGATGTTGCCGCGGCGCACGTTGTTCATATCCGGGAAGGCGTCGAAGAGCGGCTCGACCATGGGGGTGATCTCGACCGTCAGCGATTGGACGCCGGTCGCCTCGATGACCAACTGGGCGTGATCGAGCGATTCGGATGAGGAGGTTCGATAGGGCATGCGCACCGCCAGCACGTTGTTTGCGCCGAGCGCTTCAGCCGCCAGGAAGCACGAGAGGGCGGAATCGATGCCGCCGGAAAGCCCCAGCACGGCGCGCGTGAAGCCGGTGCGGGTGATCTCGGAACGGATGAAATCGGTCAGGATGCCGCGCGCCAGGTCGGTGTTGATGGTCAGGTCGGTCAAGTTTCGTTCCTCCTTCAGCGTCGATCGGCAGCCAGGATGCGCCCCAACTCGCGCTGCACCAGGGCGGTGCGCTCATCGCGCAGCAACGGCAGACGGGTACGGGTGCGGTGCAACTGGTGGAGATCCAGCGTTGCCATGATGAGTGATTCTTGATGGTACGGACCCTGCGCGATCAGGTTGCCGTCGGGGTCGAAGACGTTGGCACCGCCGGCGAAGTTCAACCCGTCTTCGTATCCGACGCGGTTGGTATAGAGCACGAAGGAGGTGAACAGGCTGGCGTAGGCGCGGTTGATGTGTTCGACCCAGCGGGTGTTCTCCAGCACCGGCGCGGCGTTGAGCCCGCGACCGGGCGAAGCGGAAATGAAGAAGAACAGGTCGGCGCCATCCAGCCACAGGAGGTAAGGCGGCGAAGCGTGCCAGAAGTCCTCGCAGATGAGCAGCCCGGCGCGACCGAAACGGGTATCGAAAGCGCGGATCGAATCGCCCCAGGCGAAGAAGCGCCCCTCGTCGAACAGCCCGTATGTCGGCAGGTAGACCTTGCGGTGGACGTGTGCTATCTTGCCGCCGGAGAGGTAGGCGGCGGAGATGTAGAAGCGGTTGCGCACGTCCTCCTCGACGAAGCCCAGGACGATATCGATCTTCCTGGATGCCTGGAGCAGCGGCTGGAAGATGGGGTCCTCGGGCAACGGACGCAGCGCCACGGTGGGCGCCAGGTCCTGCACGACATAGCCGGTCAGCGAGAGTTCGGGGAAGATGACCAGGTCGGCGCCCTGGTTGCACGCCTGATCGATCCAGTCCAGGTGCCTTTCCAGGTTGGCTTCGACGACGCCGAGTTTGGTGTTGATCTGCGCCAGGGCGACTTTGAGGTTCATGGGGTTAGTATACTCCAGGCAGGTGAGATGATGAGAGTTGAAGCTAACGTCCAGAACATGGCTTTTACCCAATAATTCGCGCCCCCCCTGCTTCGGCGGTGAACAACGCCTGCCAGATGGGCTGGTATGGGGCGACGACGACGGGGCAGGACAATTCGATCAGTTTACTTCCTGCGGCGGCGCAGAAACAACGCCGGCACCAGCGCTACCAGCAGCACCAGCGAGGTCAGGTGCCAGATGTAGGAGAGTTCGCCCGGTCCGCCGGGACCGGTGCGCGCCGCCGTGCAGCGCAGGCGGATGATGCGATAGTCGCGGGTCAACTCATCGAAGGTGGCGTCATCCTGTTTGTAGGGGTCCAAGCCGAGCAGCGGTGCCACGAAACCGCTGCCGATGATGACTTGGCGCAGGATGTACAGGCGGTCCGCCACATCGCTGACGTCCTCGGCAACGGCGTCGTACCAGCCTTCCTTCAGCCAGACCTCCACGAAAGGGTCCGCCAGCAGGTTGCGATACCAATCGGAGGCATTGCCGAAGCCCGCCGTGACATACAGGTCGGTGCCGATCATGGCGTAGTTGACCGGCGTGTGGTGAACCAACCCGCTCTTGCGACCGGTATGCGTGATGACAAGGTAACGCCCAAAGACCTTGGGACAGACATTCAGCCAGTAGCCCAGCCCCAGGCGCCAGAGGGTGAGCATGAACTTATTCAAATAGCGGAAGCCTTGCCGCAGGCGTTGTTCGGTTTGAGGAGAGATGGTCATGGCAATTTCCTCCTGCTTAAAACTATATCATGAAAGGCAAAAACATATCAGCCAGACCGATCGAAATCCGCATCGGTGCCAATGGGGTTGGCAAAGTTGGCTGCTTCGCCGTTCAGGTGATCGATGTTTGCCCAGGCGATCAGTTCGCCGCTAACGCGCCCATCGACCGCCTGCACGGCGACCTCTGTGATGGCGCAGTTGTGGTTGGTCTGCTGGCGCAACCAGCGCAGGTCCACATCCGGGCACAGGGCGGGCAGCGCCCAACTGAACATGCCACCGTGACCGACGACCAACAGAGTTTGTCCCTCGTGCCCTGCCATGACCTGGCGCAGGGCGTTGAAATAGCGCGCGGTGAGTCCGTGGTAATTCTCCCCGCCGGGAAAGGCATTCTCCGGGTGACCGTGGAACCATGAGTCTACGATGGCGTTATGCTGCGCCCAAGTTTCGGCGGAGGGCGGCTGCTTTTCCAGGTCGCCGATGTTGGCTTCGCGAAAGTCCTCGATGATGGCGATGGGCAGCTCCAGCCGGGCGGCGATGATCTGCGCCGTCTGGCTGGAGCGGCGCAGGGGAGAGGAAAAGATCGCCTGGATGCCGCGCCCCACCAAAGCTTGGGCGGTTTGTTGGGCTTGCAGGATGCCGCGTTCGGTCAGCGGGTGATCGACCAGGCGGTGGGAGAATTCCTTGGTCAGGTTGGCGATGTTCTCGCCGTGGCGTACGAGATAGATGCGGTTGGTCATAGCGTTTAGATTATACAAAAATGATGGAAATGAAGCCAGAAGATGATTTTACGGTCCCCAGCGCCAGATGCCGGTGCACTCGGGCAGAGTGAGGTCGGATGCATCCAGGTGCGCCAGCATTCCCTCGCCGAAGAAGAAAGCGATCAAGTGCCGGGCTTCCGAAAGGTCGCTGAAGCGGTAGTCGGTGCGGATCCAATCCCAGGTGAAGCCGGCGCGCTCCAGCGCCTGGTAGTACGGCTCGAGTTTGCCGGTCAGAACAGGCGTTTCGGTGCCGGTGCCGAGCGTCTCTACCAGCACCAGGCGTCCCCACGGGCGCAGGAGGCGCTGCATCTGATCCAAACCGGCGCTCAACTGGATCGCCCAGTCGTCCGGCTGCCAGGTGACCAGGTAGACCATGCTCCACCCGGCGATGACCAGATCGGCGCAGCCATCCGGCAGGGGCAGGTTGCGATGATCGGCGCAGACCAATGGCGCAGACGGCAATTGCAGCCGTTGCAGGTGCGCGCGGGCTTCCAGCAGCATCGGCACTGAGGCATCCAGAGCCAGCAGCGAACGCAGGTATGGCGCGATCAGCCCGGTCAGGCGACCGCTGCCGGCGCCCAATTCCACCGCGTCCAACCCTTCCAGCGGGCAGGCGCGCTGAATGGCTGGCAGCAAGTTGCCCTGCCAGTCCTCTGCCATCACCAGGGCGTGATAATCGCCGGTGTGATGCCGGTAGATCTGGTCGTGTTCAGGCATCCGTGCGCGGACGCCGGAGGGCGCGCACCAACAGCACCAAACCAAGCAGGATGAGCAGCAGCGGTGCGACGGTCCCCATCACTGGGTTGCCCATCAGCGAAGCCATCAACGCGAAGAGCGCCAGGCTGACCGCCATCATGATGATGCCGACCCAGGCGGTGCTTTCGCCCCAGCCGCCCACCCAGGATGCCAGCGCCAAGCCTAACCCCACCGAGGCGGGGACGAGCGTCCAGAGATATGACCAGGCTGCCCAATCGCCGCTGGCGACGTTGTAGGTGAATATTGCGCCCAACACCAGCATGATGGCGCCGGGGATGAACATACCGGCAAGCCCCCGACGCTGGTCGCGCCATATGGCGGCGGGCAGGAAGAAACCCAACGCCAGGATGAAGAAAATGACCGTCCAGGAGACCAGGTTCGCCCAACCGGGCAGCAGGTTGCCAGCCAGCAACACAACGCCTGTCACCAGCAGCAGGGCGGCGACAAAAATACGTCCTCTATCCATATGAACCTCCAACAGGCTATATGAATGATTTTATCACTCAAACATCAGGGGGAGCGTTTGAACCGGAGTGGGAACAGCATGGGGGTACGCTGTCGGTATTGCCGGTAGGCTTCGCCAAATTCGACCAGCAGTTTGCGCTCCTCGAACCAGGCGCCGACCGCCAGGTAGACCGTCAGACCGATATCGAGCGCCAGCAGGTTCCAGCTCATGTCTGGCATCAGCCAGATGATGAGCAGCGAACCAAAATACAGCGGGTGGCGCACCCAGCGGTACATACCGGTGGTGACCATGTGCGGCGGCAGGTTGCCCTTGTTCGCACTCAGGATCACATCCAACCCCAGGAAGGGCAGCATGCCGGTCTGCATCAGTCCGGTGACCAGGATTGCCAGACCGGCGAGCTGCCCCAACCGGGTCAGCGCCAGCCAGGGCATGGGGATGGCGTAGAGACGCGCATCCGGCAGCCAAGCCGGCAGCGCCACCAGCGGCAGGGAGGTAATGACCGCCATGACAATGAAGAACAGACGGTAATAGCGCCGCCCGGCTTCGCCAAACCAACGTTGCGCCAGCGCTTTGGCGCCCAGGGAAGCCAGCAGTGAGTGCTGCACGCCGTAAAGCGCCACCAGCGATAAGATCCACCAGAATCCGGTATTTGCCATGTTCACCCGTCGTTGGTTATATGGACGTTCATCCCCAGCAAAACCTTACCGTTCGAATGCCGCGTGGGTTCGATTATGGGTTGGTTTCATCCACGGTGAAACACGAAAATTCATCCAACGCTTGCCGGATGAACGGCTCGCCGGAGCGCGCTATTTCGCCGTCATCCGAGAAGTCGTTCCACAGTGCGCACAGCGCGGGGCGCATGCCCTTGGTCAACTGGTCGGCGGCGTGACTGCGCGTCACTGCCGAGTCCCACGATCCCAGGTGCGCATCGGCTATGATGAAGGGTAGCCACTCGGCGCCGTTGGCGGGCGCATAACCGTTTTCGGCGGCTTCGCTGCCCAGCGCTGCGACCTCTTCCCATTGCCCGAACTGGCGCGCCAGGTCCGCCTTCTCGAAGTAATAACACCAATCGATGGGCTGTTTCCCATAGATCTCGCGCGGCAGGACGGCGTCCTGCTCGCCGGGGGGCAGGATCTGGTCCATGTGGTTGGCTCCGGTCAACCCCCACAGGTCATCGTCGAAATCCGACAGGCGCGGTACGAGCTGGTAGATGGGGTCCATCACCCGCAGGCAGCCGCGGGCGTGGTTGAACGTGACCGGCAGCGCCTGGGAGGTGCTGCTCTCGAAATCCAGATTGCGCAGGGTGTATTTGACCGGCAAGCCTTCGCGGTAATCCGGCAGGACGGTGCTGCCGGCGTAGCGCCCGCCGCTGATCCACCAGACCGGCGTCCGCTCGGTCTGATAGTTCTCCGAATAGATATGGTTGATGGCGAAACCGATGGCATAGTCCGAGGCGTAACTGAAGGATAATTCCGGCGCGAGGATGAAAGCGCCCTGGCGCAGACCGGGCACGCGCCAAACCAGTTGCTGGTAATAGGACGTCGCGATCTCCCAATGACGGCGGTACTGGTCGGCGGTGCGGATGTGGCTGGCGACTGCAAAAGTGATCAGGATACCATAGAGCGCCGCTTTGGCGCGCTCCTTCTGGCTGAACCATTCCACCATGCCAACCAGCAGGATGACAGCCCCGAACATGAGCGCCAGCGAGAAGCGGTCAGCCCAGTTATTGAACACGACTGCGCGGTCGGTGCTCCAGACCGGCAGCCCGCCCAACAGCAGCGCGGCAGAGCCGAGCAGCAGCGCTTGCCGGGTAAAACGGTCGCCGGTGTTTGGCGGCGATGGGTCTTCGCCAGTCTGCGGGGCGGAGGCTGCCCAAAGCGCCAGCAGGGCTACCAGCCCCCCCAGGCACCAGGAGACCACAGTGGTGGCGGCGGAGAGGTCGATCGTCTCGGGTAGCACGGTTTGCAGCCAACCGAAGACGGAAACGTTGAGGCTGTCGCGCAGCGCCAATTCCAGCAGGTCCAGCGTTCCCGACTTCGGCGAGTTGGCGATGCGTTGTAGCAGCACCGGATCGTTGACTTCGATCAACGGAAAAAGCCTGTCGGTCAGGACGAAGCGGTAGAGGAAGAAGATCAGCAACGGCAGGAGGAATGGCGACCACCAGCGCAGCACGCGCAGGAGCGTCTTCCCGGGCGCTTCCTGCTCCCGGCGCAGCAACAGCCAGAGCAGCAGGGGGCGCAGCAGTTCCAGACCGACGAAGTACTCCATGGTGAGCAACTGGAGGGTGGAGAATAACACGGCTACAGGGAGGTAGACGGCGGCGCGGCGCGGCTGGCGCACTGCCCACACCATCAACGCCAGCGACAGGGTGAACAGGGCATAGGTGATGAAATGCTGGCTGTAGGCGACCGATACCCATTGCTGGGAGAACCCCGGGTAGACGGCGAGTAGCACGCCCATCCAGCGCACCTCGCGGCGGCGCGTCGACCAGATCCCGTTGAGCGTCCAGACGAAGCCCAGCACGCTCAGCCAGCGCGTCAGCAGGGTGAACAGTTGCCACAAGGCTGGGCGCAAGCCGAACAGCGGCAAGGTGACGGCGTAAGTCCAGATGGAGAATGGACGGTCATAGGCGAAATAGCGCCAGAAGGGTTGCATGCCGTCCTGCCCGGCGAGGAAGACCACCTGCCAGTCGTCCCAGTAGAAACCTAGTTGGGCGATGAACAATTGGTAGGTCAGCAACATGACCGTCAGCAGGGCGAGCGGGTAGAACCAGGTGTGACGTGAGATGGCAGAAAGTAGGGTGCGAAGTTTGTTCATAAGCAGCGGCGCATCCAGGGCGGGGGGATAACCTGTGGGGTTCGAAACGCCGCCCGCCGGTAATATATCACACTTCGCGCAGGGCGGCTGACAAGGATGGCGGGGCGGGCTGCCGGGGTTTGCCGGTTTCTCCGCCCCCGGCGAGGGTCATCCCAATGCCAGCGGCTCGAATTTGGCGATCTGCTGCTCCATCAGGTCGACACACACCTGTAGCGTGGCTGGGTCAAAGGCGAAGCGCGCGCCGGCTGCCTGGAACAGTTCCGGCAGGGTTGCCGTGTTGCCCAAAGCCAGCGCGCGGCGGTACGCGGCGACGGCGCCCGCCTGGTCCTGCAGGGCGTTGCGCCAGACCTGTGTGGCGCCGAGCAGCGCCAGACCGTACTCGATGTAATAGAATGGCACCTGGAAGATGTGTCCTTTGCGCTGCCAGCCGGTGACGCGTTCCTCCTCCAACCCGCTCCAATCTTCGAACGGCATGAAGCGCGCCCACTGTTCGCCCCAGGCGCGGTCGCAGTTGGCGGGGTCGGCTGCCTGCTGTGGATGCTCGTAGACCCAGTGTTGGAAGGCGTCCACCACCGCCATGTAGGGGAAAAACCACAAGTTGCTTTCCAGGTGCTCGATGAGCGCGCGTGCGGCTTCCGCCTGGCTATAGAAACTACCATCGTTTGCCAGGTAGGGGGATGCCAGCAGTTCCATCGACATGGAGGCGACTTCGGCGAACTCCATCGGTACGTCGCGCTGGTCGAAGTAGGGCAGGTGGGCGGTTTCGAAGACATGGAAGGAATGCCCGCCCTCGTGCAGCAGGGTTTGGACGTCGTCATGGATGCCGAAAGCGTTGGAGAAGATGAAAGGTTTCTTTTCGATATCGAATGCGGTGCAATAGCCGCCTTGGGCTTTGTTCTTGCGGTTCTCCAGGTCCAGCAAGCCTTCGCGGATCATGGTATCGAAGTAGCCACCCAACTGCGGATCAACCTGCCGGAAGACGGCGGCGGTTTTGCTTTTCAGTTCTGCCACATCCCGGAAGGGTTCGAGCGGTGGGCGCTTATACGGGTCGGGCAGCACGTCCCACGGTCGGATGGATTCGATGCCCAGGCGCTGGCGTTTGCGTTCATAGACGCGGCTGGCAGCCGGCACGGCAACCTGTTCGATGGCATGGTGGAATTGTTTGGCATCCTGCGGCGTATAGTCAAAGCGGTGCATCTGCTGCCAGCGGAAGGTGCGATAATCCGGGTAACCGGCGTTGGCAGCTTGCTTGAGCCGCACCGCCAGGAACTTTGCCCACAGCTCGTTGAGGGCGGCGCGGTCCGCCAGCGTACGCTGGTGCGTCATGCGCCAGCCGCGCTCGCGCGTGGCGCGCTCCGGGTGCTGGAAGACGACCCGCATCTGCCAGTAGGTATATTCCTTGCCTTCCCACAGGATGGTCTGGGCGCCGGTGATCTTGTCGAAGGCGTTGCCCAACTTCTGCTCCTCGGCGATGAGCGGCAGGTTCGCTTGGCGGAAGAGTTCGACCTCGGCACGCATGTTGCGCAGCGGCACCTCGAAGCCGGCTGGCGAGAGACCGCTATCGAGCAGTTTTTGCTTCATCGCCTGGTTGAAGGCTTCTGCTTTGGGGTAGATGATGTCCATGTAATGATCGAAGCGGCTTTCCGTGGCTTTGTCTTGCGTGTCGACCGTCACACCCACGTACAGGCGGTTGTACAGTTCACTCACCACTTCGCGCCAGCGGGTCCAGTCGCGCAGCCAGGCATCGACATTGGCGGAGGTCAGACTGGTGCTTGCCAGTTCGTGTGTGGCTGGTTCGAAGTCTTGCCAATCCAAACGCAAGAGTTCTTGAGTGGATGTGGGGGTGGGTATGCTCATGGGGGGTCCTGCTTTCTTGGATCACATGTTAGGTTGGCGGGTGTGCCAATCGGTCACCTGCTGGTAGGCGTGGGCGACGCGGAAAAGGGTGGCTTCCTGGAAGTGCGCGCCCATCAATTGCATGCCGACCGGCAAGCCGTCTGGGTCGAAACCGACCGGGAACGCCAGCCCGGGCACACCGGCGAGGTTGGCTGGCAGGCTGAAGACATCCTCCAGGTACATGGCGAGTGGGTTGTCGCCGTGCTCGCCGATGGGGAAGGCAGTGGTGGGCGCCACCGGGCAGGCGATCACATCCACCTGCCGGAAGACATGCTCGAAGTCGCGCCGGATCAGCGTGCGCACTTTTTGCGCCTGGGCGTAGTAGGCGTCGTAATACCCGGCGG
>JABLXM010000130.1 GCA_013177815.1 Anaerolineae bacterium | reverse complement strand
AGTGCCGAGCATGATGCGGCGCTTGACCTCGGCGCCGAAGCCCGCCTGGCGGGTGCGGCGCATCAGGTCGATCATGCAGTCCGCCTCGGCTCGCAGTCCGTAGCGAACGCCGTCGTAGCGCGCCAGGTTGGCGGAGGCTTCGGCGGGTGCGATCAGGTAGTAGACCGGCAGGGCGTACTCGGTGTGCGGCAGACTGACTGCCTCGACCGTTGCGCCCAGCTCCGCCAACACCTGGATGGCGGAGCGCACAGCCTGTTCCACGGCGGGTTGCATGCCGGGGATGAAATATTCGGCGGGGACGCCGACCCGCAGCCCGCGCAGCGAACTCTCTGTAGGCGGCGCATAATCCGGCACTGGCAGGTCGAGGCTGGTGGCATCCAGCGGGTCGTGACCGGCAATCGACTGGAAGACCAGCGCGGCTTCTTCTGCCGAGCGCGCCAGGATGCCGACGACATCCAGCGAGGAACCGAAGGCGATCAACCCGTAACGCGAGACGCGCCCGTAGGTCGGTTTGATGCCGGTGATGCCGCAGAAGGCAGCCGGTTGGCGCACGCTGCCGCCGGTGTCGCTGCCGACCGCGGCGGCAGCAAGGTGGGCGATTACCGCCGCCGCCGAGCCGCCGCTGGAGCCGCCCGGGACGCGGCTGGTATCCCACGGGTTGTGGGTGATCTGATAGGCGGAATTCTCGGTGGAGGAACCCATGGCGAACTCGTCGGTGTTGGTCTTGCCAAGCAGGACTGCGCCCGCATCCAGCAGGCGCTGCACGGCGGTGGCGTCGAAGGGTGGGATGTAGTTTTCCAGGATGCGCGAGCCGCAGGTTGTGCGGACGCCGCGGGTGGTGAGCAGATCCTTGATGGCGATGGGCAAACCGGTGAGGGTGGGCGGCGGCTGGTCGTTGCCGGCGCGCCAGGCGGCGAGGCGGCGGTCTGCGGCGTGCGCCTGTTGCTCTGCCAGTTCGGGCGTGAGGGTGAGGAAGGCGTGCAGGCGGGGTTCGAGCGCCGCGATGCGCGCCAGGTGGGCGCGCGTCAGTTCGAGGGCGGAAAAATCACCCCGGCGCAGACCGGCGAGCATCTGCGGGATGGTCAGGCTGGTCAGATCGCTCACCGGTTCACTCCAACACCGGCGGGACGCGGAACTGGTCATCTTCGGTCAGCGGGGCATTGGTGAGCGCCTCCCCCAACGACAAGCCGGGGCGGGGTTCGTCCGGGCGCAGCGCGCTGTGGGGCGGCAGCACGCTGGAGGTGGGCGGGATATCGCTGGTCTCGACCGCTTGCAGGCGGTCGGCGTAATCCAGGATGGCGGAAAGTTGGGCGCGAAAGCGCTCCTTTTCCTCCGGGGTCAGTTCCAGGCGCGCCAGCGCCGCGATATGTTCGACTTCCGCCAGGGTCAGGCTCATGGGCGCAATTATACCAGCGGGCAAATTTTACAGGCGCATTTAGGGGGCGCAGTGCTTTCGACCTTCTCGTCATGCCAGGGCTGCGCAGCAGCCGAAGAATCTCGTTTGCTTAGATGAGATTGCTCGATTGGTGGCTATCCGAGATTAATACCCAAAATGGGTGCGGTTCGCCTTTTACCCTTCGAGCAAGGCTTTCACGCCGGCAACATCCTCCGCTGTGGCGAAGCCGGTGCAAACGGCGCCAGCCTCGATGCGGCGGATGAGTCCCTGCAGCACGCTGCCCGCTCCAATCTCGATGAAGCGGGTCGCCCCCAGCGCGGTCATGGCGCGCACCGAGCGCGTCCACTGCACCGGTGAGCACAACTGCCCCGCGAGTTCGGCGCGAATATCCGCAGCGCCGGTGATGACCTGCCCGCTGACGTTGGCGCACAGGGGCACACTTGCCTCCTTGACGGGCGAGGCGGCGAGGGCGCGGTCCAGTTCGTACTGCGCGGCGCGCATGCGTTCGGTGTGGCAGGCGACGCTGACCGCCAGCCGCTTGAAGATCTTGACCCCCACGGCTTTGCCTTGGGCGGCGAAGGCTTCCAGCGCCGGGTCGTCGCCCGCGACGACCACCTGACCGGGGCAGTTATCGTTGGCGATCTGCAACACCCAGCCATTTTCGTCCGCCAGCCGTTTGCACAGGCGGTCGATATCTTCCCATTCGCCGCCGATGACAGCCGCCATGCCGCCGCTGGTGTTCTCGCCAGCTTGCTTCATCAACAAGCCGCGCTGGCGCACCAGCCGGAGCGCATCCGGGAATCCCAGCGCGCCGCTGGCGACCAGGGCGGCGTACTCGCCGACCGAATGTCCGGCGACCACCTGCGGCTGCGCACTTTGCCCGAATTCGGATTGCAGGGCGCGCAGCGCGGCGATGCCGGCAGCCAAAAGCGCCGGCTGGGCGTTGGCGGTGTCGTTCAGTTCCTCCGCCGGACCCTCGAAGCACAGGCGCGAGAGCGAAAAGCCCAGCGCCTGGTCAGCCTGGGCGAACGCTGCGGCGGCTTCGGTATATGCGTTTGCAAGGTCTTTGCCCATACCGACGGATTGCGAACCCTGTCCGGGGAAGACCAGCGCCAGGTTGCCCATCGTCATGCCTTCACCCAGGTGGCTTGCGCCAGGCAGGCGCCCCAGGATAGCCCGACCCCAAAGCCGACCAGCATCACGCGCGCGCCGGCTGGCACCCGCCCCTCGGCGGTGACATCCACGATGCTGATGGGAATGGTGGCGCTGACGGTGTTGCCTTTATCCTGCATATCGATGACGAACTTCTCGGGTGGGATGCGTAACTGCCGGCGGATGGCATCGATCATGAACTTGTTCGCCTGGTGGAAGACGAACATGTCGATCGCTTCCATCTCCAGCCCGGATTTCGCCAGCAGCGCCTTGACGGCGGCGGGCACGGCTTTGAGGGTGAAGGTGAACACCGCCGGACCGTTCATGAAGAGATACTGGTCGCCGAAGCGCTCCGCTTCGCCCTCGGCGGGCGGCAGCGGCGCACCCGCTTCGCGCTGGCGCATCATGCCGGCGCGGATGTTGATGATCTTTTCGCCTGCGCCATCGGTGCCGAAGACGAAGGGTCCCAGCGGGTCGGGTGCGCCTGCGGGCAGCTCCACCGCCGAAACCAGCGTGGCGGCGGCGCCATCGCCGAACAGAGTTTGCACCGATTTATCCTGCGGCGCCATGATCTTGCTGTAGGTTTCGGCGTTGAGCAACAGCACTTTGCTGGCGCTGCCGGATTCGATCAGTCCCTTGGCGACGGATAGACCGTAGATGAATGCCGAGCAACCCAGGTTGATATCCAGTGCGCCGGCGGTCTGGGGGATGCCCAGGCGGTCTTGCAGCAGGCAGGCGGTGCTGGGCATGATGTAATCCTGCGTTTGCGAGCAGAACAGGATGAAGTCGATCTCTGCCGGTTGGCAGGCGCCGCGGGCGAACAACTTCTGCGCTGCGGCGAATGCCAGGTCGGCGCTGGTCTCGTCTTCGGCGGCGATGTGGCGGGTGCGGATGCCGGTCTTCTCTTCGATCTGTGCGGCTTGCCATTCCGGGAAGCGTTCAGCCAGCGTTTCGTTATCCAACACTTTTTCAGGCAGGTGGTAATCCAGCGCGGTGATTTGGGCTTTGATCATATCGGGGTATCTCCAGCAGGTTATTGGGCGGTGTAGCCGCCATCGACCACCAGCGTGCTGCCGGTGATCCAGCGCCCACTGGGCGCCAGCAGGAAGGCAACTGCATTGGCGACATCCTCGGGCTCGCCAAAACCGAGCGGGTGCATCTGTTCCACCCGCGCGCGCTGGGCGTCGTCCCAGGTGCGGCTCATCTCGTCCAGCATGGGGCTGTTGACAAAGGCGGGCGCCACGCAGTTGACGCGGATGCGCCGGGGGGCGAGTTCGAGCGCCAGCGAGCGCGCCATGCCCTCCAACGCGCCCTTGGTGAGCGAATAGCCCACCCGCGCCGGTGCGCCGACCTGTCCCATCACCGAGGATAGCAGGACGATGGCGCCGTCTTCACCGGCGTAGACTTTGGGACCGATGAACGCACGCACCAGTGCCAGGGCGGCATCCACGTTGACAGTTTGCAGCGGCTTCATGCGCGCCGGCGTGAGCAGTTTGACCGGCAGGGCGGATTGCGCCCCGGCGGCGTGCACCAATCCATTTAGGGGACCGCTCTCGGCGCACACGGCTTCCAGCCAGGCGGGCAGGGAGTCCACATCGCTCAGGTCGCGCACCTGCATACTGTGCCCCTGCCCGGCGAGACCTGCGCGAGTCTGTTCCAGGCGCCCGGCATTGCGTCCAACGCCGATCACCGCCGCGCCCTGGCGGCTGAGCGCCAGCGCGATGGCGGCGCCGATGCCGGAGGAAGCACCGGTGACGAGGTAGCGCCGACCGGTCAGGTCGTACGGATTTTTGGGGCTGTTCACTGCAACTGGTCGCCGAGCAGGGCGAGCAGGTCACCGACGGTCTTGGCTTTGGCGATCTCGTCGCCATCCAGCACGGTGCCCAACTTTTCCTCGACCATGACGATGAAACTGAGCACCTGCATCGAATCCCACTGCGCCAGGTCTTTCAAGATCGTTTCCGCGCTCAACGCGCCGGCGGGCATTTCCATCAAGGCTTCCATTTCGCCCATGAATTCTGTTTTTGTCATCGAAGACATCCTTCTCTCCTTGCCGGGAAAGTATATTCACTCCGGCGGGCAGTCGCCCCCGGATGGTCTTATTTTACATGAAAAAGTGGGAGTAAAAAGATGATCAGTGATTAGATGATTAGACAGTAAAAAGGAGGGAAGGCTTTATAGAGTTATATGCTGGCTGGAAAGTGATTGTTGCCGAGTAAAAGCAGTGGTATCATCACCCGATGCTCAAAAATCGCACCCTGGCGATTCTGTTCTTCACCCTGTTGGTGGTCAATATCGGTTTCGGGGTGATCATGCCGATCCTGCCGTACTACGCCGAGAACCTGGGCGCTTCGGCGACCACGCTGGGGTTGCTTTCGGCGGAGTTCGCCACGTTGGTGTTCATCTTCGCGCCCATCTGGGGGCGGCTTTCGGACCGTCACGGGCGCAAGCCGATCCTGCTGATCGGACTGGCGGGCTATTGCTTGTCGTTCCTGGTGTTCGGGCTTTCTGACCGCTTGTGGATGCTGTTCGTGGCGCGCGCCATCAACGGTTTGCTGTCCTCCGCCACCCTGCCGACCGCGCTGGGTTATATCGCCGATTCGACCAACGAGGAAGAGCGCTCCGGTGGGATGAGCATCCTGGGCGCCGCCATGGGTATTGGCATGGTGCTCGGTCCTGCCATTGGCGGCTTCCTGGGCGAGATCAGTCCTAATACCCCTTTCTTCTTCTCCGCCGGGCTGGCGCTGCTGGTGTTCATTGCCGGCATCCTCTACCTGCCCGAGACGCTGAGCGCGGAGAATCGCCAGGCGGCGGCGCAGCGCACCGGCGGACCCAGCCGGGCGGCGCAACTGGTGCAGGTTGTCAAAGGACCGCTGGGGGTGTTGATGCTGGTGGCGACCTTCACCTCGTTCGGGCTTTCTGCCCTGGAAGCCACCGCGGCGCTGTTCGCGGAACGGCGCTTTGGCGCCGGCGAGGCGGAGATGGGCATCATGTTCATGATCATGGGCTTGCTGATGGCGCTGGCGCAGTTCCTGCTGGTCGGGCGGGTCATCCGCCGCCTGGGTGAGGCGCGTGCCATCCAGTTGAGCCTGGCTGGCACAGGCATTGCCTTCATGTTGTTCGGCATCAGCAATAGCATCGCGCTGGGCGTTGTCACCATTGCGCTGTTGGGGGTGGCGATGTCCTTCCTGCGCCCGGCGATCAACGCGCTGGTCTCGCGCCGCTCGCCGCCGGAACAGCAAGGCGCGGTGCTGGGCGTGACCAATTCATTCTATAGCCTGGGGATGATGTTGGGTCCGGTCACCGGCGGGCTGCTCTTCGATCATATCGGCATCGCCGCGCCGTTCTTCACTGCGGCGCTGATTCACGCTGCGCTGCTGGTGGTGATGATGCTGGTGGGTTTGAATGGCGCCGGCGCGGCAGCCGGCGCACCGGATCCCCCCTAAATGTCAAAATAGCGGCGGATGTGTGCCACCAGCGCTTCGACAGGTTGGGCGGCATCCAGCGTCAACGCATCCCCAGGTTCTTCGAGGTCGGCAAACTGGCTGGCGAGCAGCAGCGCCGGCATGTAGTGCCCCGCGCGGCTTTTCAGGCGCGCCTCGCACAGCTCGTAAGTACCCTTCAGGTAGACCAAGTGCACACCCGCCGCAACCTGCAAACGGCGGCGGTAGGCTGCCTTGAGGGCTGAGCACGCCATCACCCCCGTTTCTCCCAATTCGAGGTGACGTACGATCAACGCCGCCAGCGCATCCAGCCAGGGCGCGCGGTCGGCGTCGCTCAACGGGATGCCGCGCGACATCTTATCGATATTTTGTGGCGGGTGAACGTCATCGGCATCGATGAAGCGCCAGCCCAGTTCATCCGCCAGGGCGCGCCCCACGGCGCTTTTGCCGCATCCAGACACCCCCATCAGGATCAGCAACCGCGGTGCTTGTGATCTTCCCATTTGCTCAGGCATGCTGGCTGGTATTATACGCCCGCAGACGGCGGCGCATGTCATCGCTCGACAAAAACGGACGATTTTTATCCGGTTATGGACGATGTGTTACAATGAAAAGTACTGTTACGGCGGAACGATCCCCGTTCAGCCAAACGGGGCGCTGGCGATCGCGTTTCTGTTTCATCGTTGCAGGCTATGAAGTGCAGGAGGAACTCAGGATGGTCGGTCAGGCGCACGGCTCTCGGAGATCGTCGCAAGCTCGCTCGATATCCGGAGGTACATCATCCACAACAACAAGACTAAACTGGCATCCCCCAAGATCAACCTGCTGCGCAACCAGATCGACTTCAGCCGTGTGCCGTTCAGTGATCGCGGCTCGCGCTTGATGGTGTTCCAAACCCCGCATAAGAGCGAACTGTTCATCAAACTGGCGGAACGCCTGACCTTCATCGACTCCAACCTGGAAGCCTACTTGCAGCGACCGCCGTTCATCTCCAACCTGGTGCTGCTGGACGAAGCTGGCGAAGGGTTGGATTTCAAGATGACCGCCTACCCGCACATGCTCTACCTGACGACCCGGCTGGGCGATTTTTGCGTGGCTTTCAAGGATAACCACACCATCGCATTCGGCATCCCGCCGGGCATCACCGCCGGCATAAGTTTTCAGGTCTCGCCGCGCATCTGGCAGGTGCTTGAGAGCGGCGGACAGATCAAATCGGTGCGCGATTTCACCTATGTCACCAATAGTCGGGTGGTGCGCAATCACATCCGGTCAGAGGACGGCGGCTACAATGTCGAGCTGGTGGTCGAAGCGGATGACGATGCCACCATTGCCATCAGTATCGGCAGCGACCGGCAACTGCCAAAATCCATCGAGCCGTTCTCGTCCATCCTTGAGTCCAGCCAGGAACGCTGGCAGGGCTGGTTCAAACGCGTTCCGCCGGTGGCGGAGCATTTCCGACGCACCTATGCCTACGCCTGGTGGGTGATGGCGAACAATCTGGTCAAACCCAAGGGCACCATCTATTACGAAGCCATGATGCCTTCCAAATCGCATTACGTCGGGTTGTGGCTGTGGGATAGCGCCATGCACGCGCTGGCGTATCGCCATCTCGACCCGGAACTGGCGCGCAACCAGATCCGCGCCATGATCGCCTGCCAGTTGCCGGATGGCATGTTGCCGGATGCCATCTATGACGAAGGAGTGGTCTCGCAGATCGACCATCCCATCCTGGCGGAGGTGACCAAACCGCCGATCCTTTCGTGGGCGGTGCTGAAACTGCACGAGACCTCGCCCGACCTGGCATTTCTGCAGGAGGTCTACATCCCGCTGGTGCGCTGCAACGCCTGGTGGTTCAGCATGAACGACGACGATGTGGATGGTCTATCGCAGTACAACCACCCTTATTCCTCCGGTTTGGACGACAACCCGCTGTGGGATTACGGTATGCCGGTGGAATCGCCGGATATCAACACCTACTTGTGCATCCAGATGAACTCGCTGGCGCGCATGGCGGAACTGCTTGGGATGGATGCCGAAGCCGCCATGTGGCAGCGGCGCGCCAAAGCCATCGTCAACCGCATGATCGAAGATTTTTGGGACGAGACAGCGGGCGTCTTCTATGCCACACGCGAAGACGAACCGATCCCAGTGGTCACGCCGTTCAATCTCTACCCACTGTGGACTGGTCAACTGCCGAATGAAATGGCAAATCGCCTGATTGCCCACCTGTGCGACCCCAATGAATTCTGGACGGACTACGGCATCCCCTCGGTCGCCCGCAATGACCCGCACTTCAACCCGGAACAGATGTGGCGCGGACCGGTGTGGGTCAACATTAATTATTTCTTCATCGAGGCGCTGCAACTGGCGGGACGTGCGGACCTGGCGCGCACATTGCGCAAGCGGACGCTGGACCTGATCATGAGCAGCCCGGGTATGTATGAGTATTACAATGCCGATAGCGGCAAGCCCGGCGCCAGGGCAGCCGAAGCCTTTGGCTGGACGGCGGCGGTCTTCATCGACCTGGCGATTGCCGCCAGCCGCGAAGAAGAGCCAACGCTTGCCCTGCCGCCTGCCGGGGCGGAGAAGGGATGATCATGATGGACTCTGGTGAACCGCTTCCCACCAATCACTATTCCGAGGTTTTGATTGCCTCCAACCGCGGACCGGTCACGCTGGGTCGTGACGCGCAAGGGGGGTACACCTTCCAGCGCGGCAGCGGCGGGTTGGTAACGGCTTTAACGGGGCTGGCGCGCACCACGCGGGTCACCTGGGTGGCGTGCGCCCTCAGCCCGGAGGACGCAGCCTGGGGGCAAGGGAAGGTGTGCTTCGAAGATGAAAATTGCAACCTGTACACGCGTTTCATCAACCCGGACCCGCAAGCCTATGATGCCTATTACAACCAGATTTCGAACCCCTTGTTGTGGTTCTTGCAGCACTCCATGTGGGACGTGCCGCGCGCGCCGGTCATAGACCGCGCCACCTGGGACGCCTGGGAGATGGGCTATAAGGTCGTCAACCGGCAGTTCGCCGGCGAGATCGCCGACCAGGTGCGCACCATGAGCAAACCGGTGTTGGTGATGTTGCAGGATTATCACCTCTACTTGACCCCCCGTTACCTCAAGAAATACCTGCGCCGGCGCGATGCCATCCTCTCACTGTTCGTGCACATCCCCATGCCGGGACCGGATTATTGGGGCATCCTGCCGCCCGGGATGCGGCAGGAGATCCTGGATGGCTTGTGCGCGGTGGACCTGCTGGGGTTCCAGACGCGCGAGGATGGGCTGAACTTCATCCGCACCTGCGAGAATTACCTGCCGAAGGCGTTGGTGCGTTACCGGCGCGGGCGGGTGCGCTACCGCAGCCACGATACCTACGTGCGTGATTTTCCCATCTCCATCGATGTGGATGCGTTGAAAGCGCTGGCTGATGCGCCGGAGACGCTGTCATACCAGCAGGAAGTGGCGGAGCATATGAACCAGCGCAAATTGATCCTGCGGGTCGACCGGCTGGAACCGAGCAAGAACCTGCTGCGTGGTTTTCAGGCGTATGAAGCGCTGTTGGAGACCCATCCCGAACATTGCGATCAGGTAATGTTCCTGGCGCTGCTGACGCCCTCGCGCCTGGGGGTGGACGAATACCAGACCTACCTGGACGAGATCATGGCAGCGGTTGGGCGCATCAATGCGCGTTACGGCGACAGCGAGTGGGAGCCGGTGAGGCTGCTGGTGGGCGAGAACTATGCCCGGGCAGTGGCGGCGCTGACGATGTACAACGTACTGCTGGTGAATTCCATCGCGGACGGCATGAACTTGGTCGCCAAGGAAGGTGCGGTGGTCAACAAGATGGATGGGGTGTTGGTGCTCTCCGAACGCACCGGCGCACGCCAGCAACTGGAGCCAGGCGCGCTGGTGATCGCCCCCTGCGATGTTTATGCCACTGCAGAAGCCATGCACCAGGCGTTGGTGATGGCGCCGGAGGAGCGGCGCGAGCGGGCGGCGTTGCTGCGGCGGCTGGTGGAGGCGGAGGACATCAACTTCTGGCTGGAATCGCAGTTGGACGCCATCGCGGAGATTGCACGGATGCGGAAGGCGTGAGGGAACGGCTCGATGAAGGTCAGTCTCCTGCACTATTCGCTGCCGCCGGTCATCGGCGGGGTGGAGGCGGTCATCCAGGCGCATGTGGGCGTGCTGGCAGCCGCCGGTTACCAGGTGGAACTGATCGCCGGCAGGGGCGATGAGCGTTGGCTGCCGGCTGGCGCGCGCCTGCACTTGCTGCCGGAGGTGGATAGCCAGGCAGCGGGCATCGCGGCGATGAGCAGCCGCCTGGAGCAGGGCATCGTTCCGCATGATTTCGAACCGACAGCGGAACGCCTGACCGCCGCGCTTCGCCCATTGGCGCTGGGGTCGGATCACCTGATCATCCACAACGTGCTGACCAAGCACTTCAACCTGCCGCTGACGGCGGCGCTGCACCGCCTGATCGGCGATGGCAGTATCCGCCATGCCATTGCGTGGACGCACGATATCTCATGGACCAGCGCCTCCTCGCTGCCAAAATTGCACCCAGGGCATCCCTGGGACCTGCTGCGCACGCACCTGCCAAATGTGACGTACGTGACCGTTTCGCAAGCCCGACAGCGTGAACTGGCGGGGCTGTTTCACCTGCCGGCGGAGCAGTTTCCGGTGGTCTACAACGGGGTTGACCCACAGATCTTCCTGGGTCTGTCGCCGGCGGGTTTGGCGCTGGTGCAGCGCCTGGGGTTGCTGGATGCCACCCTGATCCTGCTGATGCCGGTGCGGGTGACGCGCGCCAAGAACATCGAATACGCCATCCGGGTGGCGGCGGCGCTGAAGGACCTGACCCCCAACCCGCGCGTGGTGCTGACCGGTCCGCCCGACCCGCATGATGCCGGCAGCATGGCTTACTACCGTTCGCTGTTGGCGTTGCGCCGTCAACTCGGTGTGGAGGCGGTCATGCGCTTCGTTTCCGATGAGGGGGTGGCGGGGGACGCGCCGCAACGCATCGACGAGCGCGGCGTTGGGGAACTGTTGCGGGTCAGCGACGTGGTCTTCATGCCCAGCCACCGCGAGGGCTTCGGTATGCCGGTGTTGGAAGCCGGGCTGGCGGGGGTGCCGGTGGTGTGCAGCCATATCCCGGCGGCGCTGGAGATCGGCGGCGCCGATATCACCCGCATCGATATCACTGCTCCCGCCGCAGAGACCGCGCGCGTCATCCTGGAACTGGTCGAAGCCAGCCCGACGGCGCGCCTGCGCCGCAAGGTGCGGCTGGGTTACACCTGGGAAGCGCTGTTCCGCGAGCATATCCGCCCGCTGTTGGAGACCCGACCGGACGCATGAACCCCTGCCCACCCCTGCGTCAATTGCTGGCGGATGCCGGCAAATTGCGCGCTTTTCTCTTCCTGGATTATGACGGCACGCTGGCGGATTTTGCCCCCAACCCGGATGTGGTGCTGCCGGATGCGCACCTGCTGGATCTTCTCTCGCGGCTGGTGGAGCGTGATGACCTGCGCCTGGCGGTGGTGAGCGGCAGGCGGCTGACGCACGTGCGGGCATTGTTGCCGCTGCCAGGGGTTTGGCTGGCGGGCAGTTACGGGCTGGAATTGGTGGATCCGGGGGGAGCGGAGATGCAGCGGTTGGATTACCAGGCGCTGCGCCCAAGGTTGGCGGCGTTCAAGCCGGGCTGGCAGCGGCTGCTGGCGGGCAGGGACGGGTTCTACCTGGAGGATAAGGGCTGGGCGCTGGCGATCCATGCTGACAAGGCGCAGGCGCAGGCGGCGGCGGAGGTGCTGGCGCAGGCGCGGATGGTCGAGGTCCCGGCGGGCTTTCGCCTGCAAGGAGGCGAGCGCTTTCTGGAGGTGTGCCCGCCGGAAGCGGATAAGGGCGCCGCGGTCGAATACATCCTCTCGCGGTCAGATCTTGACGGTGTGTTGCCGCTCTTCATTGGCGATGATGATAAGGATGAGCGTGCTTTCACCCGCCTTCAGGCGGGCGGTGGCATTGGCATCCTGGTGGCGCCGCGTGCCAGACCGACCACTGCGCGCTATCGCCTGGCGTCCCCGCATGCTGTCCGGCGCTGGCTGCGGGCGTACCTGGGCTAAGCCGGCGTCTCGCGGATAGCTTGTTCGATGATCGCCAACCCCTGTTCGACTTCCACTTCGGGGATGTTGAGCGGCGGCGCGATGCGCACGGTACCGCCGGCGTAGATGCTCCACGAGAGGATCACGCCCAACTCCTGCGCGCGCCCGACGATGGCTTTGGTCAGTTCGGGCGTGGCGAACTCCAGACCGATCATCAGTCCCTTGCCGCGCACATCCACGATGACCGGGTAGCGCTGCTGCATCGCGCGCAGGCGCTCCTGGATGTGCGCGCCGACCCGCTCCGCCCGTTCCGCAAGTTTATCGCGCAGGATGATGTTGAGGCTGGCGAGCCCGGCGGCGCACGAGACCGGATGACCGCCGAAGGTGGTCATGTGCGAGAGCGGCGGGTCGGTCAGGAGGTTCATCACCTCCGGACGGGCGATGAAGCCGCCCAGCGGCATGCCGCCGCCCACCGCTTTGGCAACCACCAGAATATCCGGCGTCACCCCCCAGTGTTCGCAGGCGAAGAAGCGTCCGGTGCGCCCAAAACCGGTCTGGATCTCGTCCAGCGCCAGCGTGGCGCCGCGTTGGTCGCATAGCGCGCGCAGCCCGGGCAGGAAGTCATCCGAAGGCACGTGCACGCCGCCCTCGCCCTGGATGGGTTCAACGATCACCATGCCGACCTCATCGGTGATAGCTTGTTCTGCCGCAGCCAGGTCGTCGAAGGGGATGAAGGTCACGCCGGGCAGCAATGGTTCGAAGGGCTGGCGGTAGACATCGCGCCAGGAGATGGAAAGCGCGCCGCAGGTGCGCCCATGGAACCCTCCCTCGAAGGCGACGATCTTGTGCCGTCCGGTGGAGCGGCGCGCCAGCTTGATGGCGCCCTCGATGGCTTCGGTGCCGCTGTTGGTGAAGAAGATCTTATCCAGCCCGGGCGGTGTTACCCGTGACAGCGCCTTGGCAAGCTCGACTTGCACCGGCAGTAACGTCTTGCCGAAGACGTTGACATGCAGCATGGTGCGCGCCTGCGCCACCACCGCCTCGACCACTTCCGGGTTGGTGTGCCCGACGTTGTTGACGGCGATACCGGCGATGAAATCCAGGTATTGCTTGCCGGCGGCATCCCAGACTTTTGCGCCGGCGGAGCGAACCATGATCAACTGCTTGCCGAAAGGAGTGGTCTGCGCCACATAAGCCAGGTCATCCTGGCGGTATTGTTCGATGCTGATGGGGTCGTAAGGTGTCGCGGTCATGATAGCTTCCTTTCTGCTACAGCGCCCGTTGACTGGCTAGGCAGGCGCTGCTCGTATCTATTATCCCTAAAAATATAATATTGTGGCAGAAAGAACTAAAGAAAAATAAAAATTTGTCGATAAACAACAATCGAATGACTAAAACAGCCGTTCTTGTGAATGCGCCAGCTTACCGTTGATCGAGTTCCCCCACGGGCGGTACCCAATCGCCCACATCCTTGAGCACGGCGGGGATCAGCATGGTTTGGGTGCGCTGCACGCCGGGCACATTGCCGATCACCTCGGTGACGTACTCGTACATCTCCTCCAGGCTGCGCGCCACGATCTGCACAGTAACGTCCTTCATGCCGCCGGTGGCGTAGGAGACATAGCGGGCGCGCTCCAGTTCCGCCAGGCGCCGGGCGACTTTGACCGCCTGACCGGGCTCGACTGCCACCCACACGTCGGCGATGACGACATAACCAATGGCGACCGGATTGACGATGGCGCTGATCTGGATGTAGCCTTCCTTGATCATCTTGTCGATGCGGTAGCGCACCAGCCGTTCGCTGGCGCCCTCGATCCGGCGGGCGATTTCGACGTTGGACATGCGCCCATCGGTCGTCAACAGCTTGATGATTTGCAGGTCGATGGCATCCAGTTGGCGCGACATGCTTTTACCTCTTTTGGAGAATTTCAACCATTATGATAGTATCCCGGTCGAAAATAGTCAAACGATGCGCAACCTGCTCACGGTTTTCACAGATTTTGAAGATCAGGAGCGCGGCGATCAACAACCCGCCTTGCCCGTCACCCTGAGCCTGCGCAGCAGGCGAAGGATCACGTTTGACGGATGAGCCGTCCCATCTCAGGCGCCGGCGCCGGCTCGTGCGCTTTGAGATGATCCGCCAGCACTTCGCGCACGATGGTGGGCACTTCGGTGCGCAGCAGTTGACCGGCTTCCGGCGCCAGGCAACCCCCCAGGGGGATGTGATCTTCGATCACCTCGGCGTCGGTGTGTGCCACCAGGTACGCTCGCGCAGGGTCCAACGCTTCGCCGGCGATCTCGGCGTGCAGGATCTCGACCTCGCCACGCTCTGGCGCGCGGTAGACCACGCGCATGCCGCTCAGCATGGGGACGCCCAATGGATTGCCGCGAAAGCCGGGACCTTCACCGGCGACGCGCCCCGGCAGCAGCGCCCGCTTGAGCGCGGAAAGGACCTGCTCCCCGCGCAGCCGCGAAAGCTGTGGGTTGGCGGTGGAGAAACAGCAGGCGTCCAGGTCGCCCAATGTGACCGTGCCCGCCGGCAGCCCGGCATGGAACATGCCGCTCGTCAGGATGGCGATCTCTGCTCCCATGCGCTCGCGCAGCGCATCTGCCGCCAGGTTGCCCAGCGGACATTCTGCAAAGTGATCAAGCGGCAGCGCCTGGGGCAACACCGCCACCGGTTGCGCCATCAGGCGCGCCCCTTCGGCTTCGGCTGCCTTCACGGCTGCCAGCACTGCCGGGTCTGGGGGAGTATCTGCGGGGACAGGTTTGATGCCTTCCTCAACCGCTGCCTTGCGCACCATCTCAAGTTCGGCGGGGGTATCGCTGGAGAAACTGTTGACCGCGACCACAACGGGGATGCCGAACTTCCTGGCGGTCTTGATGTGGTGAATCATGTTTCCCAGTCCGCTGCGCAAGAGGTCGAGATTCTCCTGGGTGTAAGCCTGGTCGAGGGAGCGACCGGCGATAACCTTGGGTCCGCCGCCGTGCATCTTGAGGGCGCGGACGGTGGCAACGAGCACGACCACGTCGGGAACAAGGTTGGAATAGCGGCACTTGATATTGAAGAATTTTTCCATGCCCATATCGGCGCCAAAACCGGATTCGGTGACGACATAATCCGCCAGTTTTAGCCCAATCATATCCGCCAGGATGGAACTGTTGCCGTGGGCGATGTTGGCGAACGGACCGGCATGGACCAGGGCGGGCGTGCCTTCGAGCGTCTGCATCAAGTTGGGTTTGATGGCATCGCGCATGAGGACGGTGAGCGCGCCAGCAACGCCGAGGTCTTCGGCAGTGACGGCTTCACCGCTACGGCTGACGCCGATAACGATGCGACCGAAGCGCTCGCGCATATCCGCCAGGCTGGTGGTGAGCGCGAGGATCGCCATGATCTCGGAGGCAACGGTGATATCAAAGCCGGTCTCACGCTCGTGTCCCTTTTCCTGCGGTCCCCGTCCGACGGTGATGCCACGCAGCAGGCGATCGGAGGTATCGAGGACACGGCGCCAGGTGATGCTTTCCGGATCGATATCCAGACGGAAGAGTTTACACCATTCCGCCGGGGTGAGGTCTTCGGGTTCGGTCTTGTTGATACCAAGTTTCTGCTTGCGCGCCATCAAACCGCGGCTGAAATGCCGTTTACCGTTCTTGTCCGGCGGACAAAGGCGTTTGAACATCTGCTCATCGCTGGCTTCGGATTCGTGCAACATGCGAACATCAATAGCGGCTGCCATCAGGTTATTGGCAGCGGTGATGGCATGGATATCGCCGGTGAGGTGCAGATTGAAATCTTCCATCGGGACGATCTGGCTATAGCCACCGCCCGCAGCTCCGCCCTTGATACCGAAGGTGGGACCCTGGCTGGGTTGACGGATGGCAGTCATCACTTTATATCCGAGATGCGCACCCAATGCCTGGCTCAATCCCACCGTTGTGGTCGTCTTCCCCTCCCCCAATGGCGTCGGTGTGATGGCAGTGACGTCGATATATTTACCATTAGGAACATCGCGCAAGCGATCCAAGATCTCGAGTTTGATCTTGGCTTTGTATGGACCAAACAATTCCAATTCCTCGGGCAAGATGCCCAGTTCCTCAGCGATCTGGGTGATCGGCTTCAGCTTGCAAGCCTGAGCGATCTCGATATCGCTGGGGACGGGGGATTTGCGGTCGAGGGGGGTTGGGGTGAAGGGACGGTTTTCATTCTGCTTAGAACACATAAATCTATCTCCTTGTCTAAAAAAATGCGCACGAATCACGATTTATTATAAATGACCTTGGGCTTCCGTTAAAGTAAAAAAGGGGAAAGTCGATGGTTAAATATCTATCACGATTAAAGTAAAACGGTCGTTCAAATCATATGGGGCGGGTGGGGGTCGAACCCACAAGACCTCGCGGTCGGTGGATTTTAAGTCCACTGCGTCTGCCTGTTCCGCCACCGCCCCAGATGTGATTATTTTATACCATACCGCATCAGCGTCAAGACCTGTTGAACGGGGCAGCCAGCGTGTTCCAGAGGCTGGCAAAGCGCGAACCAAGGCGCGACAAGGGCGGCAAATAGCGACCGACACTCTCACCCTGGCGGATGACCTGGCGCAGTTGTGCGGCTGAGTCGAACGGGGGCAATTGCAGATAGGAGCCTCCCAGCTCCGGCAGGAGGTGAGCATCTGACCCGGTGGTGCCGGGAAGATCGTGCTGACGCGCGAACGCCTGCGCCTGTTGGTTAAACTGTGGGTTCCAGCAACGAGCGTTATGGGTTTCGATGGCGTCGACGAGCGGGGCGAGTTCGATCAATTCTTCCAGCGCCCAGCCGCTGCGGTAGGGATCGAAGGGATGGGACACACTGATGAAAGCGCCCTGCTGCTTGAGCCGCTCGATCGTTTCGAGCGGCGATAATTTCGCCGGCACCTGCTCAGTAACGAAGATCGCCAGAATCTCACCGCTGGTGGTTTGTATCTCTTCCCCCACAATGATCAGATCGGGCGCGAGGTCGCGGGCGATGAGCGCGCCCTGGATGGTGTTGTGATCGGTCAACACAAGGCGGTCCAGACCAACCTTGCGCGCCCGGCGAATGAGGTTCTCGACCCTGGTGAGGGAATCGGGAGAGTATTGACTATGCGAATGAAAATCAACCTTAATCAGGTCGTCCATGAGACCTCCGTAAACCGATCAATTCCGGCGCGATAAGCCAAACCAACAAGCCCAACAACACGCCGAACCACAGGGTAGCAAGCCGGACGAGCAGGGTGGCAGTGGCGGCAACCGGCGAAGCTACACCGCCCAAGAGAGTGAGCATACCGGCGATGGACGCCTCGATGGCACCCAGCCCACCGGGAAGGGTGGAGACGGCGCCAACAATGGTCGAGAATGAGAGGACGAAAACCGCCAAGGCTGCCAGATGACTGCCAGGCGGCAGCCCCAAACCCTGAAGAATGAAGTAGAACCCGATCCCCTCACCCAACCAGGATACCAGACCGATGCCAACCGCAATCACCAACGCGCGCGGTTTGAAGAGGAAATTGCTGCCTTCATAGAATTCCCTGGCGGGGGATGAGATTTTCTTCAATACAGGCAAAGCCGCCATACGGTCGAGTATCCAAAAGGCAAGCGGTTTGACCTGTGAGACGACGACCAGGCTAACGAGCAGAAGCAGTACCGAGATAAAGACAAGCCAGTATTCAGGAAAGGAGATGACACCGAGCGTCGACAACCCAAGAACAGCCAGACCGTCGCTGAGGCGTTCTGCGACGACAACCGAGACACCTTGAGGGAGCGGTAAACCGCTCTTCTGATTGAGCCACAACGCCTTGAGCACCTCGCCGATCTTGCCGGGCGTAACCGCCAGGGGAAAGCCGCCGACGAATAATTTGGCGCTTTCATAGAGCGACAGATTGGCGACACCTAGCAAACGAATGTAATAATGCCATTTGAAGAAACGGAGGACATAATTAAACAACGTGAATACAATCGCGAGCGCGAAGTAGCGCCAATCAAAAGCAGACACCAGCGTACCAACCTGCCGGATATCCCCCAGCAGGACCAGACCAATGAAGACCAGGATCGTCAGGAAGAGGGCAGGCATGAATTTATTAATGGTGAGATCGTCGGTGTTTTTCAAAACAGAGCCTCGCTTGACCGCAGGGATTATACCTTATGGGAAAATATAGGTTGGTCGGAATTCAGGTTTTGATATAAAATTCTTTCAACCATGAGAAGAAAAAATGCCAAGCATTCGCCTTCGCCATTGGTCAAGTTGTACCTGTTGATCTTCGGCGCGCTGGTGGTTTACTTGATCATCAAGACACTATCGGGCGGATTGCAACACAACGCAATGTCGATGTTGATCGATGCGCTGCTGTGCGGTATGGGATTCCTGGGGTGGCTGATCTTCTTCGCACAGTTCACGCTGCCAGTCAAGTCATCGCGAGATCGCTTCCTGTCATTCGAACGACTGGTGCAATACCTGCTGGGCGGACATGGACCGGCGATCTTCGTGGACAACGGGCAGGTGCGGGTTTCCAGGACGGAACGTTCAAAAAAGAACGGGAAGAACCCAGAAGTGTTGAAGCGCGGTCCAGGGGTGGTGATCCTTGATTCCGCCAGCGCGGCAATGATCCGCACACCGGTCGAGTTCAAACGCGCGGTCGGTCCGGGAGTGGAATTCACGCAGGTGAACGAATATATCGGCGGTACGATCGACCTGCACGTGCAGAAAGTGACAATCGGTCCGACCGGCGGGAAAAAGGTCAATGATGACCTGTTCAAGGAAGACGTGGAGACGACCAACCCAGGGTTGTTCCGGTCACGATTGGATTCACGCGGTTTCACACGCGACAACATCGAGATCATCCCCACGCTGCGGGTGACCTTCAGGTTGGACACAATCCCGGGGCGAGGCGGGACCGCCTTCGGCTACGATGCCACGGCGGTCAAAAATGCCATCATCGGACGCCCGGTGCATTCACCAGAGACAGCCACCACAAGCGACGGCAGCCCCGCACCGCGCACTCAAGCCCATGACAGCGCAGAAGCACAGCAAGAATGGCGACTGCTGCCAGCTTACCTGGCGGTGGACATCTGGCGCGAGTACGCCGGGAAGTTCACTTTCTCAGAATTATTCCCGTTCACCTACAAAGAGGATAATTATCTGAAGTTAATCCAGACGATGATATCCGACCGGTTGATGGAAAGACTGACGATCCAACACGATGAACACGGCAACCTGATGACGGCAGCGGACGGGAGCGGTTCACCGCTGCAAGTCGAAAGCCGGGAGTTTACCATCCTGCGCAGCCGCGGGCTGCGGGTGCTGGATGTGCGCTTCCTCAACATCCGCATGCCACCGACGGTCGAATCGCAGTTGGTGGAACGCTGGAAGGCTTCGTGGCTGCTACGCGCGAACCAGGAAAGCGAAGCGGTCGAAGCCCGGCGCAACTTGATGATCGAGCTTGGAAAACAGAACGGCACACGGGAATACGCCATGCGGGTGACACAGAAATTAGGCACCCAACCGTTGGGGCGCCCGTGGGCAGGCAAAGACCTGGCGAAACTGCTGGTGAACGGCAGCCTGGGAGCCTGCAAACGCGACAGCCAGGTTCAGAAACTGACGGTGGATGAAAGCCGGCAACTGCTGGCGTTGATCAACTGGCTGGAAAAATCCGACGATGCGGGGCAGCCAACGTGAGTGCACGCAGCGCCGGACTGTTCGACTTCTCCGAAAGCAGCTATGAGGCTGAGGAATATTCACTGCCAGACCGCGCGCTGAAATTCATCTTCCAGATGACCTATGAAGCCGGGCGCATCCGGTTGATGCTGCTCATCCTGGCATTCATAGTCATCTGGCTAGCATTGGCATCATTGAACAACCCGTGGGTGGGCTGGGCAGACGCGCTGAAAAATATCCTATTCCCGCCGGCGGACACGACAGCAGCTACGGCACTGACGGCGTTCCTGGCGGAACTATCAGTGCGGCTGTTCGCGCCGGTGGTGATGGGTCACCTGCTGGCGCTGATCGTACCCTTGCTGGTGATCCTGATACTGGCATCGATCTATGTGGCGGATGTCTACGAGCAGAACATCAAAGTGGCGCGGCGGTTCATCAGCCAGGCTGCTTTTTCATTCCCGAAACCGCGTTTCATCCGGGCGGTGGAAGGGCGGGTGCACCCCGAAGACCTGAACAGCCCGGTTTATCTGATCGGCGGTCCCGGCGGCGTGCGGGTGTACCTGGAAAACCTAGCGGTGTTCGAAAAGATCGACGGCGAGGTCGAGGTGATCGGTCCCACCATCAATGAACCCGGCAATATCCATCACCTGGAAGGATTCGAGCGAGCGCGCAGCATCATCGACCTGCGGGACCAGGTGTTCCGAATCGACGAGATTCACGCCCGGACGATCGATGGGATATCGATCGGCAGCCGGAACCTACGCCTGTTGTTCAGCATCATGCGCGGCTCCGGCGACCGGTCGCTCAAAAAGCCATACCCGTACCTGGACGACGCGGTGCACGAACTGGTTTACGGTCAGGAAGGCGGTCCGATCCCTGAGGTGGTATCGACGCTGGTATACCACGAGCTGCTGTCATTCGTGGGCGAGCACACGCTGGGCGAGTTAATCAGCCCAATCGGTGATCCTGAGATTCGGCAACAGATATACCTAGATTCGGCAATACGAAAACAGATCTGGGAGACGCAAAAACATTCACGGCGGATACGCAACATCCACCCCCCACTGACGATGAAAGGTCAACCACTGGTCTTCAAGGCGAGGAAACACAAACGCGCTTTATGGCAATCGTACAAATTCTCGCGGATGCTGCTGAAAAGCGCCAAAGCACCCGACGCCGTGCACCGACAAGGATTGCGAGAGCTGTTCTCGAAGTTCCACGAGGAATTCGTGGACGAGTTCGCTGTGCGATCACGTATCCCGGGCGTGAAACTCGAATGGATCGACGTCGGCACCTGGCAGATCGCCGGCGAGATCATCCCCAACCAGCACATCGACGCCTGGAAGAAAACGAACGAGAACCTGATCAAGAGCCAGCCGAGGGTATTGGACAACCTTCACAACCAAACGCGGGTGCAAGAACAGGCGCGGCTGGTGCGCGAAGTGCCGCTGATGGCTTTTGCATCCTTGAGGTCGCAAACGGAAGACCATGAGACGGTGATCTATAATTTAATCGAGGAATACCGGGCGCTGCTGCAAACAACGATCGAGAGCATGATCGACGAAGGAAAACCCGTACCTGAACGCATCCAAACCGCGCTGGATCATATCCACGCCTACCAGGTCGACTTCCAGGTGCACAGCGGACGGGTGAGGAAGATTTAGAGCATGAACCCAACCACCGTAGTAACGAAAGAGATCCAGCAAGCGCTGGCAATGAAAAAAGCGATCGTGGCGCTCGAGTCGGCGGTCATCACGCACGGGCTGCCGGCACCCCACAACCTGGAAACGGCGCAGGCGATGGAACGAATCGTGCGGGAAAATGGTGCCATCCCAGGGACAACTGCACTCATCAACGGGCGGGTGAAATTAGGGTTGACTCCGGATGAACTCGCATCGATCGCAGCGCCAGACGCGAAAACCGTCAAGATCAGTAGCCGTGATTTTGGCTATGCGATGGCTAAGCAACTGAACGGCGGCACAACGGTCGCTGGCACGTTGACGATCGCAGCGAGCGCAGGGGTGAAAGTCTTTGCGACGGGCGGGATTGGCGGCGTGCATCGCGGAATGACGCAGGATGTCTCGAACGACCTGTTCACGCTGGCAAGCGCGCCGGTGGTGGTGGTTTGTTCCGGCGCCAAGGCGATCCTGGACCTGCCGGCAACACTGGAAACGCTGGAAACATACGGCGTGCCGGTGGTGGGGTACCGAACGGATGAGTTGCCGGCGTTCTACTCTCGCAGCAGCGGGTTGAAAGTGGGAATCACGGCGGACACGCCGCAGATGGTTGCCGAGATCGCGCAGGCGCACTGGGAGATGGGGCTACGCAGCGGAGTGGTGGTGGCACAACCGATCCCGGAAGGTGACGAAATACCCAAGGAAAACTTGGAGATGGTGATCGAACGTGCGATCAATGACGCCGAAGCACAACAGTTGCAGGGCGCGGCGCTGACCCCCTACCTGCTGGCGCGGGTCAGCAACTACACGAAGGGTGCCAGTCTAAAAGCAAACCTGGCACTGCTGCGCAACAACGCCGAACTGGCAGCCAGGATTGCAGTGGCGCTGGCGCAGATGAGCACCATGCGGGCGCCGATCACCTGATACCCAAGTTGCCGCCTTGGCATCCTGAAGCACTCCCATTGGTCCGACGGATTTCCCCGGCATGAATACATGGCAGGGAAATGCAGATATTCTTCGCCTGCGCTTCGGTTCAGAATGACACCACTTTTTCAACAGGAAGCAGCTTGCGAGAAGAGTTGAATCGTAATCATGGTGTGGCTGAGGGCCAGCGAGTATCAGTGATGCGCGGCGTACGGGTTGGATAGAGAGTGGAGGTGGGCGGCGGGGTGCGCGTTATGGTAGGGGTGCGGGTAGTTGTGCGGGTATTGGTAGGTGTACGGGTGGGCACCAGCGAGGGAGTACGGGAGGGCGTGAGGGTGGGCGCAGGGGTGCGGGTGAGCGACGGCATGGTACTCGGCACGGGGGTATAAGTGGGCGTCAACGAGCGGGTGGGCGACGGGGTGAAGGTGGCGGTGAAAGTGCGGGTTGGTGAAGCAGTGAGGGTGGCGGCGGGCGGCTCGCCGGATACCGTGAAACGCCCAGATTGCTGCCAGATCTCGCCCATGTAGAGCTGGACCTCATATTCGCCGGGCAACCAATCTTCCGCCGGCGGGTTGCATTCGGTGTAGCCATAACCGCCGACGCCACCATTCCAGGGCGAAGTTTCGTAACAAATCACCTTTTGATCGGACAGACGAATCCAAATCGCCGTCCATTGAGAGCCATCCAAAGTGTTGTTATAGCTGAAAGCACCATAGAGCAGACCGACGGGGTTGACGAACTCCACCAAGGGCGTTTGGGGCTGGTTATCCTCGGTGATGATGCGGGAGAACTGGAGGACACTGAAGGCGGAATCCGGATGGGGCGTGAGCAGCGCGGTAAATTGCTCCAGAATCTCACCCGGTAGAACGGGCGTTGGGGAGACTTCGGGGGTGTTGGTGATGGTGGGAGTGAGGGTGACGGTGGGGGATACCGTTATGGATGGTGTGAGGGTAATGGTCGAAGTCAACGTGACGGTTGGCGAAGGCGGGAAGATGCGGTAGATCACAGGCTCAGCATAGCGGTTGAGGAAGATCGCCGCCCCCACGAGGAAGAACGATATCAAAATCATACGCCACCCCCTGGCAATGATTTCGCGGCGTTTTCGAAAGTATAATAATGCCTGTCCCGCGCGGATGGTGCGAACGCCGGAGACCAAGCTGAAGATCACGCCAAGCACTGCCAGGACGAAAGCAACCTGCGTGGCTGTCTTGATATCCAATTGCATGGTGTGCGCAAAGTCCTCCAGGTCGTGATTATAGCATGGTGTAAATCGGTTATCAGACTTGTAATGAAATTGACGGTTAGAATACGATAAAATATTGGTCATCTGAAACGACGGAAATCATTAATCCATGACGTTAGCGCCCGGCACAAAACTTCAAGAACGCTACACGATCCTATCGATTCTGGGGCAGGGTGGCATGGGGGCGGTCTACGCAGCCAAGGACGACCACCTTGAGATCGTAGTGGCTGTCAAGGAAAACCTATTCCTGGCGGAAGAATATACGCGCCAGTTTCAACGCGAAGCGAACATCATGGCGAGCCTGCACCATGTGAGCCTGCCACGGGTGGGAGATTATTTCTTCACCCAAGGGCAATGGCAGTACATGATCATGGATTTCATCCAGGA
>JABLXM010000013.1 GCA_013177815.1 Anaerolineae bacterium | reverse complement strand
CTGCTCCGATGTCATCCCGGCGGCTTCCAATGCGTTCGCATAGATGTTGCTGACAGCTTCATAAGTGTGTTGGATGCCGAAGGGGTCGTGGATCTCGATGATATTGATCGTGAGCCCGGGGGTTTCATGCTGCTTCCGCAACGCTTCTGCA
Source organism: Anaerolineae bacterium (assembly GCA_013177815.1). Lineage (GTDB taxonomy): Bacteria > Chloroflexota > Anaerolineae > Anaerolineales > Anaerolineaceae > JABLXM01. The sequence continues at coordinate 50,914 of JABLXM010000013.1, read as the reverse complement.
ACCGGCATGCTCTCGCGGCTGGCAAGCAGCCAACAGCACTGCAAACCTCCCGCAGAGTGATACGCGATGGCAGCGCCCACCGGGGAATCCATCGGGTCCCGATCTGATCTGCCCGTACCGACCAGGGCGATCAAACCGGGCATGCAGGGTGGCTGCTCCTCACGGGGTACCAGAACCCATTGGCGGCGATCTTTCCCCACCCATAGAACAATGGCAAAGAGCACAACTGCCATGGCGATGACGATGGCAAGCAATTGGATACGCTGAGCGATCTCTCCCCCAAAGACCTCCTCCAGAAAGCTGCTGAACAAATTGGTGAGGATAGGCACGATGAAACCAGAAAGCGTGATAAGCAGAATGTTGCGGTAACGGCGCAGAAAGCTGATCAAATTATCCATATTACCCCTCGCGCAACCGAAGAGACTGAACGATGAAATCCGAGATGTTCTCATAAGGAGAGTTCGCTGGTCTATTGGGCAATCGATCCCGCAGTTTCCCCATGATATACCGCCAGTGTGCCGTCGGCAATTGAGTAACATCATTACGTTTTGGGGCGGCTGCCAGCAGCATGCCCTCAGAGACGCCAGCAAAATCGTGCCCCACAATCGTGCGGTGGCGCAATTCCACCAAGTCATCCAACTGGTTGATCGACCGGAACAATTCGTTCATTTTGCCGCGCTCTCGTTCGGCAATCAACAACGTTCCGTTGGTATCACGTCCATTCTCCTTGATGGCAAACGAAAGCATACACTTGTAAGTTGGGCGACCAATGGTCTTCCAGTTCAACGGCTTGTCGTCCATCTTTGCCGCTTCGAGGGACGCCAGCAGCGCGGCATTCTGTGAGATGCGTGTCTCCCAGGCTGCCTGGTTGACGTCCCGCACATCCTTGCCCAGGTCCGTGGAGAGGGAAAAGATCTGCTCCACCAACAGGCGCAGCGCCGCCTCCTGAAAGCGGTAGACGCGGGCGAGAAAATCGGCATAGCGTTGGTTCTCATAGCAAATGCAGGCATTCCAATAGAGCTCCCATAGCAGCGCCCCAAGCCGCCCGCCGGATGCCTTTTGTTCCAAGAGGAGGTCCAAGTCGTGGCGGAGTCCGTTATTTTGGATAAAGCTGCGGAGATTTGGCTCCGCACACTGGTAAGCCAGGTCCATTTCGGCGCGGGCAGCTTCAAAGTCGAAATCCAAGCGCCGGGCAGCATAGCCGGCAAGGTGCAGCAAGGATGGTGGGCATTGCAGGTCGCGCATCAGCGGCAAGGCATTGGCGAAATCGTGCCGTTGCAGGCGGTCGATGATGGCAGCTTCACGAAAAGCGTTCGAAACCTGGCGGCTGGCGTTGATGGGAGTGATTTCCCCTTTCATGGGTGTATAGAGGCAAACCAGATTTTCACCAAAGTGGCGCACGCCCTGCAGCAGCAGCGCCATGTTGCAGGCTGGCATCCCGCCGGAAATATGCGCGTAGCAGATGGATACGCCGGGCGCCAGGGGTTTGACCAGGCGGTCGTAAGCCGGGATGGCTTCGTCGAGCAGCGCCGGGTTGATGTCCTCGATCAGCCGTTCCTCGAAGGTTATCCCTTCGTTCGCAGGGTCATTCGCCAACATGCGTGCTGCCAAGCGGGCGAAGTAGAGGGTATCGGTCTCGCGGAAATGCGTGGGAGTGCTCTCCGGCTGGTCGGTGCCGAACAGGATGACCCTCACCGCTTCCTCACGATGGCGGGAGCGAACGTAACTGACCAGCCCGGCAAGCATCGGCAGTGTCAGCCGATCCTTGTTAGCCGGATAACCCTCGAACAATGCTTCCCCGGCGCCGCGCGCGGGGCGCTGTTCCTCGCCATCCAGCAGAACATCCCGCGCGCCGATATTGCTGAGGATAAGGACTGTCATTGCTGTTCCATCGTGATTTTGATCCACCCCATCGGCGCGCGTACTTGGGTGTGGGTGGTGGCAAGCAGCCGGGTGAACGGAATTTCCATATCCTTACGCCATTTGCCCCTGCCAAGCCGGAAATCTGCCACAAGCTGGTTGAAATCGTACGGGCTGCTATTCTGCTTGAGTTGTTTGTTCTGCAACAGCTTGCCAAGCGTTTTGGCATTCCAGCCTGTGCCTCTGCCGATCGATATCAACATCTCGTTCGCTTTGAGATCTTTGAGGACTTTTACCAGCATGGCGCGAATACGGGCTGGCTCTTGCCAGCCTGTGATGCCCCTGTCATTCAGACTCTTGAGATATCCTTGCTCGCCGTTCAGCAACTCGACTGTTTCTTCATTTACTGTCCGGATCAGGTTCTCCATTCGCTTCATGGCTTCTTGCGGAAACGTAATGACCGATCTCGCCTGCTCGGATGCCAGCAGCCATTGGTCAATCTGGTGGGCTGCCGTGAAGATCACGCCCTCAGGGATGACCTCCAGGTCAACCGGGATGGCGGCAACGGTGCGGCTGTTGGATTGGGCAGGGAACACAATTGCGTTCGCGAGTTCCAACGTCTCCACCGGGACTGGTTGCGCGTCCTGCACTCGGATTGCACGCCAGATATCCAGGTTGGGATCTTGTGGTTTCTTATCCCTGCCCCGCTCATCGCCAACATATGCGTTCTTTTCAACAATGGTGGCAGCGAAGCGACCATCATAACCCCTGTGGGTTGGTTTTCTGCATACATCAATCGGCTGGTCTGTTTGCCTGGCTAGATGGCGCAACAACGCGCTGCGCAGCGCGCCTTTGATGCTGGAGCCAGGGATATAGGGTCTGCCGAAGCCATCCCGGATGAACGCCTGCACCTCGCCGCGCCCCTCGGTCGCCGAGGGTGTGCCCTTGAGGACATAACTAAACACACCTGCCGGCGCCAGGTTAAAATCTTGCAGCTCAAGCCACTTATTCTTGACGATATCATCCAAAGTCATACGGATGAGGTTCTTGATTTCGGTCGGATGCCTGCCCGCGTGAGACTCGGCTCGGTCGATGAGGTGTTCGTAGATGGCAGCCTGGTCTGCGACCCAAATCTTGTCTTTATCTGCAATGAAGTCGAAGCCTTGCCGCAGCCGTATCCCGCTGCCGATGTGCAGAGGGGTGAGGGTTTCTATTTTCCAGGTATATGTGATCAGGTTGGTCAATTTATCCCTCCTCGACCCGGCAGGGTAACGAGTATGCCAGTCCATTGCGCCAGATATCGTGTGGAATATTTGGGACATCTTCAGGATCAAGCGGTCTGACGTCCACCAGGGAGCCGGTAGGTGTCTTCATGATGACCGCGCCTTCTGCCAGCATGCGCACGCCGCGCCGGCGCAGGTTCATGCCTTCTGGAGATGCCACCCAGCCCCGCCGGATGACCAGGTCATAGCGGGCGCCAGCCAGCATTCCGGTTTCAACTTCCAGTTTTGTCGGATACCAGTACGACAATATGGTGGCGGCATTCGGCTTTTCGGGCGCAGCAACTGATATCTCTTCTGCTTCTTGCAGGTCGAACTTTCCGTAGCCAATACTGCGTTCTCCACCAATGCCGCCTTCACCCAACACACGTAGCGACCGTTCAATTTTGGGGCGCCACTTCTGATCTAGATAATCTATGAGGAAAAACAGCCCCGATTCCTCGGCAAATGATACAACACCCGCAGAAAAGACCTGCGATGATGAAGTTGCGCGGTCCACCGTGACACGCTGTTTCACCTCCTCTCTCCAGATAAAATCGCTGGTTGTCCCCAGGCGATCTCTCTCGTCTGGCGTCAGCCAGACCTTGCCGTTCTGGATAAGCTGTTTGATCTCTACGGACTGACCTTGCGTATTCATGGCGATCAACCCTTCCGGGATTTTTCGACCGGTTATCCAATTTTCATATAACTGCTTGGAAACGAATTGTATCCTCTTGAGGCTTTTCCCAAACGGGAGCGCAGGTTCAGGGGAGCTGGCGGCAGCAAGTCGCAGGAGCGGTTTTGGGAAAAAGAGCACGTTGCCGGAATACGGGAATGCAGATGACATCCGCAGCGGTGGGTTCCCGGTTGCAAACGCCTGTTTTCCAACGCCTGGAAAGCAAGCGCGCGGAAAGGCATCAATCAGATCTTTAAATGGCTCACCGAGTTCGCGCAACTGGATGATCAATGCCGAGAACAGGGTGTCTGAATGCAGTACCACCGAGGACTCTTCAAGACCCACACCGCGCTCACCCAAATGAAACGGACTGCGCGCCTGCAGGCGGTAGCAGACGCTAACCGGTTTCACGCGGCACCTGCAACTTTCGGGACTTGTATTTCCTGCCTGGATTTCTCGATGATACTATCGATGGCTGATCGGGCACCCTCGAGCGATTCGAAGCCCATGGTCGAAATATCCACCCCCGCATCGCCATATACGGCAACAGGTTTAAACTTGACTTCCAGGTTCACGAACCTGACCTTCCCACTGCCGCGGCTGCCCGAGCCGCCCAGGTAGTCATCCTCCAGTAAAGCCATTGCTTCGATCAATGTTGCCAGAAGGTCATGGTCATCATCCTGGTAAATGTTGAAGACCATCTCGAACGGACCGAACAGCGCATCCGCCGGCACGCGTTCCAGCGGTCGAGGATTCGCCTCGGAGGTGATGCGGTCGATGGCTGCTTCATACTTCACTTCGGTGAAAGGCAAGTCGCTATCCAACGCTTTGAGGCTTTCTGCGGATTCTTTTTCCAAGAAAACATCTCGAACTACCAGCCTGGTGGGGGCAGTGGCTTGTTCCTGACCGGGGATACCGAATATCCGGCAAACCCTGCATTCAGGATCATTACATACATGGATTGTCACGCCTTTTCCAATGCTTTTGTTGGGCTGGGTGGCTGGGTCGCGCTTTTCCGCCAGGGATCTTAACTTTCCTTTTAGGGAAGAGCCAGGGATATAGGGCTGGTTGGTGAGGGCGTCTCGCATCACCGGGTTATCCACACCGCCGATCATCAATCCTTCTTTACCTTTCCCAACATGCAGTCCGGTAACAGCACGAATATATCCACTGAGAATGATCCTACCAAATAGGTTTATCTCTTTCACGGGTGATCTCCTTTTTCCCTCGTATAGTTCATGCTTACCGCCTATTAGGCGGTCTTTGATTCTGGCTTGTAGGTGCCGGCTGGCGCTGGTCATTATCCGCATACGTATATGCCACTACCGCTTCGAAGAATTGCGCCAGGCGTTCCAAATGTTCGCGCTTTTGCAGGTCCACCGCTTCGATACCGGTTTGTATCACTTTTACAAGCTCTTTGATCTTTTGATCCCTGCCTCCTTGATAGGTCAGCCTGGCGCTGAACATCAACAGCTCGCGGTAAGCGCGTCTTTGTTGTTCTTCATCCTTTTCATCCTTTATGGTCCGAGGCCAATTCATTTCGATATTTCTGATGGTGGAGAAAAGTTTTCTGATCTGTGTCCTGGTCGTTTCATCCTTTGCCAGTTTTCTTGCCAGGTCCTTCGCCTGTTCGATAAGCAATTTTGGGTCATCTTTGGTGATCACTTCTTTAATCCCGTCACTCATTTGACTTCCTCCTGATTTCTGTTCAATAGCTCCACCCAGCGAGCCGCCAGGGCGGAATAGCGCAACCGATCACGCGCCATCAGATCCAATTGAAAATCTCGCATGATTCTCGCCGCTTCTTGATGGTCAGCTCCTGCCCGGTCCGCCATGCGCGCTAACATATAAGCGCCCCGCCATATCCACGGACCGAATTCTACGCCTGGGCTATCTTTATTCTTTCGCGAACTCTCTTCGTTTTTACGTACATACCCCTGGTAGGCGTCCTGTAACACCCGCAGCAATGCTTTGGGGGCATTATCTGCCATTGCTTCTTCCACGCGCGCGCGGCGCGTGGTTACCTGCGACCATTCCTCCCAGCCTATGGGGAGGTTCAGGAAATGAAAGGCATCCTTTTCTTTCCCGTTGCGCCGATAATTCTTGGCGCTTTTTTCGACTTCTCCACATCTCGTCGCTGCTTGATATAGCGGGAACTTTCGCCCTTCGAGCGTCATCCCACCGGATATACTAAGGTCTGGGTTGCCACAGCCAAAACGTCTGAAATCTTCCCTGATCCGTTCGGCAAGGACTGGCAGCAGGTTCCATGAGCCAACGATGAAGAGGTCATCGCCACCGGCATATATGGTGTAGAGTCGCTCGCCGCGGTCTTCGCCATTTACGATACGATCAACACCATTGATGTCGGCGCAGATCTTGTTCAACCAGCCGCCGAAGAAGAGATCAAGCATGAAACTGAGGGCAGAGGCGATCAGTAGCGAATTGTTCGGGATGCCCCTCGTGACGATGCTGCCCAGGTTATCGACGTCCATGCGCAGGACACCGACCTGGCGAACGCCATCTGCGGCTTCTGCCAGTTGGCTGAAATTACGGATGTCCCCCTTCTCCGGCGCTTCGTCTTCGGCAGTCCCCTTTGCGTTTTCTTCTTCCCATCTCGCGATGTCGAAATCGCATACCACAGGGGTGGCATTGGCGAGCAAGCGGAAGCCATGCGCGCCCTTATTCAAAAAATCTGTATCGTTGATTAGCCATGTTATGCCATCAGCTCCTGGGGCAATCTTCCTAAATTCATCAATGGTTGTCCAGATCGCACACGCATGCCACAGGAATTCCTGCCAGGGTTCCCCTTTATTACTGCCTTGCTTCGCCGACATACGGATTGCCAGGTCCTTTCGCGCCAGCCGATTGGCGAGCAATCGGAAACCCTCACAAGAATTACAGGTATAGGAAATTTCACCGCCGGGCATTATTTCCAGCACCTTTCCAACACCCTTTTCCAAAGGGGTCTGACAGACAACGCAGGAACGGTTTCCGGGCGCGCCGTGTGGTGCGAATAAGTCGCCCCAGTGATCTTGAATAATGCCTGCAAACCGCCTTTGTTTTTGGGATGCTATTTTTTCCTTCAATTGCTTCGTGAATTCGCCATACCCTTTGCCTGCAAGGGCTGCAACAGGAATTTCTTGTTGGTCGAGACACAAACTCAGGTCGCCGTGAAAGTCACTTAATAACGCCTTTTCGACGTTATTCTTGATCTTATTGAGGTTTTCTCCGATATCAGCCGGGGCAAGCAACATGAAATTGCCCGCAGCCGAATAGATGATGTTAGCCCTGGATAGATTTAATTCGAGCAATAAGCGTTCGATCAGGCTGTCGATGAACAACTGGATAAAGAAACTCCGCCCGCGCAGACCTTTCGCTGCCCCCTTCGAACTTATTGTATAGACAAAATCCTGTATTCCGGGAATATCGCCGCCCACAAGCGTGTACCTCTCAGCGGGACCTTTTTCCCAGTTTGCGCCGCAAGCAAACACGAGTGCGCAAACAGCCTTCCATTCCTCAAATAGGGATATACCAGGGATACCGAACCTGCCTGGAAGAGTCCAGCCGTGTTTCTTCATCAAATGGAAGAATTGTTCGAAGGCGCCGGCATGTGTTTGTGATTGGTGTGGGTCGAATGATCCTAATTCCTCGATATCGATCGAGGCAGGCTTGGGGGGCATTTTGACCGTTGAAGGGAATATAAGATTGTCATCTGTCAGGTCTGTTGGGCGATAGGAATAATAAGATGCAATTGTTTCATCTATGCGCTTGTCGGTTTGTAGAGATATCAGTGATAGGATGGATTCCAGAGAATTTAATTTAACTCCTCCTTGTCTGAATATATCTTCATATTGATTGAAGGAAACTCCCGCAGGAGATTCAACCGTATCTCCTAAACAATGCTGTCCATACTTTATGAGATATGTTTCCTTATCTCCCATTCCCGCCTCCTTATTCGTTACACCAACTATGATTTAACGGATCCTGTGCTCTCCTCCCAATTAATCAACATAAATATTATATGATAAATCACAAGCAAATACTATTATTTTCAACAGGGGTTATTCAAATTACTATTGTGAATTTTAGTTGCCTTCCCCTTCCAGTGTTAAAGAAATTGCGTGGTGCAAACTTGTATAGAATCTATAGACGTAGTAGATACAATGGACACCTTAACGCCCATTTTTGAGACGCCATAGATGTCATGGATAGACAGAAAATCTGTTCCCAATCCGCCGGTTTGGGGTTTACCCCGCAGGCGCTGCGCGAGACTACTGTCGGTCACTCAATTGTCCGGTAGATGCTTATCACAATGACGGGGTAGATTATTCCGCGTTCAATCTCAGAATGATTTCTGAGATCGAACACTTTCTGATCACTCCTTAACCGCCCCGGCTACCAACCCGATAATGATGTACCGTTGCGCAACCAGGATTAGGATTAAAACAGGAACGATCACAGCGCAGGCAACCGCCGACGCCTGTCCCCATTCAATTTTCAGGTCATGGATAAAGGCAGACATCGCCACGGTCAGCGTTTTTGTCTTTGATCCCGCCAAGATAGCCGGGTATAGAAAGTTGTTCCAGGTCGAGATGAAGGTGAGAATTGTGGTTGCCGCTACGCCGGGCGCAGATAGGGGTAGAACGATGCGGACCAATGCTCCCAACCGGGAACAACCGTCCACCATGGCGCAATCTTCGAGGTCGCGCGGGATGGAAACAAAATAGCCATGGAGCACCCAGGTGGAGAATGGAATGGTCAATGCTGTAAAGATGATGATCAAGCCCAGAGGCGTGTCTTGGATTTTCAGGTTCCCGTAGATCATGTAAAGAGGTATGGCATACGCGATCCCAGGAATCGTGTAGAAGACCAATAAACTCAACAACATTTGGGATTTTCCCTTGAACTGAAACCTGGAAGTGGCATAGGCAGCCAGGATACTGACACAGGTGGCGATGAAGACAGCAATAATCGTAACTTCAAAACTGGTTATCAAATACTTATAATATCCCTGTTCGATGAATGTAGTGGTGTAATTATCCCAGGTAGGTTTGAAGAACCAGACCGGGGGAATGGCAAAGGTATCTTGAGGCTGTTTGATGGATGTCATAAACATCCAGAAAATAGGAAACAGGAAAAAGATCAAAACAACTGTCAAAAAAATATGGCTTATGCTTCGCTGAATTTTTGTCTTGGTTTTATTTTTCATGGTTGTGAACCCCATCCGACACAAATAGAATTCTGGAAATCATGAACTCTCTCAAGCATGATCAGGCACTTGGATCGAGCGGATGTAGAAGGCACAAATTGCAATCGTGATCAGCGCCAGGACCCATGAGATAGTTGCTGCGTAGCCAAGGTGGAAATTCCGGAACCCATTGATATAGGCATATACGCCCAACGTCATCGAGCTGACGCCGGGACCACCCGCAGTTAATGCATATACCTGGTCAAATATTTTTATCGAATCCATCGTACGCAGGAGTAAAACAACCAGAATCATGGGGCGCAACCAGGGTATTGTGATATACCGCGTGCGCGCCCAAGAGCCTGCGCCGTCGATCATGGCAGCCTCATATTGCTCTTGTGGAATCGATTGTAATCCCGCCAGCAACAGCAGCATGACGAATGGTGTGAATTCCCAAATATCGACGATCATGATCGAAGGTAGAGCGGTTTTCGGATCTCCTGTCCACACTTGGGGAAGTAATCCGACCAGTGAGAACAAATAATTGATGATTCCAAAATCAGGGTTATACATGAAGCGCCACGTGATGGCGGAGACTATTGGCGATGTAAGCATTGGGATCATCAGCAATCCGCGAATCAAACCTCGCCCAGGAAATTCTTGATTGAGAATACTGGCAAGAATAAATCCAAGAGTCCCTTCCACTGTGACAACGACGACGGTGTAATAAAGCGTATTGATCAGCGAAGTGATAAATTTATCATCATGGATTATCTTTATATAATTGCCAAGACCCGAAAAACGTAAACCCCTCGCGATCGAATAATCGAAGAAACTTAACCCGAATGTATACAATAATGGATAAATGAGAACAACCACAATGATGATTATTGCAGGTGCGATAAATGGTAACGCCTGGATAAAACCTCGTCTCTTTATCTTTTTCATGAGCACCATCCACTACCAGGTATGGCGGTATGTTTTGCCACCATACCCGGTAACTGAAAACAATGAACTATCAGTAGTACCCCGCCTCCTGCATTAACTCATCAATTGCTTGTTGAGCATCATCCATCGCTTCCTGGGGGGACTTGGTCTGAGCAAGAGCAGCCGACGCTTCCTGAGCCAATGTCAGGATAAGCTGGCTGGTAGCAAGGGTTGTTGGCCATAATGACATATATTGGAAGGAATCCGCCAAATAGGCATATTCAGGATGCGCCTCAAGCATGGCGGGGTCGTTCAATATGGCTTTCGAATTGACATTCTTGCTATCCGCGTTGTCCGGGAAGAATTTCAATCCTTCTTTGCTGGTCAAGTAAACCAAGAAGTTATAAGCCTCTTCCTTGTTCGTTGAACTGGCGTTCATGACAAAGCCCCACACGTGCCCGATGCTCCTGCGATAGATCGTTCCATCGTCCATTTTCATCCCGGGCAAAACGGTGGTTTCGAATTTGTCATAGATCAAGGGCGATTGTTCCGGATCAACAAATGATTGATAGGCAGCATTCCACTGAATAACCATAGCAGCTTTATCCTGCTGGAAGGCAGCCAAAACTTCTGGATATTCATAGGTCGGCACACCCGGTGGGACAACCTGGTATTTGTTCAGGAGATCCGTGAAGAACGTCAACGCTGCAACGCCCTCTTCCGAGTTCACAGTGGGGTGGAAGTTCTCATCCAGCAGTTCACCACCGAAGCCCCAGAAGTAGTTGATGAAATCCCAAGAGATCGATTCGGGCAACTTGCCAAAAATGGTCGTTCCATACCGCTCGGCAGTCGTCTGTTCTTGGGCAATTCTCAAGAAATCATCCCAGGTTTCCGGAGGCGTTTCAATGAGGTCTTTGCGGTAATAAAGGAACAAGGTATCCATCGAAACCGGAAAACCATACAGACTGTCCTTATAGCGGTAGGCATCAACAGAACCGGGAGATGCCCAGTCCGATTGATCTGGCTGCAGGAGTTCTGGGTTTGCCATATACTCATCCAATGGTTCAACCAGCCCGCCTTCAGCCAATTCGGCAAGCCACTCAGACGGCACGTACAGGATGTCGATCGCGCCGGTCTTGGAGGTCAACTCGGTCTTTTCTTTTTCCTGCAACACATCGCGGGCAATTTCCTGAACCGTCACCGGCTTGCCTGTTTCGGCGGTGTAGGCTTCTGCAGCCAACTGGACGGCTTTCAGGTCAGATGTCCACACTGAGACGACAACCGGTTTGGCTTCAACGGCTGGCTCCTCGGTTGGCGGTACAGCGGTGGCTTCGGCTGGAGGAGCAGTAGTCTCATGAACTTCCTCCGCTGGTGTAGCGGCGGGTCCACAAGCAGAAAGAATGACCGCCCCCAGCAACAGGATCGTGAACAACTTATGAAGCTTCATCTTTTTTATCTCCTTAATGATTATGTGTTTCTACGTATCGGTTTTACGACTTGGGACGTCATTGCTCCTCGTGCCATTACCTCCTTTCATGACTCCATTACTGAACTAACACATTGCCATTCTTCGATAGGTATGACGCCGGCCTTTTATCGCTATGCTGAACGCAAGTATCGATTCCGGAATCGACATACCACAGAAACCACCATCTCCAATCTGGAAAATATCGGCACCGGTCAGTTTCCCATCCAGTGCTAAGCGGATGACTGTGCTTTCATCAGCACTCTCTTGAGAGGTGCCAATCGTGACCTTTGCGAGTAAACCATGCCGGTGAGCAGCATTCACAGAGGATTGAACTTCTTCGATGGTTGCCCCAGGCATGGTTCCGGGTGCGGCGATTACCACAATATTCGCACCTGATTCAGCCAGTGTTTCCACTTCTGCAGAAAGCAGAAAATCTGGCATCCCCGGTCGTGATCCACCCCACGGCATGCGACCAGCCGAGAGCACGACCTCGTCTCCAAGCGCCTGTCGCAACCGCAGAATATTTTTAGCTAACACATCAGGAGTATGAGCGGGCGTGCCAATAAGCGTAATGTATGCTGCCCCCTGCGCCAGCGCTTTCCGCGCGGTCTCTGGGGAGGCAACCCTGCCAGCCGGCGCATCCGCTCCATCAAAATCAACCTCCAGACTGACCCCGACCACACGCCCGATCTGCTGACGGACATCCCGCAACGTCATCCCCAACCCCAAGTTTTTGAAGAAACTACCGGAAGGTCCTTCGACCTGGTCATTAGGTCTCAAGGCAATACCTGCTTGTTCCCAGGCGGCTATGCCTTCTGGGATGGATGGCATGCCGGCGATTTGGGGTTTATCAACATCATAGTGATTGAAATGAATGATATCGGCGCCAAAGGCTGCTGAAAGCGCTGCATTGCTAACGCCATCGATAAGCGCTGGCTGGAATGCAACTACCTCCGCCGATACCGCCCGCCCGCCACAGATGCGCAGGCTATCCAATAATTCTTTTCCGGATAACGCCGCCAGGATTGATGGTGATGCTTCGATTAATCGTTTAGCCATATTGATGCGTCCCTTTGTGCTGTTATTTGAACTGAGGCAACCACTCACGATTCTCTTCGAGAATGCGGTTAAACAATTGCTCAGCGATATCCACCGAAGGAACCAGGGGGTGATTCACCAACGCAAGGATAGCGGCATCTCGTGAGCCCTCGACCGCAGCTTTGACGGTGAGGAGTTCGTATGTCTTCACCGTTTGGATGAGAGCACGCACGCTTAACGGCATCTCTCCCATCACCACTGGATACGCTCCCGAGCGCTTGATCAATGCCGGCACTTCAACGACATCTTCTGCTCCCAATCCACCGATTGCTCCCTGGTTCTTGACATTAACAATATGTACTTCCTTCTTGTCGTTCACCATGGCACTGATCAAGGCGCATGCAGCGTCCGAATACCATGCGCCTCCCCTTTGTTCAAGAATTTTGGGTTTCTCATTCAAATTTGGATCCTTGTACAGCTCCAGCAACTCGCCGTCGATTTTCATGACCGTCTCTGCCCTGCCGGGAGAAGACATCAATTTCTCCAGAAGCTTGTCACGGTGATAGAAGAATTGCAGGTATCCATTTGGAATCATTCCCAGCGCTTTTAAGACGGTTGGATTGAAGGGATACCCCGGCAGTTCCCGGGCATCTCCCTCGCTAATCCGTTTAATCACTTCTGCTGTGACATCATCACCATCGAGAAACACTTTGCTGATGAAAGAAAGATGATTCAAGCCGAAGTAATCCATCCATATTCGGTCCTTGCTAATGTTAAAGAGGGTCGCCAGCCGGTTTTGTAGTGTGATCGGCGAATTGCAAAGCCCGATCATGCGCATTTTTGTGTGGTGATTGAGCGCTTCGGTTACCAGACCAGAAGGATTGGTGAAGTTGATCATCCAGCCATTAGGCGAAAGCTTTTCCATCTCCCTGCCAATTTCCAGCATAACCGGGATGGTGCGCAACGCCATGGAAAATCCACCGGGACCGGTGGTCTCTTGACCGATGACCCCAAACTCAAGCGGAATACGCTCATCCCGCGCCCTGCCTTCCATTAACCCCACCCGGATCTGGGTGATGACGAAATCAGCGCCATCCATCGCTACCTTACGGTCAAGGGTCTTGATGACCCTGGTATTGACACCTGCCTTTTTGACCATGCGCTCCGCTAGGGCGCCGGTGATCTCCAGTCTTTCAGGATTGATATCCATCAAGGCAATCTCTGCCACCGGTAACTCTTCCCGGCGCTTCAACAAGCCCTCGATCAGCTCAGGGTTGTATGTACTGCCACTACCGATCACTCCAATCTTGATTTCTTTCATGTTTCACTCCTGCTATGTTTGACTATCCAAGAAAATGAGATTCCATGATTTCCAGCGTACGAGCAAGATCCGGCATATCGCCCGTCTGGCGGCTGATGACGAGCCCGGCAAAGACATTGGCAAAGTCGAGGCAGCGTTGCATTCCCCAACCTTGCAGCAAACCGAACGATAATCCCGCTCCAAAGAAATCACCCGCGCCGACCGGTTCCTCCACCTTCACAGACCAGGATTTGCTGACCAGCGTCACACTTGTGCCTGCCTGCACCGCCAGAGCACCGTCACTGCCGAGTTTGACCACTACGCATTTCGGACCGAATTCCAGCAAAGCCCTGCCTGCATCGTCGGGTTGGTGTAAACCGGTCAGCGCCATTGCTTCAGCCCGATTGACCAGCAAAACATCAACTGGATGTAAATTGTGCCAGTTGATTGCCTGGGTTCGATATTTTTCAGCCGGGATGGGTAACATCTGTGTATCCATGATCACCCAGGCGTGTTTTCCCGCGGCTTCAAGGTAGGCAGCCAGCCTGCCATCCCAAAGGTCTGGATACATTGCCAACCCGCCAAAATAGACTAGGGATGCGTTCGAGGGGGGCTCAGCCAACAGTTCAGATGGATATGGTGCAAAGAGCGAACACCCGATGAAGCGCTTCTTGCCCTTATCCGAGACACCGATGCATATCGAAGTTCGTACGCCTGCCTGGCGAAGGACCGCTCCGGTATCCAATCCCTGCCGATCCAAACTCCGCAACAGCTGGCTGGTCAAATCATCGTCTCCGGCAAAACTATTGATGACGACCGGGCAACCTAACGCATTCAATCCCTGAGCCACATAACTGGCAGAACCCCCGAGCATAAAGCGGATATCTCTTGCCCAAACGGGCTGATCGAAGACACAGATGCTTGACGGATCGTATAAGATCACGTCGATTACGATCTCCCCCAACACGTAGACGGGGCGTCCCGGATCAGGTTTTTTATTCTTTGGCAATGATAATCTCCACACCCATGCGGTTGATCTTTTCGAGGTACTCTTCCGACGCCTGGGCGTCCACCACCAGCTTGGTGACATATTCAATGCGGACCATAGGGGCGAAGGTCACCAGCCCCAACTTGCTCGAATCGGCGACGATGATGACCTCCTGGGCAGCGCTGATCATGGCTTTATACAGGGAGGCTTCCATCAGGTCCTGCGTTGTTACCCCTTGGTCATAAGTCACGCCGGTGGCGCCGAGGAACAATTTGTTGATGTGAACCTGGTCGAAAATCGCCTCGGCAAACGGACCAACCAGGGCAAGTGAACGTTCAACCACTGTCCCCCCGGTGACCATCAACTGAACACATCGGCGGTGTGCCAGGTCGGACGCGATATTGAGCGCGTTGGTCACCACTGTGATGCTCCGGTCCTCACAAAGGTGTTTGCCGACTTGGGCGCAGGTGGTGCCTGCGCCGATGCCAACGGTCTCACCATCGCGGATCAGTTGTGCGGCTGCCAAGCCAATGGCGATCTTATCCTGCTGATGGACGGATTCTTTCTCAATGACCGACATTTGTAATGCCAGCGGTGAAGAGACCGATACCGCCCCTCCAAAGGTGCGTCTCAACAGACCTGCCTGCTCCAATTTCAGCAAGTCGCGTCGGATGGTCATTTCCGATACTTTGAAGTCAATGGCAAGTTCCACAACTTCCACCGAGTGGTTGCGCGCTAAGACGTCCAAAATGATCTTTTGCCGTTCAGCAGCTAACATTTCATTCCCTCCTTCAGCGCACATTGGATCATAGACCGATCATGACTATCCAGGCACAGGTCAATCTTTAGATATCTGTGAGATACGACGAACGCGCGAATCGGCATAAATATCATGCCTATCAGGGTTGGTGCCAGGAAATACTGAATCTGATTTACTTGGTGAGGAGTTGACATGTTGGATCTTCGTTTATGCTCTTATCGTGATAGTCGGTTGTAGGCTATCTTGGTTAGTGCATGCATCGATCAGTCCGCCGCACTCAATTCAATGTTTGTTATTGTTGTTTAATGTGTGATTTTGTTATTTTGTATCATATTAGCACATATCCAATCCTTAAGTCAAGAGGGTTTGATAATGTGTACGGCTCACCTTGACCCCAAAAACCATGAACCAGGAAAACAATCATAGGTGGTAATATTTGTTATGCTAACGTTTGCATTTGAAAGCCAACCCAGCATATTTGCTTGATATTGACTATTCAACATAAAAAATCGCCAGTGGAACCGATAGCATAATCCGGATAACTGTGACGACCCATGCCTAGTGTAATTTGGACTATGATATCCAATTATGCTAACGTTTGCATTTTAGTTGATTTCAATCCATTTGTCAATAGCTTGCCTTTGATCCAGATGCCAGAATGCCCATGCCACTAACCATCATCCAATTATCATGTGGCTCGGGCGGTTCCATGCTTGCCCTGTTTGATTTTGTGCTCCTATGGAAACGAATATGAAATTGATCTCAAGGACTGTATGCGACATTTTAAGAGCAGCAGTCAGAGCAAATCTGGAGATCGACTGGTCACGCCGCTGGTGGAAATGTCCTCCCTATTGACAGGTGTGCATGTAGGCGATATAATGCAAACGTTAGCATAAATCCTGTTTTCTCTTCACCAGTGTTTGCCCTCAACAAACCACCGGTTGCGCGGTTTTTGATCGATGTTCGGAAAGGGAAACTGAGCTATGCCCGAAACGGCTGACTTGTCGATGGAATTGCGCTTCACTGAAGCTTATCGTCGTCATTATCATGCTCCGATCGCCATCCGCGAAGCCATGTGCCTGCGGGAGCAATTCCCGTCCGTCTTAACCGCTATTCAACCTGGCGACTTGTTAGCGGGTCGCATTCAATGGGGATTGGTGGGCTTCAGCCCTCACAACAACCCGCCCGAAAGCGGTTATGGGTATTATTGCGATGAGCGGAAAATCATCCGCGCCCTGGAAAAAAGCAGCGTGCCGTTCGATCAAAGAGAACGGGGCTTTGACATGCTTCACTTTTGGAAAAAGGAGACTTCCCAGGCGTTGGTGGAAGCGGCTTTCGATGACCGCATGAAGCCTTACTTGTTCCGGGATGAATTGGAGCCCCTGCCTTTCAATTACAAACCCATGGTGGCGCAACCGATCTACCGCATGGCGGGCGTCTTTGTAAATTACACCAAGCTGCTCAACCTCGGTATTCCCGGGCTGGTGGAGGAATTGCAGTCCCATCAGAAAGCCGCCCTTGACAATGGGCAGGATGCCTCCCTCTACGAAGGAATGCTGATCGCCCTGCAGGTCTTTGCCGACTCATGCCAGTATTATGCCCGCCACGCGCAGGAGTTGGCAGACCACGCGGCAGAGCCGGCAGCCAAAGCGGGCTTGCAACAGATCTCAATCTGCCTTCAGAATATCTCCTGCCAACCTCCTGAGACGTTCCGGGAAGCTTTGCAAATGTCTTGGCTGTATACCCTGATGTGTGGAACGCTGGAAATGGGTCGCATGGATGTTTACCTGGGGGATTTCTATGTGCGGGACCTGGAGCGTGGGATTCTCACGAAAGATGATGCGCTGGCATTGATGCGCTCGCTCTGGCGTCTCATCAACGACCAATTCCGCGAAGTGGATGGTCGGGTCATCATTGGAGGACGGGGACGCCCAAATGAAGCCAACGCCGATCGATTTGCCTTGCTGGCAATGGAAACCGCACGGACCTACGGGCGAGCCATCCTTCCGCAATTGACATTGCGGTTCTACAAAGGCATGAACCCCCTCTTGATGGAAAAAGCGACCGAACTGATTGGGGAGGGGCACACCTATCCTCTGCTTTACAACGACGACGTCCTCATCCCCAGCGTCCAGTTCGCTCACGATGTGCCCCTGGAAGACGCCGAGCAGTATGTCCCGCTTGGTTGCGGTGAGATCGTCATCGACCACATGGGGTTTGGCACACCCAGCGGTGCCCTGAACATGCTCAAGGCGCTGGAGATTACCCTACACAACGGGCGCGATCCGATCACCGGCAAACAGATGGGGCTGCAAACCGGTGAATTCCATGATTTCCGCAGTTTCGATGATCTGTGGGAAGCCTATAAGGAACAACTACGCTTGTTCATTGAGGTGCTGGCGGACCACGAGGAGCTTGAATACGTTATCACAGGCAAAACAGCGCCTTACCTCTTCCTCAGTATGCTGTACGACGACTGTTTGCCGCGCAACCTTGGCATATTCGACGGTGGCGTGCGTTACTTGGGCGGCTCACTCGAATCCTACGGCAATGTCAATGCAGCCGACAGCCTGACTGCGATCCGTCAACTGGTCTACGATGAAAAGCGCTTCACCCCCGAACAAATGCTGCAAGCCTTGCACGCCAATTTCGAAGGTTTCGAGCACGAGCGTCGCATGATGCTTGATTGTCCAAAATATGGAAATGATGACCCCGACGCCGATGGCATGCTGGTGGAACTGCACAACTTCCTGTGCAACACCATCCGAGATCAGCGGCAGCGCACGAATTTGCACTGGTACCTGGATGTGATCATCAATAACTCCCAGAATACAACCCTCGCCCGGTGGGTGGGTGCCTCGGCGGATGGGCGCAAGGCGGGCATGCCGATGGCAAATGCCAACACCCCTTCCGGGGGCAGCGATAAGAAAGGCGTTACCGCGCTCCTCAACTCGGTCGTTAAACCCAGTCCGGCGATTCACGCCGGCGCGGTGCAGAATATTCGGTTTGGGCGTGACCTCTTCACGAATCAGCGCGAAAAGTTCGACGCCATCCTGGGTACTTATTTCGATAAGGGAGGGTGCCAGTTGATGGTCACCGTCATCAACCGTGGCGACCTGGAACGCGCCCTTGAACAACCAGAAGCTTATCGCGACCTTTTCGTCCGTGTTGGCGGGTTCAGCGCCCGCTTCGTGGATTTACCCCGTGATGTGCAGGTTGAGATACTCAGCCGGACGACCTATTAGCCCAATCTCTTGCCGCTCCTCGATGGTGTTCATGGCATATGGCAGATAATCACCCAGCAGCCGCTGCCGCACCCGTGGGTATCATATTCGATGTTCAGCGCGCTGCGCTGCACGATGGTCCCGGGTTGCGCACTGTGGTTTTCCTGAAAGGATGCCCGCTGTGCTGCGTTTGGTGCCACAATCCAGAATCGTACTCTTTTCACCCACAAGTCAGCCTCAACATCGAACGGTGCCGGCTTTGCGGTGCCTGTGCCGATGCCTGCCTCTGGCAAGCGCATATCGTCAGCGTGGGTCGGCACGTGATCAATTATGAACTTTGCGATGCCTGCGGCGCTTGCATCGATGCCTGCAATTATCAGGCGCTGCAGATCTTCGGGCAGCAAACCACCGTAGATGAGTTGATGCCTGAGATCTTGGCTGACCTTGATTTTTACCGCGCTTCCGGTGGTGGTGTGACCTTCTCCGGAGGCGAGCCAATGGCTCAATTGTATTTTACGCTGGCGCTTCTGAAACGATGCCAGGATGAGGGAGTGCACACCTGCCTAGATACATCCTGCTACGCTCCCCAGGACGCATTCACCAGGGTCCTGCCGTACGTTGACCTCTTCCTGATCGACTACAAAGCCACCGGCAGTGAATTGCACAAACAACTTACGGGCGTACCCAACCAGACCATCCTGT
Organism: Anaerolineae bacterium; assembly: GCA_013177815.1. GTDB lineage: Bacteria > Chloroflexota > Anaerolineae > Anaerolineales > Anaerolineaceae > JABLXM01. The sequence continues at coordinate 31,524 of JABLXM010000013.1, read as the reverse complement.
CCAATCTCGAGTACCTCTATCAGGAGAATGCCCGCATCATTTTACGCTGCCCACTGGTGCCAGGCTTGAACGACCAGCCCGACCATTTGCAGGCAATTGCCCAACTTGGGATCAAATATCCCAACCTACAGGGTATCGAACTCATGCCGTACCATAATATGGGCAGCGGCAAACGCAGCCGGATAGGTTTACCGGATCATCTGTCTGGGTTGAAGACCACATCCCCTGACGTGATCGAGAACTGGCTCACACAGATTCGCCAATATGGCTACGATGCCATCCGCGTCGGTTGAGCAGGACGATCACACATTGTGAATTGGGAGGGATCAATGATCATTTATGGCAGCCAGTATTACCGACCACCGTATCCGATCCAGGCGGATTGGCACCTTGATTTTCAGAACATGCGCCAATGTGGTTTCAATACCATTAAATTATGGGCGGTCTGGTCTTGGATTGAACGTCGACCGGGGGAATGCTATTTCGAAGACCTTGACCAACTGCTTGACCTGTGCACCCGGTACGGTCTGAAAGCAGTCATCAATCTGATTCCCGAAGGGGTGCCGTATTGGGCAGCCCGCGAATATCCGGATGCCCGCTACACAACTGAGCTTGATCACGCGGTGAATGTCGGCGGCGCAGCCAACTTGCCTTCGGGAGGTTCACCGGGGCTTTGTGCCGATCACCCGGCTGTGCAATCATTGGTTGCCAACTTCATTGCCACCGTTGTCCGGCGTTATGCCAATCACCCGGTGATGGCTGCTTTCGATGTCTGGAATGAACCCCATCTCGAACCAGCGTGGGATTACCCCAACGCATTATTCTGTTATTGTGATCATTCACAGCGTCGTTGGCTGGCGTGGTTGCAAGAAAAATATCCGCATCTGGATGCATTAAACCATGCTTGGCACCGCGCCTACACTGCCTGGGATGATGCCCTGCCGCCGCGCCGCTTTGGCACTTACCCGGACATGATCGACTGGCGGTTGTTCTGGTTGCACAATCTCAACCGTTGGCTGGAGGAGCGGGTCAACGCTGCTCGCCCATTCGCCGGGCAAGTTCCGGTCATGACCCACATGCCTTTCAGCGGGTATCTTGGTAGCACCGGTGATGGGGGGTTGGCTCAGTTGCTGGGGGATGAGTTCCTGCTATCCAGAAAGGTGGACCAGTTCGGGTTGACCAGCTTTCCCAAATGGCTGATGAACAACGACTTCGTCCAACACCTGCTCCATGTGGAGATGGTTGCGGCTGCAAGCGCAGGCAAGCAATTCTGGCAAAGTGAACTGCAACCCGGCATCAGCAAGTGGGAAGCCTATGGGCGTCCAACCGCCACGCCGGATGAGATTCGCTTGTGGAATTGGGGCGCGGTCAGCGCCGGCGCCAAGGGATTGCTCTACTGGCAATGGCGCCCTGAACCAAGCGGGCTTGAGTCGCCCGGGTTTGGGTTGACCAGCCTGGATGGAGGGGGGTCTGATCGTACTGCGGCAGCCTCTGAGTGTGCAGCCGATTTCAACTGTCTACCCGCTTTCAGCATCTGCCAGCGCGCTCCCGAATTAAATGCCATCCTGGTCTCTCGCACCGCCGATCTGTACTTTCATGCGGCAAATCAAGGCGAATCGTTTTACGCCCATGCCTTGTACGGCGCCTACCGCGCCTGCTTCGAAGGCGGAATCCCGGTGCGCATGCTGCATTCTGATGCGCTCATCGCCGGGGACCAACCCATGCCTGCAACCCTTTATGTCCCGGCAGCAGTGGCGTTATCCGATGCTGAATTGAACGCCCTTGAAGCATACGCCTTGGATGGCGGCAGACTGGTGGTGGAAGCCGCTTGCGGGCTATATAACGAGCGCGGGGTGCTCCGGCGTGATCTCTCGCATTTCCAAAGGCTTTTCCATGCCAGCCGTCCCGAGTTGGATAAGGCGGATGATTTGGTTATCCGCTGGGCGGATGATATCGAAAACCAGCCGGAAGACCGTTTCTTCTTCGGCAGCCACTACCGTCAATATTTTCATGAGGTCGGCCCCCAAGCGGAGGTGTTGGCATCTTTCTCGGATGGGAAGGCAGCCGTGATTCGATGTAATGCGGGTAAAGGCATGGCGGTTTGGATTGGAACTTTTCCGTCCAACACCCTCACCAGTTCATATGGTCGTGCCGTTGGTGAAGCGGTGTGCCGTTGGATGCAGCCAAACGGCTATCCATCGATTGGCGAGCTAAACTGTCCTGCCGGCGCCTTGGTCCGCCTGTTTCACGCTGGTCGAGATAGGTATCTGAGCATGGTGAACTATACGCGGTCTCCCTTGATAATTAAGGTAGAATTTAAGTTGTCTGTGCGATTCTTCGAATCCAGCGGCAAGGGTGAATGCCAGCAGCAGTCATTGAATACGCTCTCATTCAGCATAGCTGCCAGGTCTGGTGCGTTGTTTCACCTCAAGTGCGATGAATCCCAGGCATAAAGGAATGGATTGATGCGCGTAACGATCGCCGATATCGCCAGGCAACTGAATCTGGCAAATTCCACCGTTTCGCGCGCCTTAAAGGACGATCCTCGTATTTCGACCGAGGTGCGGGAACAAGTCAAAGAACTGGCGCGCCAACTGGGCTACCGCCCCAACTTGGTGGCACGCAGTCTGGTCAGTGAACGAACTTTCTCGATCGGCTTGGTTATCAATGACATCCCCTGGTCATTCTTCGGGGAATTAGCGCAGCACATCCAGAACGCTGCTGAAAGTTATCAGTATGCTACCCTGATATACAGCAGCGGAAACAATCCTCACAAGGAACGCATTGGGATCGAAAGCTTGGTGGCGCGCCGCAGTGACGGATTAATCGTCTCCGCCCATGAGAATATGGAGAACATCCATTTATTGGAACAATTATCACGCGAAGGTTGTCCGGTCATCTTGCTCAACAATATCCCTGCTGTATCCCTGGATATCGTGGGGGTCGATAACGTCAACGGCAATCGATCTGCTATGCAATACCTGGCGGATCTTGGGCACCGCCGGATCGCCTATATCGGTCCAGAACCGGTCAAGTCCTTCGAAGTGGAACGCTTGGCAGGCTACGAACAGTTTTGCCGCCAGTTCCAATGCGGCGAAGAACTGCGCATGGTCTTTACCGGTGAAGCTTCCCCCTTGCTGGGATATAAAGCCACCCTCAGCCTTTTGGAAAACAACCACACTCCGACCGCCGTCCTCGCTTATAACGATATCATTGCCTTGGGGGTTATTCGCGCTGTGTGGGAATCCGGATTGCGGGTGCCGGATGACATTTCAGTAGTCGGCGCGGACGGTTTGGCGTTGTGCCTGACGGCTTATCCTCCGCTCACCACTGTGGCGGTCCCCATCCGCGAAATGGCAGTTAAAGCGGTTGAACTCTTGATGCAGCGCATTCAGGCAAACGAATCCATTGGCAGAACTACCCCTGCACGGATCCAGTTATTGCCGGAACTGATCATCCGCCAATCCGTCTCCGTTCCCAGGTCTTGAAGTATTGCACCGCCTTGCAAAGCGCGTTCGCTCAAACATCTACTGCGGTCGTCTTTGATTGCGTCATAACCTCATCAACGCCAACTTCCCGACCCAATGCGCTGGAGAGATAGATTCCTTCTGAGATCAACAAAGTGTTCAGCGTGATCTCGGCAGTTGGCAGTGGCTCTACCTGACCCCGAACCGCGGCGATAAAATGATGCTGTGGGCTTTCCCAGGCGGGTCCTTGCTCCCTGATATTGTGAAGCCGGAACATGAAATGGTCCATGTCGGCGGTGGCATCGAGATCCAAGTCCCCCAGACTTCGGAACAAGGCGAACGGCTCCAGCCGGATGCCCCCTTCTGATCCGACAAGGTAGGACCCGCCGAGCGAATCCAGATGCATCGCCCAGGCTTGCGCCAGGGTGAGAGTAATTCCCCCCGCCAAGCGTATGAACCCCAACCCCATTTCTTCCACATCGTATTCTGATTGTTCCAGCCGGTGCGGGTCAATCGGTGTCTCCTGGTAAGTCTGTCCGCAGATGCACAGCGGAGCGGGATTCCCCAACAAATACAACAGGCTGCCCAAAAAATAAACCCCCATATCCAGCAATACACCGCCCGCCGCTTGAGATTTTTGAACAAACGCTGGAGAACCATACCCATCCACGTACGGTCGCCCCCGCCGCCGAAACCCTGCCGAATGGGCGTGATAAGGCTTTCCAAGCCAACCTTGCTGTATGGCGTGCTGGGCAGCTTTGGTCTGTGGACTGAACAGGCTGGCAAGCTGGATGGAAAGCAACTTCCTGCTTTTTTCAGCGGCTTGAACCATGGTCAGTCCATCCCGGTAGGTGCCGGCGATCGGTTTTTCACAATATACATGCTTGCCTGCTTGCAGGGCAGCCACTGCGACCGGTTTATGGTAATTATTGTGCAAACAGACGCTCACTGCATCGATCTCCATGCTCTCCAGAAGGCTGTGGTAATCAATTGTCCAGTGCTTGATGTGATAGCGTTCTGCAACCGCGGTTGTGCGCTGCGGGTCGCGCCCGACAATTGCAATCACTTCCACATCGGGCATATTCAGATAAGTTTGTAAATGAACCTGACCGATTTGCCCCACACCAATCACCGCCACTCGCGTTGGTTGAGTCATGACTGTCCTTCCTTGCTTCCTGCTTATTCAAACCAGTCTTTTGCAATATGGTATTTGTTACACTTCAGATTTCAACAAACTGCTCTTTCAAGGCGAGATTACATAAAGCTACTAGGAAATTTGTTAGGGCACCATTATAAAAAGAACAGCGAGACTATTTACGATGAACTTTTGTCACGCCGCTCTAATGCTTTGTGCCACGCCCAACGTCTCCTAGAAGAGTATCAGCCTCTCATACCTGCAGATAATGATCCTTCCACAACAGTCCACCATCTTGTAGAGCAATTGATCCATTTTGGAGGTCCCATTACACGATCAAAGGAATAGTGGGATAAATTTGCCATGAATCACTTGGACACAGAATCTGGCTTTGAACATTCTACTATCAAGCGTCTGAAAGCGTTGGGATACCAGCACATATTCGGCATGGATATCAAGTGCTCGCAGAACGAAGTCGTGCTCAAAGATGTATTGCGCAGATATTTGCCAAACAATACCATGTCCACCCCGCTGCTACGTTGGGCAGGTCCAAGTACATCATCCATCACTTGCCCAGAAAGGCAAAAATAGCGAGGCAGAAGGCATCCCCCCCTAAATACCCCCTCAGTCTCGCTAAATCACCACAGCCGCGTCCGGGTGGAGAAAGGTGTCGCCCATCGTCGTTTCGCTCTTTCGCCTGCATTTTCCGCATAAGTCGTAATACCGCACATGCTCCGGCTTGTTTCGGATCACTTTCTGTCCTACCTGCTTCAACTCTGGCATTGAACTTCACCCCATAAAATGGACACATAGTTAAGGAGATTACCGATACTTGGCTTCAAACTCAGATGGGGATAAATACCCCAAAGTTGAATGAAGCCTGACAGTATTATAAAACCCTTCAATGTATCCAAAAATATCAGTTCGTGCTTGTGAACTGGTTTTGTATTTCTGGTGATGAACCCACTCGTTTTTCAACGTACCCCAAAAGCTTTCAATCACTGCGTTGTCATAACAATTCCCTGTTCCACTCATGCTAACCTGGATTTGGTTTGCAGCCAGAATATCACGGACTTGATGACTTGCGTATTGAACGCCCCGATCTGAGTGATGCAGCAAACCTTTCCCCGGATGTCTTTGGTATAAAGCCATTCGTAAGGCTCTCTCAACTAAAGTGGCATCAATCTGGCTTGACATGTTCCAGCCAACAATTTTTCGTGAGAACAAGTCCAACACTCCGGCTACATACAACCAGCCTTCTTCAGTCGGAACATACGTGATATCAGCCACCCATTTTTGATTGGGACCATCAGCAGTGAATTCGCGATTGAGCACGTTGGAAGCTGTAGGGAACTTGTGGTTACTGTTCGTGGTGATCACTTTTCGGTATCTTCGCTGCCCTTTGATCCCATCCTGACGCATTAATCGGGCTACTGTTTTCTGATTGCATCTGTAGCCTTGCTTTCTCAATTGAACATACACTCTTGGGCTGCCATAAGCCTTGCGGCTCATCCTGTGGATTCGGCGGATATGATCGATCAATGCCTGGTTGATCTGATCCCGTTGGCTGGGTTTGCGGTTCTTCCAGGCATAATAACCACTTCGGCTGACTCCCAGCAGTGCACAGATACGCCCTACGGGGTACTTGTTCTTGTGCTTCTCGATGAAACGAAATTTCATCTGCCGTCCTTTGAGTACATCGTGAGCACTTTTTTTAGAATCTCTTTATCCTCTTTCAATAAGGCATTTTCTCGTTCCAACTGCCGGATGCGCGCTTCTGTATCGGTTAGTCTTCCATTGCCTGGAAATGCCTCTTCTTTTTTGGGCTGATTCTTCAAGTTTTCTTTCCATTTCCACAACAGCCCTGCTGTGATCCCCAGTTCTTCTTCGATTTCTTTGTATGTTCGTTCGCCATTCTCATACATCCGGATGGCTTCTAATTTGAATTCCTTGCTGTATTTCTTCCGCATTGTCTTCATGAACTTCCTCCAGTTTTGATTATAGATTTCCCTTAACTGGTTGTCCATTTTTTCTGGGGAAGTTCACAGCCTGCCAACCTCACCACACACCGTCCAGGTGTCTGATCACCTCTTCTCTCTTCGACTTTTCACTTTTTATTTCCCACCTCTGTGGTTGAACATCTCCGCGCCCTCTCCGATCTCTTTGTGAAGAATCCCACTACCATGAGGGAATTACGGCATCTCCGCCAGGTAGACCTCGTTCTCGAAGGCAAACACCACGATGCGACCGGAAGTGATGGCAAAAGCGGTCAGCGGTTTCTCCGGGATGGGATAATCCGCGCTATCCTGCGGTTGCAAAAGGCGCTGCAAGTTCAGCCGCAGGCTGAAGTGGTACATACTGTTGCTGGCAGCATCCAGCGCATAGACCGAGGGGTCGGGCGGCGCTGTGGTCGCCAGTTGGATGAAGCGGGTATCGGGGAACAGCAGCACCTCCGGTGGTTGCCCCTGGCGCTGGTCGCCGAAACTGGCGGGGTCGCTACAGGTGGCTTTACCGAGCGTGAAGGTACGGTTGAGGCAGGCTGCCATACGCCCGTCGGCGTGCAGCAGGTACAGATTCTCGGCGTAGACCGCCAGGTCGATCATGTCGTCCATCTGCGGGACTTCGTCATCGAAGAACAACCGCACGTGCTCTCCCAAACCGGTCGTGCCGTAGTTGATGCTCCAAACGGCATTGGCGGGCGCGTCCAGCAAGTAGAGACCGCCGGCGTTGAGCGCCATGGCGCTGATGGCGCCCCAGCCGGTATCCGGCGTCGGCAGGTATTGCAGCGCCGGCTGGATGCCCGTGCCGCAGTACATCAATGTGCCGGCGGCGTCCACCGCCATCACGCTGGCGTTCAGCGCGTTGGGCGGGATGGCGACCAGATCCACCAGGCTGCCGATCACGGTTGTCTTGGGCAGGGCGCTGGCGTTGCAGTTGAAATCGGGGTCCAACTGGTAGCCCGTGCCGGTCAGGAACAGACGGTAGATGCGGCTCTGCCCGGATTCGAGCAGGAAGATCTCGCTGTCGGTGGTGGCGATGTTGGTGAAATGCAGGCTCTTGTCGAAGCCGACCGCGATGGCAGGCTGAAAGTACAGGCGCGAGATGCTGTTCAACTGATCAAGCGCGCCGGTGACCTGCTCGCGCAGCAGGCGCGATTCCTCCGTTTGCCCGTAGCGTTCGGCTTCCACCAACCAGGTCATTGCCTGTTGCCACGCCACCCGTTGCAGCGCCGGATCGCCGGCTTCACTCGCCTGGGCAGCCGATGCCGCCGCCTCGCCCAGGTACTGAAGGTGCAGCTCGCTGCGCCCGGTGCGGAAGTAAACCGTGGTGGCGACCGCCACCACCAGCACCGGCACCGCCAGCGCGATGAACAGCATGGCGCCGGGGGTGAGACTTATTGTTTCGCCTTCCGGCAACATGCGCGGCAGGAAGCGTTTGATCGCTACCCCCGCTTTGCCGAACGCCGCTTTGACGTTGTGCCAGGCGTGCGAAAGTTGCAGCAGCAGCTCGGGGGGCAATTTGGGCAGCTTGGGCGCTTGCGGTAGTTTTGGCAGGGTGATCTTCTTCGCCGGTCGGGGTGGGCGTTGCGCAGCCGGGCGCGATGGACGCACCGGCACACGCTCGGGTTCGTCTGCCGCGCGGCGCTCCGGCGGGGTCACCGCAGGTTCGGAAGGCGTTGTCGCTTGCGCCGGCGGGGTCGGCTGCGCCGTCATCGTTGGTCGGCGCGGCTCGCCGCCACGCGCCGTCGCTTCCGGCACTGGAGCTCGCCAAGTCTCCGGTCTTGCCGGCGGCGCTTCCGGCGCCTTCGCCGGCGGGGTTTCCTCGATGAAGGGTGGCACCACCGGCAAGGCGGGTTCTGCTTCTTCTGCCGGCAGCGGGGCGGGTTCTGGAATTTGCACCGGCGCTGGCGGCGTTGCTTCCAGGGGAGCAGCAGCATCAGCGGCAGGCGGGGGCGCCGCCTCCGTACCGGGGCGCAAGCGTGGTTTGAGGCGGTGGATGACGCCCTTGCCGGGCTGGAATTGGATGAACTGTGCCGTCAGGTCCGAGCCACCTTGCAGCAGCAACCGGCGGCGCGCCTGCTCCAAAGGCAGGTTGCTGGTATCCGCCAGCGTCTGTTGGTTCCAGCCGGCTGGCAGTTTCGCGCCGGTCAGCAGGATTGCGCCGGGAGTTATTTCCAGCGGGTTGTAGCGCAGTTCGATCGCGCGGCTGGTGCCCAGCAGGCGCAGGTCGGTCTGCAATTCCGGCAGGGTGGCAACCTCGCCGCGGGTCAGGTGCATAGCGGTGGCGCCGCCGCTCTGACCGAGGTAAAGCAACCTGCCGCGCAGCACCGCCATGTTGAGCGCCAGGTTCAGACGGTTTTCGGCGTTTGCGCCTTTCAGGTTGTGGTCCAGGATGACCTGGTTGAGGTGCTCGGCTGCTGTCCTCATGGCAGCGGTCGCCAACCCGCGGGTGGCAAAGTAAGTTGCAGCGGTCAGCTTCAGCCATTCTTCATGCACCAACGGCAAGGGGTTGCCACCAACCACCGCCAGGTGGATGATGAGCGTCTCTTGGGCACGGTTGCGGTGCGCCCGCCGGGGCGGTTGAGCCACCAACAGCCCGGGCAGGGTGCCTACATCCTGTCCGTGCTTGAGATGTAAAGGAAGGATATAAAGATCGAACACTATTCAGCGCACTTTCCAGGTTTCATTATACATCAGGCGCCTGGGTGATCGGGTTGGAACCCCCGGCAACCGCCCCCCATGTCGGCGATTGGACGCTATAATTGGGAGTAGGAGGGCGCTATGCGCTTGACCGGTTATCGTGTTACCAATGAGTCATTGATCTTGACCGTCACATTGCTGGTATTGGGAGCGGTCATCCTGCTGCTTTCAGGACCGACCCTTTTCCTGGCGCCGGTGATGGTGGTGTTCATGTTGGTGGTTGCTTATTATATGAACCAGGCGCAGCACCAGCAATTGATTAGGACTGCCGTCCCCGTTTCGGAGCAGCGCTCGCCGCGATTGGCGCGCATCTTCGACACCTGTGTGGCGCGGCTGCAACCCGGTCGGGTGCGCGGGTATGTCGTCCCCAGCCGCGAGCGCAACGCCTACACCTTCGGCATCTCCGACCCCAAGGTGATCGTGGTGTACTCCTCATTGCTCGAAATCATGGATGAAGACGAGATCGCCTTCATCATCGGTCATGAACTGGGGCATGTGGCGCTGGGTCACGCCTTGTTGAACACGCTCATCGGCGGCATGGCGGGTGTGCCGGTCTCGCTGGGCGTGGCGGTGGTTATGACGTTCGCCTTCCGCTCCTGGAATCGGGCATGCGAGTTCTCCTCCGACCGGGCGGGTTTGCTCGCCTGCGGCAGCCTGAACAAGGCTGTCACCGCGCTGGTGAAACTGGTGGCAGGGGATGTGAACACACAGGCGGAACTGCAATATGCGCTGGCAATGATCGATGCCGAGGACGACAACCCCGCCAACGTGCTGGCGAACGCCCTCTCGACCCACCCCATGATCATCAAACGCATCAACGAACTGCGGAAATATGCCGCCACGCCGGAATATAAACGCTTGTTGGCGCAGGCGGACCAGCAAGGGGGGCGGGTGTAGTCAGTTGACGATAGATTGCCAACAGGCGACGGAACCAGGATGATGGTTCGTTGACCCGGCAGGCATTATTTTGATGTGCTTTGTGGCTGGCACGCAACGGTCGAACGCCCCCATCACGAAGAACTTAACCCTGCTCGACCGGCAAGACGACCGTGAAGGTGCTGCCCTTGCCAAGCAGCGACTCCACCCAGATGCGACCGCCGTGACCTTCGACGATCGACTTGACGATCGCCAAGCCCAACCCGGTTCCGGAGACCTCCAGGCTGTTACCGCCGCGGTAGAACTTGTCGAACAGGAAGGGCAGGTCGGCGGGCGGGATGCCGATGCCCTGGTCGCTGATCTGGATGATGACCTGGTTGTATTCGACCACGGCGCGCAGGTCGATCTTGTTACCTTCCGGACTGTACTTGATGGCATTGTCCATCAGGTTATGCACCATCTGGCGTATCTGAACCGGGTTGGCGAAGAAGGACGAGATGGGCGCGGGGATATCGATGGTGACTTCCTGCCTCTTCTCGTTGGCTGCTGGCAGCAATTCCTCGGCGGCATAGCGCACCAACTGGTCCAGGCTGACGGCTTCTTTGCGAGAATCGAAGCCCGATTCGATCCGCCCGAGGTTGAGCAGGTCGTCCACCAGTTTGGTGATGTTGCGCACGCTGTTCTGCACCCGTTCGATGAAATCGTGTTGCAGGGGTGTGACCTCGCCGGCACGTTCGATCAACTCGACATAGCCCAGGATGGCGGTCAGCGGGCTGCGCAGGTCGTGCGAAACCGTGCTGACGAACTCGCTCTTGATCTGGTCCAGTTTCTTGAGGTAGGTGATGTCATTGAGCGTCACTGCCAGCCCAACGTGTTCGATGGGCGCCACGTGGGCGTTGTAAGTGCTGCCGTTTTCGGTGGTGATCTCTGCGCGGCTTGCCATGGCGGCGTTGTTAAGATCGACCAGTTGAATCAGATCGGGGATGTTGAAGATCTCTTCGAACTTCCTGCCGGTATGGTCTTCGTCGTTGAGGTTGAAGATGGAAAAAGCCGCGCGGTTTGCCATCAACAGGTGGTGATCGTTGTCCATCACGATCACGCCATCGTTGATGTTGGTGAGGATGGTCTCCAGTTTGCTGCGCGCCTGCTCGTTCTCGTCATAGATGCGGGCGTTCTCGATGGCGATGACGGCATACTCTGCCACCGCAGAGAGCATCTTGACATCCTTATCTTTGAACGGAGGACGTTCATGCCGGTTATCGACCCCCAGCACGCCGATGGTGTGCCCGCCGAGTTGCAGCGGGACATAAATGAGGCTCTGCACCAGGTAGGAGGTCTTGATCTTCTGCGGCGTGGATTCATCCAGCAACACCGGGTTACCAGTGCGCAGCACCGTGCCCGCCAGCGTATCCTGGATGGGCAGGCGGAAGGTCTTGACGAAATCATCCTGGAAGTTGCGCGAGGCGCGCATGTACAGTTCACCGCTGGCTTCATCCAGCAGCAACAGGCAGCCCTCCTCGGCGGCGGTCAGTTCGACGGCTGCATCCACGATCAGTGACAGCACGTTATCGAGCGCCAGCGAGCCGGTGATGGTGCGCCCCAGGCGGGCGAGCGTTTCGAGTTCGTCTACGCGGCGTTGCAGGTTGACGGTGGCGCGTTTGGCTTCCAGCAACACCCATTCCTTGCGCTGGCGGGCGCGTTCCATGCTGGCTTGGACGGCTTTGAGGATATCATCGGCTTTCAGCGGCAGGCACAGGTAGTCGTTGATACCGGCGCGCATGGCGTTTTTGAGTGTTTCCGGGTTTTCTTCTTTGACGAGGTAGATCATGCCGGCAGAGGGCAGCACGCGGGTCAATTCCAGCGCGTAGTCCAGCCCATTGCCGCCTTCGACCTTCTCGCCCAGGATGATGAGCGCCGGCACCTGGTTCTTGATCGATTCCCGCGCCGAAGGATAATCATCGCACAGCGCCACGGTGTAACCCATCGAGAGCAGCATGCGCTCCAACAGGTAGTTGACCTGTTCCTCGGTTGTAAAAATCAAGATATGGTCTTTGCTGATCGTGGTCATTCTCGGTTACCTGACGGTTACGGCTGCCGCTGCGGCAGTGTCAGTTCGAACCTGACCTGCCGTTCATCCACCTTTTCGGCTTTGGCTTCGCCCCGGTGGGCAGTCAGGATAGCACGCACCAGCGGCAACCCAATAGCCGGCGCAGCGGGGCGCGACGCCGGTGCCGGCGTTTCGAAAGGATCGTCACTGTATTTAATCACAATTTCTGGTTCCAGGCATATGGTTAGGTGCACTTTGCCCGCACGATTGGCGCCGGTTTCCACCAGGATGCGCCCGCCGGCTTTGCAGGCGTGGATGCTCCAGTTGATCAGCCCTTCCAGCGCAGCGCTGAGTTGACCGGTATCCACCGTCACCGGCAGGGCGCCTTTGCCGGGTTCGAACACAAGCGAAAGGCGGTTGGCTGCCGCGAAGGGCTGCATGCGGTTCACGGCGGCGCGCGCCAGGTCGTTCAGGTCGGCGGGTTGCGCGCTGCGTCCCTTTTTGCCGTTGGCATGCAGTTGGATGGCTTCAGCCAGGCGGGCGATGTGCTCAATCTGTTCGACGCCGGCAGTTTGTGGCGCGGCTTTGCCCGGCAGCCGGTTGAGGATGCTGTTCCTCTCGGCGCCGCCAGCCAGGCGGGGGATGGACAGCATTTCATGTTTGAGTGCGGAGAGCAGTTCCGATAGCACCCGCTCATTCAACTGAGCGTTCTCCGCCGTCCCTTGCAGGCTGCGGGCACGCTCCTCCACCGCGCGGAACAGGCGGGCGTTCACCAGCGAGATGGCAGCGTAATCCGCCGTGGCTTCCACCAGGTGCTGCTCGCTGATGTTGAAGGCTTGCGCTTGCTTGCGCATCGTGCACAACACGCCGATCACCTGTTTCTGCGCTTTGACCGGTACGATCAGGGCGGATTGACCCAGGTTGAGCATCTTGAAGCGCTTGAGCGGCTCGCCGAAGATCGAGAGCGTCTCCCCGGAGATGGCAACCAGGTTGGAGATGCCGTCATCCCACGGCTGGTGGATGCGTTCTGCCAGCGAGGGCGGCAGGTTGCGGTGCGCTGCCAGCAAGAAGTTCTTTCCATTTTCCTCGCGCACCACGAACCAGCCCAGGTCCGCCTGGGTGGCTTTAATGGCGCCTTCCACGATCTTGTCGAACAGCAGCGACTGGTCGGTCAGCGAGGTGACGGCTTTGCCGATCGAGAAGATGGTGGTCAATTCTCGCACCCGCATTTGCAGTTCCTGGTTGGTCTGCTGTAATTGGCGCGAGAGTTGTTCACGTTCCCTGCGTTCGTGCACGCTCTTCATGGCGCGCTCGACCACAGCCACCACTTCGGTCTCGCGCATGGGATAAAGCAGGTAGTCGGCGGCGCCCAGGCGGAAAGCCTGGATGATGTCCATCTCGGCGCCTTTGCGCCCAATCACGATGACCGGGATATTGAGGCGCTGGGAGGTGAGCGCCACCATCAGGTCCTTGGCGCTCAAACCCGGCAGGTTGAGATCAGCAAGAACCACATCTGGCGCGGTTTGGATGGCTTTGCTGATGGCAGAATTGACATCCGGCGCGCTGACAACCTGGTAGCGGTCTGCTGCCAGAGCCTGCCTGCCCACCAGGTCGCTGATAACCGGATCGGGTTCGACGATCAGGATGCGGTCGCGAGCATTGTTCATTAGGTTTGAGATATCATAGCATGGTTGCTCAGGATATGCGAGTGACCGGGCTTTCAGGTTGATTACACTTTTTAAGTAAAAATGAACAACATTAGAGTTATATAAATCTTTCTACATTCTTCTTGACCCTGATGGTTGCAGGACATAGAATCAAATAATGGAATATAAGGATTATTACAAGATTCTGGGTGTCAGCCGCGGTGCCAGCAGCGATGAAATCAAGAAAGCCTATCGCAAACTGGCAATGCAGTACCACCCGGACCGCAACCCGGGCAATAAGACGGCGGAGGACAAATTCAAGGAGATCAACGAAGCCAACGAAGTCCTCAGCGACCCGAAGAAGCGCGCCCGATACGACCAGTTGGGCGAGTCCTATAACCGTTACCAACAGACCGGCGGCGCGCCGGGCGGTTTCAATTGGAAGGAATGGTATACGCCGGGCAATTCCGGCAGGGTGGACGCGGACGCTTTTGGTGACATCTTCGGGCAAGGTTTCTCAGAATTCTTCTATTCCGTTTTTGGCGGCATGGGCGGGGGCGGCACCCGGCGCGGTCAAAGCGTCCGCCGCCGCAACTACGAGCAACCGGTGCAGATCACGCTGGAGGAGGCTTTCCACGGCTCCACCCGCTTGCTGCAGATGGACGGGCGGCGATTGGAGGTCAAGATACCGCCCGGCGCCAAGACCGGCACCAAGGTGCGCATGAGCGGTGTGGTGTCGGATGGTAGCGACCTCTACCTGGTGATGGACGTGCTGCCGGACAGTCGCTACGAGCGCAAGCAGGATGACCTGTACATCGAAGCGCCGGTCGATCTTTTCACCGCTGTATTGGGCGGCAGTGTCACACTGCCCACGCTCTCCGGCAAGGTCAATTTGACCATCCCGGCAGGTACCCAGAATGGACAATTGTTCCGCATGGCAGGAAAAGGCATGCCCAAATTGCGCAACCCGCAATCATTCGGCGACTTGTACGCCCGCACCAAGGTTGTGCTCCCTCGCAATCTAACAGCTAAAGAGCGCGAATTGTTCGTGCAGTTGCGCCAGTTATCCTCCGGTCAGGGTTAGTGATCGAAATTTCGAATAGGAATTAACGACAATGAAAAAAATACGATTATTGGTGGGCTTGCTGGTGATTGTGATGGTCACCCTGGCATGCAGTTTCTCTACGAATTTAAGTGACCTGGTACAACCGACGGCTGCAGCGCCGATCACGCCGCTGGCAACTGCAACGCGTTCGGCTGCCGTTACTCCTGTGGTGGTTGGCGATCTTCAGGAATTCAGCGATACCCTCATCAACCTCTACAACAGCACCAACTCCGGCGTAGTTTCCATCCAGACCTACAACAGCCAGGGAGGCGGTCAGGGTTCGGGCTTTGTTTATGACACAGATGGGCACATCATCACCAATTATCATGTGGTGGAGGGTGCGGATGATCTGGAGGTCGATTTCCCCTCCGGGTTGAAGGTGCGCGGCACCGTCATTGGCACCGACCTGGATTCGGATCTGGCGGTCATCCAGGTCAATGTGGCGCCGGAGGCGTTGTTCCCGCTGCCGTTGGGCGATTCGGACAACCTGAACGTTGGGCAAACGGTGGTGGCGATTGGCAACCCGTTCGGTTTGGACGGCACCATGACGCTGGGCATCATCTCCGCCAAGGGGCGCTCGCTCACCTCGCTACGGACGGATGAAGAGGGGGGGTACTTCTCCGCCGGCGATATCATCCAGACCGATGCCTCCATCAACCCCGGCAACTCTGGCGGTCCACTCATCAACCTGAACGGTGAAGTGATCGGCGTCAACCGCGCCATTCGCACCACCGGGGTGACGGCGGAAGGCGATCCGGTCAACAGCGGTATCGGCTTTGCCATCTCATCCAACATCGTGCGGCGGGTGGTGCCCTACCTGATCGAGACCGGTTCGTATGACTATCCTTACCTCGGCATCCGTCCGTACGACGATGCCAGCTTGCTGATCCGTGAGTCGCTGGGCATCGAGCGCACCACCGGTGCCTATATCGTCGAGGTGGTTGCAGGCAGCCCGGCGGATAAGGCTGGTTTGTTGGGCGGCAGTCGCACCACCGATATCCCCGGCTTGCTGGCGGGCGGCGATCTGATCGTGGGCGTGGACGGCAGACCGGTGCGCGTTTTTGATGATGTCATTGCTTACATTATGACTAATAAGAGCCCCGGTGATACAATGATCGTGACGATCGTACGTGATAACGTGGAACAGGAGGTGACCATCACACTCGGTAAACGCCCGTAAGGGCAACGGCACCAGACAATTCATTCACCCGAAAGGAGGTTGCGATGTTCGATGACAGCGAACTGCGGGGGCTGCTGTCGATGAGCCCGACGCACCCGGTTTTGAGTGTTTATCTCAATACGGATCCCTCGCGGGGAAATGCGGACGAATACCGGCTCCGCCTGCGTAACATGCTCAAGAATTTGACCCTGGACGAGGATGTTGATGCGGTGGAGCGTTTTTTTCGCCAGCAGTATGATTGGTGCGGGCGCGGGGTGGTGGTCTTCTCATGCGCGGGCGAGGGCTGGCTGCGATCCTACACGCTGGCGCTGCCGGTGCGCGATCTGGTACAGGCGGGCAACAGCCCGGTGGTCAAGCTGCTGACGAACCTGCTGGATAACTACGGCGGTTACGGCGTGATCCTGGTGGACAAACAAGGGGCGCGGGCTTTCTCCTTCCACCTGGGCGAGCTGGTGGAGCAGGAAGGCGTGATGGGCAAGCCGGTGCGGCATACCAAGCGCGGCGGTGCTTCCAGCGTGCCGGGGCAGCGCGGCGGGGTGGCAGGGCGCACCGATCACATGGACGAAGTGGTGGAGCGTAACATGAAGGACGCGGTGGCGTTTGCGCTGCGTTTCTTCGAGGAAAAGCATATCCGCCGCGTGCTGATCGGTGGGACGGATGAGAACGTGGCACAGTTCCGCGCGCTGCTGCCCAAAGCCTGGCAGAGCCTGGTGGTGGGCGACTTTCCGATGAGCATGACCGCCAGCCACGCCGAAGTGCTGGAGAAAGCTCTGGCGGTTGGGCTGGCGGCGGAACGCGAGCATGAGGCGCACCTGATGCAACGGCTGGTGACGGCGGCTGCCAAGGGCGAAGGCGCCGTCACCGGTCTGGCGAGGACGCTGGCGGTGGTCAACGATGGGCGCGTGGCGTTGCTGGTGCTGCGCGAGGGCTTGAGGGAGCCTGGGCAGTGTTGCCGCGAATGCGAAGCGCTGGCGCCAGCGAATGGAAATACCTGCCCGGCTTGCGGCGGGCTGTTGGCACCCGTGCCGGATGTGATCGACCTGGCGGTTGGTCGGGCGCTGGCGCACGGCGGCGAGGTGCAGGTGATGGCGCCTTCGGATCGCTTGCTGGCATTGGGCGAGATCGGGGCGCTGCTGCGCTACTGAGCGAGGAGGGTGAGCGTAGCGTAAGACCATTAATATGAACATCGATAAAAATGGGCGCACATTCGAGCGCTGCCTTTTTTATCATAAACAATAAAGGCTCGCTTATGTTTTGAAGGTTTGCAAATCAGGCAGTAATTCGGGTAAGTCTACATGGGCGATTGCCCATACAACATCGATATTTAGACCGAAATATTCATAGACAACGATATTCCGCATACCGCGGATTTCCTTCCAGAGAACCAATGGATGCTGCTGCGTAAAACCCGCGGATATTTTCCTGGCTGCTTCTCCAAGGACCTGTAAGTTTCGTATCACTGTATCCTGGTTTTTTCCTCCAAGACAAACTGGTCGAAATCCAACCCGCGCGAATAGTCTGCGATGCGCATGATCGCTTCGATCATGTCTGATAGATAATCCGTATCACGCCGTCGGGTTGACATTGATCAGTGTCTTTTCGATATCATCGGCAATGTGTTCACGCCGGGGTGTCTTCCTGCCGTGCGTAAGGCTTTCGACCGTGACCAGGTCGACCCGCTGCCCGAGTATTTCTTCCAAGAAGTTAGCCAGTGTTATAAAACTTAGTCCGGGTGGGCGCTCGGTTTCACCAGGAGATCGATATCACTTCCAGCTCCGGCGTTTCTTTTCGCAAATGACCCAAACAGCGCCAACCGGGTAACGCCAAATCTATCCCGGAGGGCAGGCATTTGCTCTTTCAGGATGCGGATAACATCTTCCCGTGCGATCTTTGATTTGTCTTCCATACCTGGTCATGATATATGGATATAAAGTCTGATAGGAGTAATGACCTGTCTGGGGATTTCACACATCGTTGCATTTCGGCATTATCAAATCTCCTGGATCTGCCCAATCCCAGCCGAAGATCGACCCTGGCGCAAGCAGCGTGTCTGACACTCTCGAAGGCAGCCAGCTAACTCGTCACCGCTGCCGTAGAAGTTCGGGCTGGCGGGGATGCACATATTATTCCATTGACCCTATGCTGCCGCAAACCTGCCCTTGACAACTTGCATAAATTATTTCCCCGTGCTATAATTTTTACATCCTACTGGTTGGAAAAAGCATTCCAAAGGAACGATCCCCACACAGGGACATCACGCTGCTTTCATTTGAAATTCATCCCGATCGTACCATATCAATGAACCATCTACAAAGGACCTGCTGGTGCAGGTCAGGGCGGCTAGGGTTGGTATCATCCATTAAGTGAGAACTATGAGCGAATTGACCATGAAACTACTCGAATTGGAAAATGCCCCGCTGATGACGTTGCGGGAGACGGCTGTTGCTTTGGGTATTCCCAACGCCAACCGCCTCAAGAAAGAGAACCTGATCATCCGCATCCGTCAGGTGGAAGCCGAGAAGGAAGGGTTGGAAGTGCGCGGCGGCGTCCTCGAGATCATGAACGAGGGCATCGGTTTCCTGCGCACCAATTACCAGGTCGGGCATGAGGATGTCTACGTCTCCCAGGCGCAGCTTCGCCGCTACGAACTTCGTTCCGGCGACCTCGTGATCGGGCACGTGCGCCCGCCGCGCGAGACCGAACGCCACTATGGCTTGCTCAAGGTCGAGAGCATCAACGGCGTTCAGGCTGAAGAAGCGCGCTCGCGTCCCAACTTTGAGGACCTGACGCCCATCTTCCCCGAAAAACGCTTCGACCTGGAAACCCATCGCGATAAGCTATCCACCCGGTTGATCAACCTGATCGCCCCCATCGGGCGTGGGCAGCGCGGTATGATCGTCTCGCCGCCCAAGGCTGGCAAAACCACCATCCTGAAGGACCTGGCGAACGCCATCTCCACCCGCAACCCCGAAACGCACCTCATCATCGCACTCATCGGCGAACGACCGGAGGAAGTGACCGATATGGACCGCTCGGTGGATGCCCAGGTAGTGGCATCCACCTTCGATGAACCGGTCTCTTCGCACGTGCGCACAGCCGAGATCGCCCTGGAACGCGCCAAACGCCTGGTGGAGGTCGGTCGCGACGTGGTTATCCTGATGGACTCGCTGACGCGCCTGGCGCGCGCCTATAACCTGGTGGTCAACCCCTCCGGGCGCACCCTCTCGGGCGGTATGGACCCCTCGGCGCTCTACCCACCCAAACGCTTCTTCGGCGCCGCGCGCAACCTGGAGGAGGGCGGGTCGCTGACCATCATCGCTACCGCGCTCATCGACACCGGCTCGCGCCTGGATGACGTGGTGTATGAAGAATTCAAAGGCACCGGCAACATGGAACTGCACCTCTCGCGCAAGCTGCAAGAGCGCCGCATCTTCCCCGCCATTGATATCGAACGCTCGTCCACCCGGCGGGAGGAATTGCTGCTGGGTCCGGATATCCTGCCGCGCGTTTGGCTGATGCGCCGCATGTACCTACAAATGATCGGCTCGCCACCACAAGGCGCCGGCTTGGATATGTCGGTTGCAACCGAAGCCATCTTGCAGCGCATGCTCAAAACCAAGAACAATCTCGAGTTACTGGAGACCTTGACGGAGGAAATGTGAGCTTGAACAAACCCACGAAAAAAGACGCTCAGCGCAGGCAAGACCGCCTGCCGGCGTGGCTTTCAGGATCGTCGTGGGGGGTGACCACCGTCATGGTGGCGGTGGCAGTATTCTTTTTGATCACGCGCAACCCGTTCTTGCCGGGCGGCAACGCGTCCAATA
The DNA here is from genome assembly GCA_013177815.1 of Anaerolineae bacterium. GTDB lineage: Bacteria > Chloroflexota > Anaerolineae > Anaerolineales > Anaerolineaceae > JABLXM01. Next base: position 11,544 of record JABLXM010000013.1, on the reverse strand, counting down.
GGGAAGGATCGCCCGTAGTCGAAGCCGAAGTGATCGAGGCGCCCACACCTGCCGCGCTGCCCAACATCGCGCTGCCGGAATTGACGCTGCCCGGCAGCATCTCCACCATCACCCGACTGGCAAACGCCTACACCACCATCCCCAACCGCTCGCGCTCCAAAGCCAGCGAGTACACCGTCCAGGCGGGCGATTCGGTCTTTTCGATTTCGCAGGAATACAACCTCAAGCCCGAGACCATCCTGTGGGCGAACTACGACATCCTCAACGACAACCCCAACATGCTCTCGGTCGATCAAACCCTGCGCATCCCGCCGACCGATGGCATCTTCTACCATTGGAAGGAGGGGGATACCATCGAAAAGATCGCTCAGGAGTATAAGGTGGATGCCCAAACCATCATCTCCTGGCCCGGCAACAATTTGGATATCACCAACCCCGAGATCGCACCGGATACCTACGTGATGGTGCCCGGCGGCTGGCGCGAAAACCAACAGTGGGTGGTTCCGACGGTCTGGCGACCGGGTGCCGGCGCAACCCAAACCATCTCTGGTCCGGGCGGTTGCACCATCCCCGAAGGCGGTCTATACGGTACCGGGTTCTTCCTATGGCCCTCCATGAACCACTACCTGTCCGGCAATGATTTTTGGTCCGGGCACCTGGGTATCGATATCGCCGGACCGACCGGCGCGCCGGTCTACGCTGCCGACTCGGGCGTGGTGGTATACGCCGGAGCAATTGGGGGCGGTTACGGCAATATGATCATGATCGACCACGGCAACGGCTTTCATACCCTCTATGCCCACCTTTACGCCATCTTCGTCGGCTGCGGGCAGAGCGTGGTCAAGGGCGAAAGCATCGGTCAGGTCGGCTCCACCGGCAACTCCACCGGACCTCACCTGCATTTCGAGATCCGCTACCTGGGGCAGTTCGTGAACCCCTGGGATTACGTCCGCTAGCATTTGCAATCTTCCTGAAGAGAAGACGCCAAACATGCCCCGTCTGCAACCAGGCGGGGCGATTTTATTGGTTGAAAGGAAAGATCGCGTTACGGGTTGGAATTGTAATAATTGGTCAGCGTGTAGGTGATGTAGTTTTCCCACAGTGGCTGTACGACCGACCATTTGTAATCGTGCGAGGAGAAAGTCTGAATGACCATCTTCCCGCCGTGGCATACCGTCAGCACGCCGTAATCCGACTTGCGGTTAGGGAACAGCCCGCCCACCAGCACGGCGTCCCCGCCTGTGCTCAGTTTGAGCAGGTCGCCAGCATCCACGTCCCACATGAAACCGCCCACGTTGGGGTAAGCCGGCGGTTCGACGGTGTTTGGGGTGGTGAGCAGCGGATGGAATTGATCCAGCCAGTAGACCGAGAAATCATAAGGGTCGAAATCCGTCAGGTCGCGGGGCCATTCTTTCTGCAGCGCCACGCCGCACTTGCTGAGGATGGGCGCGATCTTACCGGAGGAAATCTGGTCGATGTGCCAGGCTTCGATGATGACCGCCCCGCCGCGGTTGATGTGGTCGTAGATCAACTCGAACATCTCACCCTGGAAGGCGGAGCGCACTTCGGTGGCGATGATGATCAGGTCCCACTTGGTGGCAGAGTTGGCGTGCGACTTGAAGGTCCCCAACGCGTCGCCGGCGTTGATGATCTTACCGCCCGAGAAGTTCATCAAGTTGATGGTTTCGTTCACCACCGGCATCCCTGCGCGCGGATAGCCCATAATGTCCTCGAAGATTAGGATATTGGAAGCTTTGATGCGCGCGTTGATATTCACCGGCGTCGGTTCAGGCGGCGCGATGGTGGGGGCAACCACCGTCGGCGGCGCTTCCGTCGGTGGAACAGCCGTGGCAGCGGGTGGGGGCACGGTCGGCGCGGCGAGCGTCATCTGCTGGATGGCAATACTGGTCTGCTGGATCGCCAGGGCAATGCGTGTCTCTTCCAACCCTGTGTCACCCCCGCTGCTGGGGCTGGTGAAATTACACGCCAACGCTGCCATGCACAATATCACAATCGCAATCAAAAAATTTATTTTTAAACGCATGGGGTCTCCTCCTTGAGCAAAACGTGAACGGTTTAAATCACAAGCCCCTCCCACTATGAATAATATTGTATACATGCGAAAGTGAAAAGTCAATCGGGTTACCGGCGCAATTCTTTCATCAAATATTTATTTTTCGACGCCAAAACCATCCTCTCGCCAGTAAAACGAAATAGTTGTATACTCATATTACCTTAAGGGAACAAATACGTATGGGTCAGCGTTTAAAGCATGTTGACCTGGAGGAGAATATCGATGAAATCCAAACGCATCCTATCCATGACCCTCGCGTTGACGTTGCTCTTGGCAGCTTGCGTACCCCAGATCTTGCCGCCGGCGCCCACCGCAGAGCTTGGCGCAATGGCAACTGCGGTCGCCGCCACGGTCAATGCGCAAATGACCCAAAATGCCATCACCACCATGATTGCAGAGCTGACGCAGGCGGCGCTGGCAAGCGCCACGCCGCTGCCCAGCGAGACGTCCCTCCCCACCGAAACGCCGCCGCCCACCATGACGCCCACCCCCGGCAACACCGCCACATTGCTGGCATCTTCGACCAGCACGCTTGTGCCCACCATCCAGGTCACGGTGGTCAACACTGCCACCAAAGTGCCCACACCCTGCAACCAGGTGCAGTTCGTGGCGGATGTGACCGTGCCGGATGGCACCACCTTCGCGCCCAACGCCGCCTTCACCAAGAGCTGGCGCTTGAAGAACGCCGGCACCTGCGCCTGGACGACCGATTACGCGCTGGTTTATGTCAGCGGCGCCAAGATGAACGCCCCCGATGTCATCGGCATGGGGACGGTGGTCAACCCCGGTCAGACGGTGGACCTCTCGGTATCGTTGACGGCGCCGTCAGAGACCGGCAGCTACCGCGGCAACTGGCAGTTGCGCTCATCCACCGGCGTGCTTTTTGGCTGGGGCATCCATGCCGATAAAGCCTTCTGGGTGGATATCAAAGTCGTCAAAGGCTCGCCGACCTTGATCCCGGGCGATGAGTTCGACCTGGTGGCTAACTACTGTTCGGCGGAATGGCGCAGCACGGCAGGTACGCTGGCATGCCCCAGCGGCGGACAGAACTTCACCAACGGTTCCATCACCTACGCCAGCGCCCCTAAGCTCGAAGGCGGCTACCAGGACGACGAACCGGCGTTGATAACCATCCCCAGCAATGGCGCGGGCGGGTTCATCCAGGGCACCTACCCGGAGATCAGCATCCAATCCGGCGACACCTTCAGCGCGCTGGTCGGCTGCCTGGATGGCAGCCCGGCGTGCAACATCATGTTCCAGTTGAACTACTCGGCAGATGGCGGACCGGTGCAGAACCTCGGCAGTTGGACCGAAGTATCCGAAGGCAAATATACCCACATCAACGTCAATCTCAGTTCGCTGGCGGGCAAGGATGTCGCCCTGATGCTGGTGGTGCAGAACAACGGCGCTTCCACCGAAGACCGCGCCTTCTGGCTGTCACCGCGCATCAATCGTTGAGGTCCGAATCGGCTGGAATAGAGCCAAGATGGCATAAAACTTGCCGCCTTGAAATAAGTCTGGATTTGGGTATACTATTTATACGAATTTTCTCCAATTATGGAGTGTGGAGGGAACCATGAAGAAGAACAAGGTGTTAGGAAGGTTTGCGCAAATGGCGGTCATCCTGGTTTTGTTGCTGGTGGCTCTGGTGCCGGCGCCCCGGGTGGCATTCGCCGCCAGCGCGCCCACCTTCACCATCACATCCGTCGTGACCGACACCTCGGTGACGGTGGTGACCTACAACTTCCCCGCCAATACCGATTTCACCGTCCGCATGGGTGCCTATGGCACGCTGGGCATCGGCGGCATCGTGGTTGGCACGCTCAATTCGGGCGCGGGCGGTTCGTTCTCTGCCACCTTCAACATCCCCGAGGCACTCAAAGGCAGTTATCAGATCGCCCTGCGCATGGATGGCGTCGGCGGGTATTATACCTATAGTTGGTTCTATAACGATGCCAGCGTCGGCACGCCGCTGCCAACCTATGTGCATGTGCCCACCTTCAGCATCACGGATGTAGTCAAGGATACCAGCGTCTCGGTCAAGACCAATGACTTCCCCGCCAACACCGATTTCACCGTGCGCATGGGCGCCTACGGCACCAAAGGCGTTGGCGGCACTGTGGTGGGAACGTTGAACTCCGGGGCGGGTGGGGTCTTTGCCGCCACCTTCAACATCCCGGCGGCGCTGGTGGGTTCTTACCAGATCGCCATCCGTATGGAATCAGCCTCCGGCTATTTCGCTTACAACTGGTTCTATAACAACCCCAGCAGCGGCGTGGTCATCCCCGGCTACAGCGGTTACCCAACCTTCAGCATCCAGGAAGTCGAGCGCAATGTCAAGGTGCAGGTCCTGACCAACAACCTGCCGCCCAATTCGGATTTTACCGTGCGCATGGGCGCCTATGGCAGCAAGGGCGTTGGCGGCATCGAGGTTGGCAGCTTCAATTCCGGCACCACGGCGGCGCAGACGTTGGAATACAGCATCCCGGCGGCGCTGGCGGGTTCTTACCAGATTGCCATCCGCATGGAGGCAACCAACGGCTACTTTGCCTACAACTGGTTCTATAACAATTCCACCACAGGCGTGGCGGTGCCGGTAGCGACCGCCGTGCCGGCGGCGACGATCGTTCCCGGCGAAACCCCGGTGCCGTTGCCTGCCTACGGCGGCTACCCCACCTTCAACGTCAAATCGGTCGCGCGTGATACCAATGTGACCATCATGACCAACAACCTGCCGCCCAGCACCACCTTCACCGTGCGCATGGGCGCCTACGGCACCAAGGCGCTTGGCGGGGTCGAGGTTGCCACCTTCGATTCGGGCGCTGGCGGCGCACAGACATTGGAATTCAGCCTGCCGGCGGCAATGGCGGGCGCCTACCAGATCGCCATCCGCATGGATGGCAGCGGTGGGGCGTTCCCCGGCTATTACGCCTACAACTGGTTCTACAACAACACAACCAATTAGCACGTTGTTTGATGGATGATTTCGGGGCGATCCTTGTGGATGTCCCAGCCAGAACCCTCCGAAGGTTCCAAACCTTCGGAGGGTTCTGGTCAATCGTTCTCCAGGTTCTTCGCCACCCTCGCCAGCGCCAACGACAGCCGTCCGTATCATTCGAACCACGAAAAAAATGTTAAAGAACTCTGCGTTGCGCCTGTGCAGGATCTATGGACACTGACACCTTACCCCCAATTTTGAAACGCCATAAACACCATGGTCAATCAGAAAATCTGCTTTATGGGTTCGGGGCTTGCCCTACGGGCACTGCGATTCACCCCCACCCCAATTTGTGATACTATTTTCCTGTACACACCCGGTGGAGGCGAATCCCATGCCTAAAAAGACTTTCGTTCTTCTGTTCCTGCTGATGCTGGCAGCTTGCACGCCTAGCGCGTCGCCCTCAATCGCAACCCCGTCCCGCACGCCCATCATCGTCACGACCCCCACCGCCGCGCTCACCGAAGCCGTGCCGGTCGCGCCGCCCTATCCGGTTCCCGCCGGCGGTTTCGCGCTCACCCTGCCGCAGTCCTATTTCGTCAACCCGGTCATCCCCCCCATGAGCGCGCAATGGCAGGATGCGCGTTCCATCCTGCTGGCAGCCGCCGACTACGGCGCCTATGGTGCCTTCATCCGCCTGGGCGGCGGGGTGCTGACGCCGCCGCTGACCGCCGATAGCATGTTGGACTACCTGCGCCAGGACCGCGCCGCGTTCGGCTTTGAACTGGGTGAAAGCCAACCCATCCGCACCGAGAGCGGGCTGTCCGGCTCCGCCTTCACGTTCACCTTCCCGGTCAAGGATGCCGGCGGCACCGGTCAGGTCATGCTGTTCGCTTCCGAATCACAGTACGTCTACCTGATGACTGCCGCGCCGGATGAGCGTTGGGAAGCGCTCTCCCCCGACCTGCAGGGCGTGGTCGATTCGCTGACTTTCATCCCGGTCGAACCCGCCGCGCCGGCGCTGACGGAACTGGCATACCTCCCGGAGGGCGCCGCCGTTCCCCAGTCCTATCACCTCGGCTATACCACCCTCAGCCTGCCGGAAAACCAGGCAGCCGATCTCCCGGCGGCGCTTGCCACCCGCCCGCTGGAACTGAAAGGCATCTTCAGCCTGCCCGAAGGTGACGGTCCCTTCCCACTCGCCCTCATCCTGCACGGGCGCGACAAGACCATCTGCGAACCGCATTTCGCCCAGATCGCCTCGCCCTCGCTGGGGACATGGTTCTGCCCGCCCGGCACCCGCGAGGTGCGCTACGACCTCGGCTTCGCCGCCCTGGCGGCTGCGCTCGCCGAACAGGGCATCGCGGCGGTCTCCATCGACGTCAACGAAGGCTACCTGGCGCCGCAGGAATATTCCGCCCTTTACGACAACCCGGCAGCCCCGCTGGATGTGTCGTTCGTCCCGCAGATCGCCCAGCAGCACCTGGCTGCCCTGGCAGAAGCCAACAACGGCGGCGGACAGCCCTTTGGCGTGGACCTGAGCGGCAAACTGGACTTCGAGCGGGTCGTGTTGATCGGTCACTCGCGCGGCGGGCAGAATGTGCTGGCGCTGGCGCAGAACCTGGAAGGCGTTGCGGGGGTGTTGATGATCGCGCCCGCCAACGAGATGCTATTCCAGGTGCCGCCCGACCTGCCGTTCGCCGTCCTGACCCCCTCGTGCGACGGCGACCTGAGCGACTGGCAGAGTCAGGCGTTCTTCGAGCACGCGGTACAGGATACCGCCCGCACGCAGCCCGGCGCTGCTGCCATGTTGGGCTTTGCCAATCACAACTACTTCAACGGTCTGCTGGAAATGAAGGACGATGGCGCTCGAAAATTGAACAATGAGAAGTGCACCCAAGGCAGGAATATCCTCCCGCAGGCGCAGGTGCAATCATTCCTGGTGGATTACGCCACCGCCTTCGCCCGCGCCGTGCTGACGCCGAACGCGAATGAACCCTTCCTGCCCTTCGACCCGAGCGCACCGGCGGTGAGCGAACGTTACGGCGCTGCGGTACTGGAAAGCCAACTGCTGCCACCCCAGCAACGGGCGGTGGTGCTGGGCGCGCAGGAACTGCAATTGCCGGGCGTGTTGCAAAGCCGCATCCGGCTGGAAAGCATGAATTGCGCCCTGGGGGAGGATTGTCATCCCACCCTGGCAGCGGGTGAGTATGTTCTGCCGGGGAAGCCGGCGGTCACGCACCTGGCATGGGATGCGCCGAATGCTGCCTTGCAGTTCACCTTCAGCCCCGACCCGTTCGACGCCGGCGCCTATGACCGCCTGAGCCTGCGCCTGGCGCCGGACCTGACCGATGCCCGCAACCGGCAGACCCAGACCGATGTCATCCTGCGCATGCGCGATGCCGAGGGCAATCTCGCCGAAGTGACCTTGCGCACGCCGGTGCCGCTTCACAGCTTGCCGTCGCAGTCGTATGGTTGGAGCGGGGTCCCGCTGCAACTCAGTTCGTTGCGTATCCCCCTGAGCGATTTCAAGGACGTGGAGCTGGGCGCCATCACCAGCCTGACACTCGTCTTTCCGTCGGAGAGCGGCGCGCTCTACCTGGCGGATGTCGAGTTCCTGATGGACACCGCCGCCGGCTGACCTGCCCACACACATGGTTTGCTCCACGCCGCCGGCTCAGCCGGGCTTTCTGCACTTGACGCCAGCCCCATAATCCGCCATAATCTAACTGGTCATTACCACAGACCAGGAACCGACATGCCAGACGTCATCGATCCTTACGATTTCACCCCGCGCTATTACCAGCTCGCCAGCATCCTGCGCGAGCGCATCGCAGGCGGCGAATATCAGCCCAACCAGCCCATCCCCTCCGAACGCCAGTTGGAGGAACTCTACGGCGTCAGCCGCACCACTATCCGCCAGGCAATCGAACTGCTGATGCGGCAGGGCTACCTGTACCGCGAGCACGGACGCGGCACTTTCGTCTCACCGCAAAAACTGCAAAAAGGCATCTCCGAGTTGACCAGCTTCAGCGAGGATATGAAACAGCGCGGGCTGGAGCCGGGGCAACAGATCCTGGCGATCGATATGCGCCAGCCACCGGAAAAGATCCGCCAGCGGCTGGAACTGGAAGCCTCCGCGCAGGAAGTGCTCTACCTGGAGCGCCTGCGCCTGGGCGATAACATCCCGATGGGCTTGCAAACCTCCTACACCGTCCTGCCGCCCGGGCAGACCATCACCCCGGCAGAGGTGGAAACCCAGGGCTCGATCTACCGCATCCTGCAGGAGAAGTTCCATCTCATCCCCACCGAAGCCGATGAAACGCTGGAGGTGGCACTCGCCACCCCGCGTGAAGCCTCGCTGCTGGGCATCGCGCCCGGAAGTCCGCTGCTGCTCAGCGAGCGCACCACCTACTCGCAGTATCGCCGTGTGATCGAGTTCGTCAAGATCGTCTATCGCGGCGACCGTTACCGTTACTTCGCCAAATTGACCCGCTAGCCGCACGGTGTGACAATCCCATAACATGGGGAGAACCCCTCACAGAGTTCAGAGAGGACGCGGAGGAAGCGTGAATTAAGTGAAGAGAAAAAAGTCGATCAGATCAGGTGTCCCTTTCCCGCTGTGGGGGTGATCGCCCTCCTTGCGGGAGTGCTTCGTGGGCAAGGATGGTGCAGCGACGGCTGATTTGCAATTGATCAGAACCCTCCGAAGGTTAGGAATCTTCGGAGGGGTTCCAATTTGGCGACGGGAAGTGCACCCACGTCCGCGCCGACAGGTGCGCAAAGGGCATGCAGTCACCTAAAACGATCTTCAATACCTAAATTTGCTATAATGATGGTTAAGGTTATTCGTGGATCGATCTATCGAAGCGTGAACGGATTGGAGGGTGAAAGCCATGCTGCATGAAAAGCGGAGACTACTTATCTTTGGTGTATTAATGTTGTTGGTCACACTTGCCTGCAATCTGTCCTTTGGAAGCGCCGATGAAAGCAGCGCACAGCAAACACTTCAGGCAATTTACATGGAACAAACCCTGGAAGCCTTCAAAGCATCGCTGTCGGCGACAGCCACCGAGGTGACGGCGGTCGAAGCGACTACCACCGAGGTTGCCACCGCAGAACCCACGGCAACGGTCGAGATCAAACACGTCATCATTCCCGGAGAACCGGGGTGGGTGACGCAGTGGTGGATGGACACCGATTCCTCCAATATGGCAAGCCAAAAGCGCGCCTACGGCGGCGACTACCTCAACCAGATTCTGCTTGAGCGCCCATTCACCGCCATGGAGATGCTCTACCGCCCGGATGTCGACCTGCTGCGTGAAGAGATCACATCCGACGCGAATTTCTTCTACTTCATCCTGGAAATGAGCGGGGTCAACCCGGAAGGCAACATGCTCGCCGCGCACTACGGCGTCGAGTTGGACTTCGACAAGGACGGTCGCGGCGACCTGCTGCTGTGGGCGCTGGGTGACGGCAACAGCGCGTGGAACATCGACAACGTGTCGGTTTACCGGGACACCAACAACGACGTGGGCGGTCGCCGCCCGATCCTGGCGGACGCGCCTGGATATTCCGGCGACAGTTACGAACAGGTGCTGTTCTCCCCTGACAACCTGGCGGACCCGGATGCCGCCTGGAAGCGGGTGGACCCCGCGGACCCCAACGTGATGCAATTGGCGATCAAGAAATCCCTGCTCGAGAACCAGGCGACGTTCATGTGGAACGGTTGGGCGGATGCCGGTGTCAGCGACCCGACGAAATTCGATTACAACGATACCTTCACCCTCGGCGAAGCCGGTTCGCCCATCAGCGGCGTAACGGATTACCCCCTGAAAGCCCTGTACCTGGTCGATAACACTTGCCGCCTGGCTTACGGTTTTACGCCGACCGGCAATGAGCCGGGCGGTTGCGCGGTGCCCGCGCCGACGCCCACCACAGTGCGCGTGGTCGATCCTCCAACGGAGGTGCCGCCCCCGCCCTGCACCTGCTCAGACTACCCGAATTACACCTTCATCGACGATGCAGAATGTTGCGCGTTTTGCGGGCACACCTGGACGGGCAATCCGGAATTCCCGTGCGATCAATAGCCGGCATCGACGAGATAGAAAGTCGATGAGGAGGATCGTAAATCATGGAGAGGCGTGTCCAGTAAAGTAAAAAGAGAAAAGTCGACCAGGTCAGGTGTCTCTTTTCTACTTTACGGGAGATCGCTGCGCTGCGCCCGTGCAAACCTATGGTGACGGTTCAAGCGCGGCGATGGGCATTATCCAGTTCATCACAGTTTGAATGATGTGACCACCCGAATCACTGGTTTCAATCGCACCTGCCCGGCAGCCAGTAAATGCAGTGGGCAGACGAGGAAGGTGATGATGCGGGTGGTTGGCAGTGGACCGTAACCCTCCGAAAGTATGGAATCTTCGGAGGGTTACGGTTTGGCGACAGGAATTTCGCGCAGCGCGATGGATGCCCGGTTTTTCCGCATCCTCCACTTGTTCGCGATGTATCCCTATTGACTCTGGTTTTGAATCGTGCTATGATATGGACGTCATGTGGTCATTACCAGTTGTAATGTGACGAAAGGACATCCATGACGCTACCCGTAAACGATGATCAACTGCGCGCGATGGTGGAAAAGGTCGTGCGGCAAACGCTGGGAATGAACGCCGGCGCGCCCGTTGCAGCGCCACCAGCCCCCGCTGCGGCTGCCCCACAGCCTGCTGCCGCTGCGCCATTCCCCAACGCCAACCGTTCGGTCGCCATCGGCGCGGATCACGGCGGCTACGAACTCAAGGAATTGCTCAAAACCGATCTGATCGCGCAGGGGTACGCGGTGCAGGACGTCGGCACGCACAGCCAGGACGCGGTCGATTACCCCGACCTGGCGTTCGAGGTCGCCAAACTGGTGGGCAACGGCACAGCCTGGCGCGGCATCATGATCGATGGCGCCGGCATTGGCTCCTGCATGGCTGCCAACAAAGTGCCCGGCGTGCGCGCCGGTATGGCGTATGACCTCTCCTCCGCCCTCAACAGCCGCGAGCACAACGACGCCAACCTGCTCACCCTGGGCGCCGGTCTGATCGGCGCCAACCTCGCCAAACAGATCGTTCAGACCTGGCTGGCGACCGAGTTTGGCGGCGGTCGTCACACCCGCCGGGTCGAAAAGATCAAGGCGATCGAAAAACTGACCATGAAGTAGAGGCGCATATGGATTTTGACCCAAAAACCGTCGAACAATTGGTGGAAGTCATCACTCGCGAGGTGCTGGCAGCCATGGTGGAGCACAAACAGCGCGCCGGGCATCCCGAAGCCGCCTACTGCACCTATGGTTGCAGCGACACGGTTTGCGTGCACACCTGCTTCGATGATGCCGGCAACGTGGTCAGCGCCGGCGCCGAACGCCTGTCCTCCACCCTGGGCGTCATCCCGGATGACCATGCGCTGGCGGGTATGATCGACCACACCCTGCTCAAACCCGACGCCACCCAGGATCAGATCGCCCAGTTGTGCTTCGAAGCCCGCAAATACAATT
>JABLXM010000129.1 GCA_013177815.1 Anaerolineae bacterium | reverse complement strand
TGCGGCGATGCCATTTTTATTCGATTTTTACCCAGCCCGGGCGTATAAATGACATATAATTGACCTTTGCAGCGATCATCCCAGCACTGCTGATGTCATCGGTACTTGTGATTATCACCGGGTGATGACGTAACGCGATATTTTTCCGAAAGAGGAATGATTATGGAAGCCATCTCAGAGATCAAACAGCGGGTCGCAACGCGCCGCGATGAGATCATTCAGTTCATGCGCGAGATTTGCGCCATCCCATCGATGGACTCACAGATCGGCGCAGTGGGCGAACGCATCCAGGCTGAGATGCGCAAACTAGGCTACGATGAGGTGCGCTTCGACAAAATGGGCAACACCCTGGGGCGCATTGGCGATGGACCCCGGGTGCTCTTGTACGATTCACACATCGATACGGTCGGCATCGGCGACCCGGATGATTGGGAATGGGATCCCTTCGAAGGCAAAGTTGAGAACGGCATGCTGTACGCGCGTGGCGCTTGCGATGAGAAGGGCAGCACACCCGGGATGGTGCACGGTCTGGCGATCGCGCGCGACCTGGGTTTGCTGGAGGGCTACACGGTCTACTACTTCGGCAACATGGAGGAATGGTGCGATGGCATTGCGCCCAACGCCTTCGTGGACGCCGACCCCAAAGTGCGCCCGGATCTGGTGGTGATCGGCGAGCCGACAAAAATGGGCGTTTATCGCGGGCACAAGGGACGGGTGGAACTGAAGATCATCGCCGCCGGTCGCTCCGCCCACGCCGCTTCGCATTACCTGGGCGACAACGCGGTCTACAAGATGAACCCGATCATCACGTCCATCCGCGAGTTGGACCGGCGTTTCCGGCTGGGGATGGGCAGCCATCCGGTGTTGGGACACTCCTCCATCGCGGTGACGGATGTGGCAGCCCGCACGGCTTCACTCAACGCCGTGCCGGACCAGTTCACCATCTTCCTCGACCGGCGCATTACGCTGAACGAGCCGCACGACGAGGTGATCGCACAGGTAAGGGGCTTGATCCCGGATTACCTGCGGGAAGAGATCCAGGTGCAGGAGTTGTTTTACGACGAACCCTCCTATACCGGCTTCGTCTTCCCGGTGAGCAAGTACTACCCCGCCTGGCTGCTGGAGGACAACCACCCGCTGGTGCAGGCAGGTCAGCGCGCCACCCATGAGTTGTGGGGCGAGTCGCTCCCGTTGGGCACCTGGGATTTCTCCACCAACGGCACCTACTGGGCGGGCAAAGCGGGCATCCCTGCGATTGGGCTGGGACCCGGCGACGAGAAGACGGCGCACATGATCGACGAACGTGTGCCGCTGGATGACGTGGTGCGGGCAGCGGAATGGTACGCCTACCTGCCGGCGGTGCTGGCTGGCGGTCCGCAATGACCTATATCCCCGCTTCCGTCGTGGCGATCATGGCGCACCCGGACGATATCGAGTTCACCTGCGCCGGGACGCTGGCGCGCTGGGCGCGCGCCGGCTGCCGGGTGAGCTACATCCTGTGCACCAGCGGCGATGCCGGCATCGACGAGCCAGGCATGACGCGCGCCCGCGCCGCCGATATCCGCAAGGAAGAGTCACACGCCGCCGCGCGCCTCGCCGGCGCCGCCGAGGTGGTCTTCCTGGACGAGCCGGATGGGTTGCTGGAAAACACGCTGGCGCTGCGCAAGAAATTGGTGCGCGAATTGCGCCGGCTGCGCCCCGAAGTGGTGATGAGCGGGGACCCCACGGTGGTCATCACCGGCGACACCTACATCAACCACCCGGATCATCGCGCCGCGGCTACGGCAGCCATCGATGCAGTCTTTCCGGCAATTGGGCAACCGCTGGTCTTCCCCGAACTGGCAGAGGAAGGCTTGCACCCCCACAAAGTGCGCAAGGTCTACCTCACCGGGCGTTCGCAGCATGAAGTTTTCATTTCCATCGATGAAACGATCGATGTCAAGATCGAGGCGCTGTGCGCCCACAAGAGCCAGATGCGCGATTGGGACCCCGGTGATATGATCCGCGAGTGGGCGGCTGAAGCCGCGCGCGGCAAGGAAATGCAGTACGCCGAATCCTTTCGGGTGATTACGCTACAGGATGACGAAACCTGGGCGCGCCTGAACGCCCCCACAGATCCGCCTGAGGTTTAATCGCCTTCGCCCGGCGGACGCCTGTCCTTTTTCTCCCCTTTATCTTCGGGCGCGTCGTCGCATTTACGACGCGTGATGGCGCCCATCTCGCAGAACCAGTCATAGGCATCCTGGATTGCATCCAGCGCCGGGCGCGGCGCCGGCAAGCGCAGTTCGCGCTGGGCTTTGCCAACGTCATAATAGAAGTAATACCCCGCCAGATATAGAATATCCAGAGACAGGGGAACGAAAGGCTGCGCGACCTGAGCGGCACCCGCCAACGCGCGCACCAGCCCGGCTGGCAACGGCAGCGGCGCCGGCGTCCCGGCGATGGCAGCAATTTGTTTGACCAGCCAGGGCAGCGAGACGTTCTGCCCGCCCAGAATATAGCGCTCGCCAGTCTTGCCGCGCTCCATTGCCGCCAGGTGCCCTGCCACCACATCATCGATATGCACCACGTTGAGCCCGCCGGCGGTGCAGACCGGCAAACGACCATTGGCAACCTGCACCACCAGCGAGGCGGTCATGCGGTAGACATCGCCCGGACCAAAGACCAGGCTGGGGTTGACGATGACCACGTCCAAGCCTGCTGCCACCGCGCGCTGCACCTCCAGTTCCGCCAGGTATTTGGTATAGCCGTACACCCAGCGCTCGGGTTTATAGTTCCAGGTGTGGTTCTCGTCCATCAACCCGGAGGCTTCGAGCGCATCGGGGATGCCCAGTGCAGAGACGGTACTGGTGTGGACCACGCGCTTCACGCCTGCCTGGCGCGCCGCCATCAGCACCGCGCGCGTGCCCGCCACGGTGACGGCGGTCATGCGCTTGAGATCGCCGCGGCTACCCGAAAGCATGGCGGCAGTGTGGAAGACCACATCCATGCCTGCAGCGGCGGCATCCAAACTCGCCGGGTTGGTCAGGTCGCCCACCACCAACTCGACCGGCAGCCCGTCCAACATACGTAACGACGAGGTTGGGCGATGCAGCGCACGCACGCTGTGACCGGCTTTGAGCAGCGCCCGCGCCACCCGTGAGCCGATGAAGCCGGTTGCACCGGTCACCAGGGCTTTCATGGCAGGCTTTCCAGCAAGGTGGCTTCACCCTGCCCCACACCCACGCACAAAGCCGCAACGCCCCGCAACGCCTTGCCACTTTGGTCCGTGCGGCGGCGCAGCTCATGCAGCAAGGTAGTCAGGATGCGCGCGCCAGAGCAGCCCAGCGGGTGACCCAGCGCAATGGCGCCGCCGTTGACGTTGGTGATCGCCTCGGAGATGCCCAGTTCGCGCAGAACCGCCAGTGCCTGAACGGCGAAGGCTTCGTTCAACTCGAAGAGATCGAGGTCACCCGGCTGCAACGCATGGCGCGCCAGCAGCTTGCGCGTGGCAGGGATGGGTCCCAAACCCATGACGCGCGGCGGCACGCCGGCGGCGGCGGAGCCGCACCAGCGCGCCAGTGGTTTCAACCCCAGTTGCTGCGCCCGCGAACGGCTCATCAACAGCACTGCGGCGGCACCGTCGTTCATGCCGGAGGAATTGCCGGCGGTGACGCTACCGCCCTGCCGGAACGCCGGTTTGAGCCGCGCCAGCGATTCCAGGCTGGTATCGCGGCGCGGGCGCTCATCGACAGCCACGAGCAGCGGGTCGCCCTTGCGCTGCGGCACGCTGACCGGCGCGATCTCTTCGGCAAAGCGCCGACCATCGATGGCGTCGATGGCGCGGCGGTGTGATTGGACGGCGTAGGCATCCTGCTGCTGGCGGGTGATACCGCTCTGATCAGCGATGTTCTCGGCAGTCTCACCCATAGCTTCATTACCGTATAAGTCCCGCAGGTGCGGATTGGGGAAGCGCCAACCCAGGGCAGTGTCGTAGGCGGTCAGGTTGCCAAAAGGATAGCCGCTTTCCGCCTTCGGCAGCGCGTAAGGCGCGCGCGACATACTCTCCACCCCGCCGGCGATGTAGATCTCGCCCTCCTCCAGCGCGATGGCGCGCGCCGCCATGTTGACCGCGGTCAAACCCGAAGCGCACAAGCGGTTGAGGGTCACACCCGCCACTTCCACCGGCAGCCCAGCCAGCAGGGCAGCCATGCGGGCGACGTTGCGGTTATCCTCGCCAGCCTGGTTGGCACAGCCCAGGTAAACCTCTTCGATTGGCAGGTCCGGCGCGCCAACACGCGCCAGCAGCGCACGGATGGCGTGCGCCGCCAGGTCGTCCGGACGGACAGACGCCAGCGCGCCGCCCAGCGCGCCGATAGGCGTGCGCACCGCGTCGATGATGACCACTTCTTGCAGCATGGTTGCCTCCGCTCAGGTGGGATAGGGTCATTGTACACGAAAAACGGTGCGGCTTACAGCGTGCAGCGGGTGCCACGAGCGACAAGCGGCGGACCTTGCGCGACCGATCGTTCGTCGGATAGCGATATGCACGGCGAACAAGTATGGTATAACTCCACCCAGAGAGCGCAGGAGACCGCTATGTTTCGAAAGACCCCCACCCAACCCGTGCCCAGCCTGGGACCCGCCGAGCGGGTCACTTCGGTGTTGGGCACCGGCATCAACTGGAAGGGCGCGCTGCGCGGCACGGGCGGTGTGCGGATCGAGGGCACCTTCGACGGCGAGATCGCGCTGCGCGGGCTGCTGGTGGTTGGCGAGACCGGGCGGGTGAACTGCCCGGACCTGCGCGCCAACACCGTCATCGTGGCGGGGGCAGTCAAGGGCAACATCACGGCAGAAAAATTGGAGATCCGCGCCACCGGGCGGGTGTGGGGCGACGTAGTGGTGGTCTCATTTTCGACCGAGGAGGGGGCTTTCCTGCGTGGGCAAATCCGCATGGAGGAAAAGGTGAACCTGCACTTGGAGCAGGAAGCGTTGCCGCTGGATATCCCTGAAAAAAGCGAGGCGGAGAGCTGATGGACCTGACACTTTTCATCCCCCACCTGGCAGAATGGCTGGGTGTGATTGCAGTGTGCATGATCTTGGGAACGGTCGAGCGGTTGAAACCGCAGCAGGTCGGTTATCGCTATCCGCAGCGCGAGGCGGTCATTGCGCTGAGCCTGTTCGCGGCGATCTTCCTGATCAACATCTTGTTCTTCTCTGGGCAGTTGCGTTTGCCGCTGGCGGTCAACCCCAGCGAGACATCAAGTTCCCTGCAGCAGCGGCTGGTGATGGCGCTGGTGGCTGCGGCGGTCTTCCTGCTGGCATTGGTAGTGCGGCGCCAACCGCCACGCAGCGCGGGTTTCACCGACCGCACCAATGCCGGGATGCGCTTGGGATTGGTGCTGGTGTTCCTGACGATCTTTTTGCGCGGGGCGATCTTCAAGTTGACCAATGGTTTGAACGCCGGCGAGATGAGCGCGCTGGGAATCTGGTTGGTGATCGCACTGGCGGAGGAGACAGTCTTCCGGGGCTATATCCAGTCACGGCTGGAATGGTTCGCCAAGCCGCTGTGGGGCTGGCTGATCACCAGCGGGTTGTTCGTCCTGTGGCAACTGCCGCGCCTGTTGTTGGACCCGGCGGGGCTGTGGTTGGGGCTGGCGTTCGCGGCAGTGCAAGGGTTGCTGTTGGGCTGGATCATGAAGCGCAGCGGGCATGTGCTGGCGCCGGCGCTCTACCGCGCCGTCTCCGAGTGGCTGGTGTACCTGGCCTGACCGATTTTCAAACCCAGCAGTAAACCCTCCAACTTCGCGAGCCGCCAGCTGTGGTTGGGGCTGGCGTTCGCGGCAGTGCAAGGGTTGCTGTTGGGCTGGATCATGAAGCGCAGCGGGCACGTGCTGGCGCCGGCGCTCTACCGCGCCGTCTCCGAGTGGCTGGTGTACCTGGTCTGACCGATTTTCAAACCCAGCAGTACCCCCCCAACTTCGCGAGGAGCGTAGCGACGACGCGATCTCACCCATCCCACTTCGCGAGCCGCCAAAGGTGGCAATCGCGCGAAGTCCCCTCAGGGGAAAGCATCCTCGCAGAGGAAGCGATCTCACGACCGGGATGGTCTATCAAAATTGCTGGCGCTTGCATGCTTATGGTCGAATTCATATAAAATAATACCCATGAAACTATCACGAGCATTTGGAACGACATTACGCGAACCGCCGGCAGAAGCGGAGATCGCCAGCCACCGGCTGCTGCTGCGGGCTGGATTCATACGGCAGTTGGGCGCCGGCATCTTCAGCCTGCTGCCGCTGGGGCAGCGCAGCATCAGCCGCATTGCCGCCATCCTGCACGAAGAGATGAACGCCATCGACGGGCAGGAGGTGCTGATGCCGGTAGTGCACCCGGCTGACCTGTGGCAGGAGAGCGGGCGCTGGTACACCATCGGCAGCGAGATGGGGCGCTTCAAAGACAAAAGTGGTCACGACATGGTGCTGGCAATGACGCACGAGGAAGTGGTCGCCAGCCTGGTGCGCGGCGAGATCCGCTCGTACCGGCAGTTGCCGGCGCTGATCTACCACATCCAAACCAAGTGGCGCGACGACCCGCGCCCGCGCGCCGGGTTGATCCGCGTGCGCGAGTTCACCATGCTGGACAGCTATTCATTGGATATCGACAACGCAGGGTTGGAACAACAGTACCAGGCGCACTACCAGGCTTACTTCCGCATCTTCCGGCGCTGCGGGCTGGAGGTGGTGGCGGTGCAATCCGACACCGGCATGATGGGCGGGCAGATGGCGCACGAGTACATGTACCTGACGCCGGCGGGCGAGGACACGCTGCTGTTCTGCCGCGCGTGCTCCTACGCCGCCAACCGCCAGGTGGCGCGCTTCCAGAAGCCAATGCCGGAACCGGAGGATGCGCTGCCGCTGGAAAAGGTCGCCACCCCCGGTGCCGCCAGCATCGAAGACCTGGCAAACTACCTCAAGATCCCCAAGAGCCGCACCGCCAAGGCGGTGTTCCTGATGGCGCTGATCAAGGAGTTCATCGACGGCGCACCCGCCGAGCGGCTGGAACTGGCGTTCGCGGTGGTGCGCGGCGATATGGAGGTCAACGAGACCAAGCTGGCGAACCTGCTGGGCGCGGCGGAACTGCGCCCAGCCACCGCCGAAGAGATCCAGGCAGTGGGCGCCGTGCCGGGCTACGCCTCACCGCTGGGTTTGTCCGGCGCGCGGGTGGTGGTGGATGAGTTGATCCCCAGGGCGCCCAATCTGGTGGCAGGCGCCAACGAGGCGGGCTTTCACCTGCGCAACGTCAATTACGGGCGCGATTTCACAGCAGACCTGGTCGGCGATATCGCCGCTGCGGGCGAAGGCTCGCCCTGCCCCAACTGCGGGCAGCCCATGAGCAGCCAACGCGGGGTGGAGGTCGGCAATATCTTCAAATTGGGGACGCGCTACAGCCAGGCGCTGGGTTGCGAGTACACCAACGAAAACGGCGAGCAAAAACCGGTGGTGATGGGCTCCTACGGCATTGGAGTGGGACGGCTGCTGGCATGCGTGGCAGAGGAGTATCACGACGAAAACGGGCTGATGCTGCCTGCCAGCGTGGCGCCCTACCCGGCGCACCTGGTGGTGGTGCCCGGCAAGCACTCTGCCGCGCCGGAGCAGGCGGCGGAACGGTTGTGCCGGCAACTGTGCGCAGCCGGGCTGGAACCGCTCTACGACGACCGCCCGGAATCCGCCGGGGTCAAGTTCATGGATGCCGATCTGATCGGTCTGCCGTTGCGTCTCACGGTGGGCGAGCGTTCGCTGGCAGCCGGCGGGGTGGAGTTCAAGGCGCGCGACGGGGAGGAGAAGTGGATCGTGCCGCTGGAGGAGGCGCCGGCGGCGGCGCAGCGGTTCATCGATGAACGGCTGGCGCGGTTGATGCCGGGGCGGTAAGGTACCAGCCGCCTTTCCCGATGGTACAATTTACCACATGGACTATCACGCTGATCATCAAATCCCGATGTCATCGCCCGACCTGACCGAAGCCGAGATCCAGGCAGTCACCGATGTGCTGCGCAGCACCAGTTTGAGCATGGGACCCAACATCCAGGCGTTCGAAGCCGCATTCCGGGCTGCCATCGGCGTCAGGCACGCCATTGCGGTTAATTCCGGCACAGCCGGGCTGCACCTGTGCGTGCGCGCCGCCGGCATCCAGCCCGGTGAGCGGGTGATCACAACGCCGTTCTCGTTCGTGGCATCCACCAATGTGCTGCTGTTCGAGGGAGCCGTGCCAGTCTTCGTAGATATCGATCCCGTCAGCGGCAACATCGACCCCGAACTGGTGCGCCAGGCGGCGGCTGATCTTTCCGCCGGTGAATCCACGGCGAAGAAGTGGCTGCCGCGCCAGGGCGCCCCGCAAGGCGGCGCGCTCAAAGCGATCCTGGCGGTGGATGTCTTCGGGCAGCCGGCGGAGTACGACGCCATCCGCCCGGTGGCAACCACGCTGGGGCTGGGGTTGATCGAGGATGCGTGCGAGGCATTGGGATCGGAATACAAAGGTCGCAAAGCCGGCAGGCTGGGTGATACGGCGGTATTCGCCTTCTACCCCAACAAGCAGATCACGACCGGCGAAGGCGGCATGATCGTGACGGATGATGACGCCGCCGCCGAAATGATGCGCGCGTTGCGCAACCAGGGACGCGCCCCGGGCGACACCTGGCTGGACCACACCCACCTGGGCTACAATTACCGGCTGGATGAGATGAGTTCGGCGTTGGGGGCAGCGCAAATGCGCCGCCTGGACGACCTGCTGGCGAAACGCCGGCAGGTGGCGGACTGGTACGGCGAGCGCCTGGCGGAAATCCCCTGGGTGGAAGCCCCGGCGCTGCTAGCCAGCACCACCCGCATGGGCTGGTTCGTGTATGTCATCCGCGTGGCGCCCGGCATCGACCGGACGATGGTGACGTGCCAACTGGAATCTGCCGGCATCCCTTCACGACCGTATTTCTCGCCCATCCACCTGCAACCCTATATGGTGCAGCGCTTCGGTTACCGTTCGGGCGACTTTCCGGTGACGGAGGACCTGGCAGTGCGCGGTCTGGCGTTGCCGTTCTCATCGGTCATGACGGAGGAGCAGGTGGCGGTTGTCTGTAAAGTTCTATCAGGGTTGATATGATCTACACCCACGAGCACGGACGGCAGAAGACTGCGACCTGACCATTCAGACACTGAGGGAAAATGCCATATAAGTTCGAAAATCTGG
>JABLXM010000128.1 GCA_013177815.1 Anaerolineae bacterium | reverse complement strand
GCTGGTGGAATAGCCTGCCACGGCGGGCTCGGTGATGGTGTAGGTGCCGGCGGCTACCGTCAAGTCGTTCTGCCCGTCGCCCTCAAAGCTCACCGATGTGCCGCCGTTGACCGAGAAGCTGAAGTCAGCCGCCCCCAATGCGCCGCCGTCGTCGTTGACGACGACTTTCTTGACGATCAGCGTACCCGCCTGGTCATCATTGGTGATAGTGCAGGTCTTCGAATCGCCCACCGCCAGGCTGACCGTGCCATCCGCGGCGCAATCGCCGCCCCATACCCCCGCTGTGTAGCCAGCTTGCACCGTCTCACTGGCAGTATAGGTCGCACCACCCGGTAACGAGACCGGTGTATTCCAAGAAACCGGGTTGCCATCGATGAATGCCGGGAAATCATTTGCATCCAACCCGCCGCCATTGTTGTTGACGACGGTCTTGACCAGCGTCAGCGTGGCTGGCTGATCATCGTTGGTGATGGTGCAGGTAGCGCTGCCGCCGTTGGGCACCACCACGTCGGCGCAATTGTCATAACTGGCGGCATAACCCGCCACCGCCGGCTCGGTGATGCTATACGTCCCGGCGGGGACGGTCAGGTCGTTCTGCCCATCGCTTTCAAAGCTCACCGGCGCGCCGCCGTTGACCGAGAAGCTGAAGTCAGCCGCCCCCAATGCGCCACCGTCGTCGTTGACGACGACTTTCTTGACGATCAGCGTGCCGACCTGGTCATCATTGGTGATGGTGCAGGTGGCGCTGCCGCCGGGCGGAATCACCACACCCGAACAGTTCTCATAGCCGGTCGAATAGCCGTCCACCGCGGGTTCTGTGATGGTATAGGTGCCCGCGGGCACAGTCTGGTTGTTCTGACCGTCCGCTTCGAACGCCACCGGTGCGCCGCCGTTGACCGAGAAGGTGAAATCGTCGACATGCCGTCCACCGCCGTTGTCATTGATGAGCATCTTCTTCACGATCAGCGTGGCTGGCTGGTCGTCATTGGTGATGGTGCAGATGGCGCTGCCGCCAAACGGAATGACCAAACCGGAGCAATTATCGTAGCTGGTGGTGTAACCGGAGACAGCCGGTTCGGTGACGCTATAGGTGCCGGCTGGCAACGAAAGTTCGTTTTGCCCATCGCCTTCAAAGCTCACCGGCGCGCCGCCGTTGACCGAGAAGCTGAAGTCAGCCGGTTCCAGCTCACCGCCGTTATCATTGACCACCACTTTCTTGATGATCAATGTGCCGGGGTTGGGATAATTGTAGAAATTACAGGTGACGATATCCAACGCCTCGACCGAAATGGCATCGATGCCGACGCCATCATTCGGGTCGATGTCTACCGTTACTGTCTTGGGACCATCCTGATCGGAGCAGGTCGCCCCCAGGAATGCAAACCCTGGTTTGACCGTTTCCAGAATATCCAGCGAAGCAAATGCGCCGGGCATGCTGACATCGAACGGCAAAGTGACCACCCCGTCCGTATCGGTGGTCGAACTGGTCGGCGTTACCGTGCCGCCTATCACGTTAGCGGCTGTATACACCCAGCCCGCCACGTCCGTGCCGCTCGTGACCTGGTCGGCAGTGGTTGCCAGGTTACCGTCGAAATCCAGGATCTTATGCGATGTGATGGTGCCGCCGCACAGTTGGGATGCCAACGCCGCCAGGTCCGCCGCCAGGCTGCCAAAATCCGAGGTGATGACATCCGAAGCGCTGGAGATCATCGCCAAGTTGCTGGTGGAGACATCACTGCCAATCCCGATCGAAAGCATGTGTATACCGGCGCTCTTGGCTTCATTGGCTTCATAGATCGCCCAATCCATAGCTTGCGATGTGCTGACGGAATCCACCACGCCGTCATGCCCCGGACCGGGATGCCCATCACGCCGGTTGGGGTTGCCATCGGAGGAGAACACAATCATGTCGGGATTCGAACGATTAGGGAAGAGCATCCTGGCTTCATAGAGCGCATCGTCGAAATTTGTATAACGCGTCGTGCCACCAGCGTTGACGCTTGGTGCGCTGTTGATGGCGTTGGTCAACGCGCTGACATCCGAGGTGAAACCCTGCGTGACCGCGGCGCTCGTATTGAATTCCACGATTGCGATCTGGGTGGGCGTGGCGGGCAAGAAAGCGTTGACGAACAGGATGAGCGCGGCTTTCATTTGCGCCAGTTCAGTGGCGTCGATGCTGCTGGAACTGTCGATCACCAACACGATATCCAACCCGCAGGATTGCCCCAAGGGTGGGTTGGGTTCGGGTGTATAAGTACCACTTACGTACTCGATCGAATCGTCATCGCTACGAGTCGTACCACCAATCTTCGTCTGAGAGCAAACCTTGCGCGTCCCCGAATCCCCCGCCAGCAACGTCCAGGTTTTGGTGGGAGAATAGGATTCCCAAGACGACCAGCCCGTGTTGGGGCAATCATCCCCGGGCGTCAGGTCGTTGAGGAACCTCATCTGCGTTGGGGCAAGAGTACCGCCATAGGAGAGATTCAATGTGACTTCGAGCGAGGTCGTGCTCAATGCACCGTCATTGATCTGGATATCCATGCTGCTATGCGCGTGAACTGGGACAGGCGCAATGGCGCCAAACAACAGCGCAAGTGATAGAACAAACGCCATCGCCAGATGGGCGCCTGCGCGTTGGCGCTGTTTTCTGAGGACAACCATTCCCCCATGAACAGGTTT
The DNA here is from genome assembly GCA_013177815.1 of Anaerolineae bacterium. Taxonomy (GTDB): domain Bacteria; phylum Chloroflexota; class Anaerolineae; order Anaerolineales; family Anaerolineaceae; genus JABLXM01. The sequence goes on along the minus strand of JABLXM010000128.1, from coordinate 6,596 downwards.
GATTGCGTGGGTCATATCTTCTCCTCCGGTACCGCAGAATTAACAAAAAGCGCTAGGGTTGTATTGATTTTGGAACAATTACTCTACGTTCTATTTCCCACTATTGCTCGCGACGATGAATGCGATTAAAAACAAAAAAACCGGTGCCAGACCGGTTTCGCTACTCGCTCCTCATATCCCATCAGTCCGTAAAACACAACAGACTTAAGCGACCATACTAGGGATATGGATCACCACGTTCCAGATGAGAGATTTATCAAAATTATTAGTAATATTATACCAATGTCGGTCGCTTTGTCAATATGACATAAATCACCGGCGATTCTATAGCAAAAGAACGTCGTATCACGACAATTTCCGGACAAATAACTTTTTATCATTACCCATCGCTTCTTCATCCATATCCCCCAGGTGCTACTCGAAATATCACCCGGATTATGCCCGCAGAGACATCCCCTGCCCGACCGGGCGTGATATCGTTCATTCGGGCAGTCTATCAGCGCCAATCAGGCTGCCTACCGGAGCATACTATGAACATTCTTTTGGTTTATCCCGAATTCCCCGACACATTTTGGTCTTTCAAGCATGCGCTACACTTCATCCAAAAACGCGCCTCCTCACCGCCGTTGGGTCTGGCAACCATCGCTGCCATATTGCCGTCAGATTGGCACAAACGGCTGGTAGATATGAACACCCGTCCGCTGCAAGAGCGCGACCTGGCGTGGGCGGATATGGTGTGGGTCAGCGCCATGGTGGTGCAGCGTCCCTCCGCCAGGGAAGCCATCCAGCGCGCCAAAGCCGCCGGCAAACGGGTGGTGGCGGGCGGACCACTCTTCACCGGCGAGCATCAGGATTTCCCGGAAGTCGATCATTTCATCCTCAACGAGGGCGAGCTGACGCTGCCACCCTTCCTGGCGGACCTGGCTGCCGGCGCACCCAGGCGCGTTTACGCCAGCAGCGACTACGCCGATATGGCGCAAACGCCCGTACCCGCCTGGGAGCTGGTCGAGATGCGCCATTACGACTCGATGAGCATCCAGTACTCTCGCGGCTGCCCCTTCAACTGCGATTTCTGCAACGTGACCGCCTTGCTGGGTCACCGCCCGCGCCTCAAATCCGCACGCCAGATCATCGCCGAACTCGACCGCCTCTACGAACTGGGCTGGCGGCGTAATGTCTTCTTCGTGGATGACAACTTCATCGGCAACCGCAAAGCCCTCAAAGAGGATATCCTGCCGGCGCTGATCGCCTGGCGGCAGGGCAAGCGCGGGTGCAACTTCATCACCGAAGCCTCCATCAACCTGGCGGATGATCCGGAATTGATGTCGCTGATGACGCAGGCAGGCTTCATCTCGGTCTTCGTCGGCATCGAAACACCTGAGGAGGAATCCCTGGCGGAATGCCACAAGAGTCAGAACCGCAATCGCGACCTGGTGGCGAGCGTGAAGCGCATGCAACGCGCCGGGCTGCAAGTGATGGGCGGCTTCATCGTTGGCTTCGACAGCGACACCCCCAGCACCTTCCAACGCCAGATCGCCTTCATCCAGGAAAGCGGTATCGTCACCGCCATGGTTGGGTTGCTGCAAGCGCCCTATGGCACCAAGCTCTACCAGCGCATGGAAGCGGAGAACCGCCTGCTGACCGAGATGTCCGGCGATAACGCCGATGGCAGCACCAACATCATCCCAACCATGGATCCCGAGACGCTCAAGGCGGGCTATCGCGAGATCATGACGCGCATCTATTCGCCGCGCCTGTTCTACGACCGCGTGCGCGAGTTCCTGCGGGAATACCAACCGGCGGTGCAAAGCGTGAACCTGGCATGGCGGGAGGTGCTCGCCTTCCTGCGCTCGATGTGGTGGATCGGGGTGATGAGCGAAGCGCGCCGCGAGTACTGGCGGCTGTTCTTCGAAACGTTGTTCAAGGCACCGGAAAAGTTCGCGCTGGCGATCACCTTCAGCATCTATGGCTACCACTTCAGCGCCGTCAACCGCAAGAATGGGCTAATTTGAAAGCAGCATTCCCTGGTATATAAAATAGCCTCGCACCTTCCCAAGGTTTTAAACCTTCGGAAGGTGCTCACATTCAACCTGCCGCACATAAAGACCGCCGAAATCCCCGCCTGACTTCAGGCATTCACAACCTGCGCCCTTGTTTCCCTTGATATAATCATCTCATGGCAAAATTGCAGACCCGCTACGTCTGTCAAGCGTGCGGCAAGGCGCTGGCGCGTCCGATGGGACGCTGCCCTGCCTGCGGCGGCTGGGACACCATGGTGGAAGAAGTGGTGGAAGCAGCCCCGCCAGCCGGCGGCAAGAGCACCCGCCGCGGGCTGAGCGGACGCTCTGCCCCACGCCGGTTGGCGGAGATCGAAGGCGACGTCGAAGCGCGCCTGCCGCTGCCCATCGGTGAGTTCGCGCGCGTGCTGGGGGGCGGGGTGGTGCCGGGTTCGATCGTCCTGGTCGGCGGCGACCCGGGCATCGGCAAATCGACCCTCATGTTGCAAGTGGCAATCGAGATGGCGCGCGATATCCGTGTGCTGTACGTCTCCGGTGAAGAATCCGAACGCCAGATCAAAATGCGGGCGATGCGCCTGCTGCGCCCGCCGGAGGGTCAACCGTTATCACTGCCGGACGACCTGCTGCTGGTAACCGAGACCAACCTGGGAGAGATCATGCAGCACATCCGGGATACCGCCCCGGCGCTGGTGGTGATCGACTCCATCCAGACCGTCTACCTGCCGGAACTGGAATCCTCCGCCGGCTCGATCAGCCAGGTGCGCGAGAGCGCCTCGCGATTGCGCGAACTGGCAAAATCCAGCGGCATTGCCGTCTTCGTGATCGGGCATGTCACCAAAGAGGGCATCATTGCCGGTCCACGCGTGCTGGAGCACATCGTGGATACGGTGCTGTATCTGGAAGGCGATGCTTTCCAGGCTTTCCGCCTGCTGCGCTCGGTCAAGAACCGTTTTGGCGCCACCGCCGAGGTGGGCGTTTTCGAAATGCAGGAGCGCGGCATGGCGGAGGTGCTCAACCCCTCCGAAGCCTTCCTGGCGGAGCGGCTAGTGAACACGCCCGGCTCAGCCATCGCAGTGACGATGGAAGGCACCCGCCCACTGTTGGTGGAAGTGCAGGGGCTGACCAGCCCCTCCAGCCTGAACAACCCGCGCCGCACGCCTAACGGTGTCGATATCAACCGCCTGCTGTTGATCACCGCGGTGCTGACGCGCCGCCTGGGGGCGCGGCTGGCGGAGCAAGATGTATTCGTCAACGTCGTGGGTGGGCTGCACATCGCCGAACCGGCGGCGGACCTGGCGGTGGCGGCAGCAGTAGCTTCTTCCCTGCGCGACCGCGCCGTGCGCGCCGATTGCGTGCTGATCGGCGAGGTGGGGCTTTCCGGCGAATTGCGCTCGGTCGGTCAGGTGAACGCCCGCCTGCGTGAAGCCGCCAAACTGGGCTTCAGGGCGGCGGTGGTGCCGCGCCGGCTACGTCAGGGCGAACCCTGGCAGCCAGGCATCGAGGTGCTGGAAGCGCGTTCACTCACCGAAGCGCTGGACCTGGCGCTGGTCAAAGCCTGACCACCCCCAGGCAGTCAGTTCATCATTTTTACCATTGGAGTTTTCGCATGTCATCATATACCCTCTCACGAACCCGCAAGCACCACGCCCTGGAGCACGCCACGCTGCATATGCTGGCGCGCCAGGGCGCTCACCAGCGCATGGCTGGCTATTCCCATCCGGGTGGTTTCATCATCCTGGGCGATATCAGCACCGAAGACGTGGCTGTAGCGGTCGAGGCAGCGCTGGCGCGCCTGCGCCGCGGTGAAACCAGCCTGGCGCTGCAACCCCACTGTGGCACCAACCTGCTGGTGAGTGGGGCGCTGGCGGGCACGGTTGCCTGGCTGGTGCTGCTTGGCGCGGGGAATGACCGACGCGTCAAACTGGAGCGCTGGCTCATGATGGTGCCGCTGGTGGGGCTGGCGGCGTTCGCCGCCCAACCATTGGGGATGATGCTGCAAGCCAACCTGACGACCGATGCCGACCCGGGCGACATCGCGGTGCGCGAGATCCGCTGCCAAAAACTGGGCGGGCTGACCGTGCACCACGTGCTGACGATGGGATGAACTGATATGGCGTACGCATCCTGGCTGAAAGTAGCGGCTGTGGTTTGCAATTCGCCTGCCGCGACTGCACGAAAAGTCATAGCCGCCATACTGAACGAGGCATAGCGTCCCATAAGACAATGATAGACTCCTGGTTGCGCTCCGGGTGAAGCATCGCCATCGAGGCAGCCTGAAGGATCAACACTCAAGATCGACCGCGAGGGAGCCATGACCGAAAAACAACCCTTCCCATCCTTCGATTTCCAGCCAACCTGGCTGACCGACAAAACCGCCCTGGTGACCGGCGGGGGGCGCGGCATCGGCAAGGAAATTTGCCTGGCGTTGGGGCGTACCGGCTGCCGGGTGGCGCTGGCAGATATCGATGCCGGCGCTGCCGGGACTGCCGACGAGATAAAGGCGGCTGGCGGAGAGGCGTTGTTCGTCCAGACCGACGTTGCAGATGAGGAAGCGGTGAACACGCTGAAACTGGAGGTCTCCGCAGCTTTTGGCGCGGTTGACCTGCTGGTCAACAACGCCATCTACTGCCCGGTCGCCACAGTGCTTTCGATGGACACCGCCACCTGGGATCGCGTCATGGCGGTCAACCTGCGCGGCACCTTCCTGCTCTGCCGCGCCTTCATCCCAGCCATGCTGGCGCAGGGCAACGGTGTGATCATCAACATGGTCTCGACCGACGCCATGCCGCATTTATCAGCCTATATCGCCTCCAAGCAGGGCGTTGCGGCTTTCAGCCAATCGCTGGCGGGCGAAGTGGGCGAGCACGGCATCAAGGTGATCGCCTTTGCACCCGGTTTCGTGGATACACCCGGCTTGCGCGCCGCGGCGCAAGGTCTGGCGCCGCATATGGGTATGGATGTGGAGCAGTTCATGGGTCTATCAATGCACCCGGCTTACCCGGGCGCCATGCCCGCCGCGGATGCCGCGCTGGCAACCCTCTACCTGGCGGACCGGCTGGCACAGGACTACCACGGCGAGATTGTCACTGGTTACAGCGTGCTGGAACGGGCGGGGGTTTTCGAAGTCCGAACAACCCCACCTCCCCAGGCAGAACAGCCCGTCGAGACGATCAAGCTCCAGGTTTCGCCAGCCGCCAGGACCATCAAGCTGAAAGCGCGCCCGGAAGAACCACCCGGCGAGCGAGCCGCGGAACAGAAAGTTGATCCCGCCGAACCGGCTGAGACCAGTGAACTGGTGCTTTCACCGGCTGCGCCGACCGATACCCTCGAGTTCAAGGTGCCGCCGGCGCCAGAACCGGCGAGCGGCATGGACGAAGCAACCATCCGCATTCACCGGGGATACGGTGACCTGCTGCGGCAATTAGCCACCGTCCTGGACGAGACCGAAACCGAGCTGGCGAAATTACCGGTTTTCGTACGCCCACTCGCCAAACAGGGCTTTCGCGGTAAAGCCGGGCTGAGCCTGGGCGACTGGAAGCGGTTGACCGCCAGCCTGATCGAACGCCCGGAACTGCCGCCGCCCGCCGAAATGCACGAATTGCTCGAACGCCTAGCGGATTACTACCGCGAGACGCCCACCGAAACCGCCCGTTTCAGTAAAGACGCCGCCCTGCTGGCAACCGTGCGGCAGGTTGCCGACCAACGGGTGCGGCTGATCGCCGACTTGGCTGCCTCGATCGGTTAGAATGAGAAGCAACCCAACCCGCCATGTCTGAAACCGCCCCCACCGTCTACCTGCTGCACGGCAACGATGAATTCGCCATGCGTGAATTCGTGCAATCATTGGAGGGCAAGGTCAACGACGACCGCGCCATGGCGTTGATGGATATTGTGAAGGTGGACGGGCGCACCATCGGCGAGGATGAATTGCGTTCTGCGGCTTACACCATCCCATTCCTCAACCTGCGTCGTCTGGTGGTGCTGACCTCCCCGACGGCGCGCGTGGATGGCAAGGATAAAGCCTCCCGCCAGCGCTTCCTGGACTTATTATCCGATCTGCCGTCCAGCACGGCACTGGTGCTGGTGCTGGACGACCAGTTGGAACGCGGCAGGTGGAAGGAACGCGCCCGCAACCAGTGGTTGTTCGATTGGGCAGCAAACGCCGGCGGGCAATGCCTGCAAAAGGATTTCACCCTGCCTGTCTCAGGGGAGATGGCTGGCTGGCTGGTTCGCGAAGCCCGCAAAATGGGCGGTGAGATTTCCCCGCCCGCCGCAAACCTGCTCGCCAGCCACACCGGCAGCGACACCCGCCGCGCCATGTTGGAGTTGGAGAAGTTGCTCATCTACGTCGACTACCAGCGCAAGGTCGAGAGCGACGACGTCAAGGCGCTGGCTATTCCGGACGAGCAAGTCAACGTTTTCCAGTTGGTCGACGCCATGACCGCCGCCGAAGGATCGGCTGCGTTGGCGTCATTACACAAATTGCTGGACGATGAAGAACCGCTGATGATCTCCGGCATGGTGACGCGCCAGTTCCGGCTGCTGCTGCTGGCACGCGCGGTGATCGACGCTGGCGGC
>JABLXM010000127.1 GCA_013177815.1 Anaerolineae bacterium | reverse complement strand
ACCGGCGGATTGGAAAATCCCAGTTCCTTTGCCCAGGTCTGGTTATAAAACAACAGGTTAACGTCCACCGTGGCTGGAAGTCCCAATAGTTTGTCATCAATGCGAAGGGCATTCAAATAAGTTGGAATCAAATCTGCGATCTCATCCGGCTGCAACCCCCATTCCGGATCATCAATATAAGGCTGAACATCGACCGTGACGGGGGAGATGGATTGCCAGTACTGGATCTGATCCAGCGATGCCACCGCAAGCTGGGGACGCGTTGCCTGGTCCAGGCTGGCTGCGACAATATCCGTGAGCGCATTACTGCTGCCTGCCTGGATGACCTCCACTTCAATATTGAACAGGTTGGTGCGGTTAAAGTCGGCGATGATGGCTGCGACCTGATCCCCCAGTTCACCAGCCCAAGGATGAATGAAGCGGACGGTTTGCCCGTCCAGGTCGAGCGGGTGGACATCCTCACCGGGAAAGCGGGTGGGTGTGACCAACGGGGTCAATGAGGCGGTTGGTTGGCGGGGCGGCGCCGGAGTGGGTGAAGGTGTTGAGGAAACAGTTGGCGCTGCGCCAGGCGTGCAGGCAGCCAGCGTCAAGATCACCAGAAAGACTGCGTATAGATATCTATTCGTTTTCACCGATAATTCCTTCTGCCCATCTCTCCATGGAGTAAGAATTTTACCAAGTGGGTTGGGATTCGTCTAATCGAAATCGGTCGGCAGGGTTGGCGAACGATGAAATTCGAACATGCGGGCGATCTGGTCATGGGTCACACGGGGGATGGACAACGGTGGGATGGCATGCTGCGGAAAGAATACGGCGCCGGAGGTCTCGATGCTCTCCGCCGGTGCGCCGCCGATCAGTTCGCACAGGATGAACAGCTTGATGATGTGGTGGATATAGGGCGGGTGGGGGTGCTTGTTGCGGTCATAGACCGCCAGCAGGCGCGTAGCGCGGACGATGTAACCACTTTCTTCGCGCACTTCCTTTTCGACCGCCTCGCGAGGCGATTCGTCGATATCGACCCAACCGCCGGGCAGGGTCCAGCCGCCATCCGCCACTTCACGCACCAGCAGGATGGCGTCGTCCTGAAAGACCACGCCGCGAACATCGAGCTTGGGTGTGGCGTAGCCGGCTTCGCTGCCGAAGAGGTCGAGAATATCCTGATAGGCGTGGTGGGTGTGCCCGGCTATGATCTCTGCCGCAATTTGCTGAATTTCCAGGCAGCGCTGGGTTTCGAACGGGTTGGTGGCATATGCCAGACCGTTCTGCGAGATGGCTTGCAGTTTATTCGCCCACTCCAACCATTTGTATTGGTTCACGGTCTTGTCCGGCGCCGGTTGACGGCGGGGTCACTATTCTGTATAATCATGACAACAATTGTAATCTGTCGATGCCAAAAGGAGTAGAGCGGCGCAAGGCTTTCAGAGAAGGCGTGATGTGCTGAGAACCGCCCAAGTCGTTCACCGTTCGAAGTCGTTTGGCGAGACTGCCGAAGAAATTGCGAAGGCAAGATTAGAACGGCACGGGTAAGCCCGTTATCGCGCAACCGGATGATCGTCCGGACTGAGTATGCCAGAAGATTTCTGGCAAATTGAGGTGGTACCACGTAAGGATTGCCCTTTCGTCCTCATGGACGGGGGCTCTTTTTATATAAGGAGCGCGATGCCGGGTAATGATGAGTTCAATGACCGATCTGCCAGGTTCTTTGCATTGTATGAACGCAAAGATTTCGCTGGCGCGCTGAACGTATGTGATGAATTGGAAATGGCATTTCCGGAACAACGCATTCATCTGATCTACTGGCGAATGTGCATTTATTCGATCACAGGGGATATGCAAGCGATGATGGCGGCATTTCAGAATGCGCTCGACCAGGGTATGTGGTGGTCCCAAATGATGTTGCGGAATGACCCGGATTTCGCCAACATACAAGGAAATCCCGAATTCGAGCGTTTGGTCGGGAAGTGCGCTCAAATGGAACAAGAGGCGAACCAGGCGAGCCAGCCAGAACGGACCGTCCTGAAACCCGTGATCGATGCGCAGGCTCACCCTATAGTGTTCGTTCTGCATGGGAGGTTGCATCTGGCAATTGAAAGCGCTGACACATGGAAAGCGATCCAATCCCTGGGTTGGGAAGTCGTCCTGATGCAATCGTCGCAGTTAGCCTTTCCGGGTGGGTATTGCTGGGATGACCCTGATAAAACAGCGCGAGAAGTACGAACACACATGCTGGAAGTTACGGCTGGTCGTGAAGCCGGCATAACGGAAATTATCCTGGCGGGGTTCTCTCAAGGCGCGTCGAGGGCATTATCCCTGGCATATCAGTTGGAAGTGCCGGTCTCTGGCGTAATCGCAGTGGCGCCTGGGCGAATAGCGCTCGATGATTTGATAAAAATAATCGATGACCACCCCGAGAGAAAACCGAAAATCGTCATCATGAGCGGAATGCAAGACCGGGGACATGAGAATCATAAGGGACTGGTCAGCGCATTGACTGTGCAGGGTGTGCCCTGTCGTTTGATGACCGTCGAGGGGATGGGACACAATTACCCCGATGATTTTGGAACATTGTTCAACGATTCGATCGACTTTTTGGGAGCTTGAGAAAAATGACGAGTGTGCAACTGGCAAAGACCTATGATTTCAATGCGGCGGAACAGCGAGTTTATGAGATGTGGGAAAAGGGCGGGTATTTCCGCCCGTCGAACGACCCCAACCGGGCGGGATTCGACCCGTCCATCAAACCGTTCGTGATCTCGATCCCGCCGCCCAACGTGACCGGGGAACTGCACCTGGGGCACGCCATGTTCGTCTCGATGGAAGACCTGATGATCCGCTACCACAGGATGAAGGGCATCCCCACGCTGTGGGTGCCGGGTTCGGACCACGCCGGGATTGCCACCCAGTTACAGGTGGAAAAGGCGCTGGCGCAGGAAGGCGCGACGCGCGATCAGATCGGACGAGAGGCTTTCATACAGCGCACGTGGGAATGGAAAGAGAAATACGGCGGCATCATCACGCGGCAGATCCGGCGGCTGGGAGCCTCCTGCGATTGGGAGCGCGAACGGTTCACGCTGGATGATGGTTTGTCGCAGGCGGTGCGGGAAGCGTTCGTGCGGCTCTACGAAAAGGGATTGATCTATCGCGGTCCGCGGCTGGTCAACTGGTCGCCCGGGCTGCGCACGGCGGTCTCGGACCTGGAGGTCGAGTACCGGGAAGAACCGGGCACGCTCTATTATTTCAAGTACTGCGTCCAGGGTTCGGAAGATTTTATCCCGGTGGCGACGACGCGCCCGGAAACCATCCTGGGGGATACGGCGGTGGCGGTGCACCCGGAAGATGAGCGCTACCGGGCGTTCATCGGTAAGACGGCGCTGGTGCCGATGCTGAATCGGGCGATCCCGGTGATTGCTGATGAGTACGTCGACCGTGAATTTGGCACGGGGGCATTGAAGATCACACCGGGGCACGACCCGAACGATTACCGCATCGGTCAGAAGCACAACCTGGCGGTGATCAGCGTGCTGGACGAAAACGCGCGGGTCAACGAAGCCGGCGGACCCTACGCGGGGATGGAGCGCTTCGAGGCGCGCGAACGGTTGTGGGAAGATATGCGCTCGGCTGGATTGGTGATCAAGGAAGAGCCGTACACGCTCAATGTGCCGCGTTCGCAGCGGGGCGGCGAGATCATCGAGCCGATGATCTCCACGCAGTGGTTCGTCAAGATCGAACCGCTGGCGCAGGCAGCCCTGGCGGCGGTGCGTGACGGGCGCATCCGCATCGTGCCGGAGCGGTTCACCAAGGTGTATTACAACTGGTTGGAGAACATCGAGGATTGGTGCATCAGCCGGCAGTTGTGGTGGGGGCACCGCATCCCGGTGTGGTATTGCGGGGCGTGCGGCGAGGTCACCGTGGCGCGCGAGGACCCCACGGCATGCGCGCATTGCGGCAGCGAAAAACTGGAGCAAGACCCGGATGTGCTGGATACCTGGTTTTCCTCCGGCTTGTGGCCCTTCTCGACGCTGGGTTGGCCAGAGCAAACGCCCGATCTGAAATATTTCTACCCCACCTCGATCATGGAGACCGGCTACGATATCCTGTTCTTCTGGGTGGCGCGCATGATCATGTGGGGGTTGGAATTTACGGGGGAAGTGCCCTTCCATACCGTATACCTGCACGGTTTGATCCGCGACGAACACGGGCAAAAGATGAGCAAGAGCAAGGGCAACGTGGTCGATCCTTTGCTGACGATGGATGAACTTGGCACGGACGCGCTGCGTTTCACGCTGCTGGTGGGCTCGTCGCCTGGGAATGATATGAACCTGAGCCTGGACAAGGTGGCGGCAAACCGCAACTTTGCCAACAAGTTGTGGAACGCCGGCAGGTTCGTGATCGGCGCGCTGGAGAATGCGCCGGCGCAGGCGGACGCCGCGCCGGCGTGGACGCTGGCGGATGCGTGGATTTGGGGACGGTTGCGCAACCTGGCGCGCGAGGTGGAGCGCCTTTTTAGCAATCATCAATACGGCGAAGCCGGACGACAGGTATACGACTTCTTCTGGGGTGAGCTTGCCGACTGGTATGTGGAGATTGCCAAATTGCAGATGGCGGAGGGCGGCGACCGGGCGTATTACAGCGCCGGAACGTTGGTGCAGGTGATGGATGCCTGCCTGCGGCTGCTGCACCCCTTTACGCCTTTCGTGACCGAGGAGCTGTGGGGATACCTCAAAGAGGCGGCGCAGACACACCCTGCCGGGTTCGCGCCCTTCAATCGCAGCAAGGTGTGGGAAGAAGCGTTGATCGTGGCGGCATGGCTGGAACCGCAAGCGGACGAGGGTTGGGAAGCCCAGGCGGTGGCGGATTTTTCGCTGGTGCAGGAGGTGGTGCGGGCGATCCGGAACTTGCGGGCAGAGAAGAAGGTGACCCCAGGGCGGCGCATCCCGGCGATCATTGCGGCGGGCGAGAAGCAGGGGATGCTGGCAGGGCAGGCGCGCACCATCACGGCGTTGGCGTTTCTGGATGCGGAGCAGACGCGCATCGTCGATAATCTGGCAGAGAAACCATCCAACACGGTATCCAACGTGGTCGCCGGGGTGGAAATCTATCTGCCGCTGGCGGGCATGGTGGATGCCGAAGCAGAGCAGGCGCGCCTGGCGAAGGAACTGGCGGATGCGGAAGCCCAGATTGAGCGACTGGAAGGGTTGTTGGCATCCGATTTTGCCAACAAAGCGCCAGAAGCGCTGGTGACGAAGGAACGCGAGCGGTTGGCGATGTTCCGGGCAACAGCGGAGAAGCTGCGCGGGCAAATAACGGGTTAGACCCGGAAAGCCATTACGAGAAGCGCCAGGTTCGTGTCAGCGCACAGCGACGGAAGCCCCGAGGCGCGAGATATCCAGGATGAAATGCCGGCTGCCCAAGCCGGCATTTTGGAAGGCATCGGTCATCGCGGCGATGATCTCGTCCTGGGCGTGGTCGCAGAAGGCGACCAGGCTGGGACCGGCGCCTGAAAGCGCGGCAGCAGCGCCTAACTTTTCGGCTGCGAACAAGGCGGACATGGCGCCCGGGATCAATCGCAAGCGCTGGGGTTGGTGCAGGCGATCGTGCATCGCCCAGCGCAGGAGGTCCAGATCGCCGGCGCGGAAGGCTTCCTGCACGAAGGAAGCCCGGCTGAGGTTGTAGACAGCCTGGTCCAGCCCGATCTTTTGGGGCAGGACGGCGCGGGCATCCTGGGTGGAGAGGCGGAAATCCGGCAGAATGACGACGACCTTCCAGTTCAATTGCGGCAGGGGGATGTTCCTTGCCCTGACGCGCTGGTCATCCTGACCGACCAGCACCAGCCCGCCCAACAAAGCGCCGGCAACGTTATCCGGATGCCCTTCCAGCCTGGCAGCCATGCGGAGCAGGACATCTTGTGCGAGCGGTCGTTGAATGAGGGCATTGCCCGCCAGTATGCCCGCCAGCACAGCCGTCGAACTGGAACCCAACCCGGAACTGGTGGGAATCTGGTTGTTGCAGGTGATCGAAAGCCCGCTTGGGAAGGGGTGGTTGGTGGATGCCAGGAACTTCTTCATGGCGCGGATGATCAGGTTGGATTGGGTGGTGGGCAGGTGTTGTGCGCCTTCGCCACGGATGGTCAGATCGACCGCGTTCCCGCCGACTTCGATGACGGTCTCGTTCCACAGATCGAGCGCCAGGGCAAGGCAATCGAAACCCGGTCCCAGGTTGGCAGTGGTGGCTGGCACTCGGACGGTGATGATCATTAGAATGAATCCGCCCGAAGCAATGCTTCGATGGCATCCATGCTGGCGGGGATGGATGTTGGGGTTGGGAACGAGCGGGTGATGATATCCGGGTCTTTCAACCCGTGCCCGGTGCAAACCGCCACCACACGTTGACCGCGGATGTCGACCCTGCGGTGCTTCAATTCATGCGCAAGACCAGCCAGCCCGGTGGCTGAGGCTGGTTCCACCCAGATGCCGCTGCGGGCGAGCAGCTTTTGCATGGCGAGGATATCGTCATCGCTGACCGCGATGATGCGACCTTGCGATTGTTCGGCGGCTTGCAGGGCTTCTTCGGCGCGGGCGGGTTTGCCGATGCGGATGGCGGTGGCAACGGTCTCGGGATTTTCGACCGGGTGACCGAGCACCAGCGGCGCCGAACCGCTCGCCTGAACGCCCAGGATGCGGGGCAAGCCGCTGCCGTCACGCGCATTCGCCTGGGTGAAACCGAGCCAGTAGGAGGTGATGTTGCCGGCATTGCCCACCGGCAGGCACAGCCAGTCTGGCGCGCTGCCAAGCTCATCGATGATTTCGAATGCGGCGGTCTTCTGACCCTCCAGGCGGTAGGGATTGAGTGAATTGACCAGCGCGATGGGGTGGCGTTGCGAGATGCGCACTACCAGGTCCAGGGCGTCGTCGAACGAGCCATCGATCTGGATGACCTGCGCGCCGTGCGCCACCGCGCCAGCCAGTTTGCCGGCAGCCACCTTGCCGGAAGGGATGATGACCAGGCAGCGCATCCCGGCGCGGGCTGCATACGCGGCAGCCGATGCGGCGGTGTTGCCGGTGGAAGCGCAAACGACGGCGCCGGCGCCCCGCCCCAGGGCTTCGCTGATGGCGGCGGTCATGCCGCGATCCTTGAAGGAGCCGGTGGGGTTCATGCCCTCGAACTTGACGAACAGATCGCATTGGGCGCCGATGGCTTGCGCCAATTGCGGAACCGGGATGAGCGGGGTGTTGCCCTCGAGCAGCGTCACCGGGATGGCATGCTGCGGCAGGTCCATCACAGCGCGGTAACGGGCAATCACGCCCTGGTGGGGTTGCGCCTGACCGGTGTTCATGGCTTCACCCAGCCCTGGCGGTGGAGCAATTCCGCGTTATAGATCGACCCGCCAGCCGCGCCCCGGATGGTATTGTGGGAACTGACGACCAGGCGGAGGGTGAAGAGCTTATCCGGGCGGATGCGCCCGACGACGGTGGTCATGCCTGCGCCTGCCATGCGGTCGAGGCGGGGCTGCGGTCTATCCGGCTCGGAACGCACCTGGATGACGGGTTGGGGGGCGGAGGGCAGGTCGCGACTGGTGACCGGCGCCTGGTATGCCGCCAGCGCCTCGGCAGCCTGTTGCGGTGAGGCTGGCTGCGCCAGCTCCACCGAGAGGCAGACGATATGACCATCCTGCACTGCGACGCGGTTGGTGTGGGCGGAGATGGTGAAATCGGCGGGTAGGATGGCGTTGCCGTCGAAGCGTCCCAGCATTTTCAGCGGTTCCGTTTCGACTTTCTCTTCTTCACCGCCGATGAAGGGGATGATGTTATCCAGGATATCCATCGAGGCGACGCCGGGGTACCCTGCGCCGGAGATGGCTTGCATGGAGACGGCGAAGACGCGGCGCAGACCGAAGGCATCCTGCAGGGCTTTAAGCGCGACGGTCATGCCGGCGCTGGTGCAGTTGGAATTGGTCAGGATGCCGCCGGACCAGCCACGGTTGCTTTGTTGAATCGACAGGATGTCCAGGTGTTGCGGGTTGACCTCCGGCATGAGGATGGGGACATCCTGCGCCATGCGGTAGGCGGAGGCGTTGGAGCAGACCCAGGCGCCGGCGCGCGCAAATTCAGGCTCCACGTTTCGGGCGGCATCCGCCGGCAGGGCGGAAAACACCAGCGGCGCCGGCGCTGATGCGGGGTCGGTCGGTTGCAAGACCATGCCCTGCACGGCGGCGGGGATGGGGGTCGGCAGGATCCAATGGCAGGCTTCTGCATAAGACTTACCAACAGAACGATCGGAGGCGGTTATCGCGACCACCTCGAACCAGGGGTGGTCGGCGAGCAACTGGATGAAGCGCTGCCCGACCGACCCGGTGGCAGCCAGGACGGCGACGGGGATGCGGGCGCTCATGACTTCCCTCCGGTTTCAGCCGGGATGACGATGAGGTCGTGCAGGGTGGTCATGGCAGTCTGCATGTCGCCGGCTGTGACGACCAGGCTGATGGAGACTTCCGATGAACCCTGCGCCACGGCGATGACATTGACCTGGCGGTTGCCCAGGGACGAGAACACCCGCCCGGCGACACCGGGCGTGGACTGCATACCGGCGCCGACGACAGTGATGATCCCGACCTCGTCGGTCGCCCAAACCCGGTCGATATCTTTGCTGGCGATCTCGGCGGCAAAGGACGACTTGAGTTTCTCGATCACCGCAGCCGTGGCTTCCACCGGCACGGCGAAGCAAATGGACTGTTCGGAGGACGCCTGGGTGATCAATGGGACGGAAGTGCCGGTGGTGGCGACCGCGGCAAAGGTGCGGGCAGCGACGCCGGGCACGCCCAACATGCCGCGCCCTTCCAGCGTGATGAGGGTCAAACCACGGATGGCGGTAACGGCTTTGATGACGCCATCCGGTTTGGGTGGGTTATCGGCGACGATGCGGGTGCCGGGGTGGTCGGGGTTGAAGGTGTTGCAGACGCGCAGCCCAATGCCGGCTTCGATGACCGGACGAATGGTCTTGGGGTGCAGCACTTTGGCGCCATAATATGCCAGTTCAGCCACCTCGCGATAGGACAGCATCTCCACGGTGGCAGCGTTGGAGACCAGGCGCGGGTCGGCGGTCATGACGCCATCCACGTCGGTCCAGATCCAGACCTCGCTGGCGGGCAGGATGGCGCCGAGGATGGCGGCTGAAAAATCGCTGCCGCCGCGACCGAGGGTGGTGGTGATGCCCTGCGGGTCCGATCCGATGAAGCCGGTGACAATTGGAATTCGACCGGATGCCAGCAGGGGCTCCAGCAGGCGGTTGGTACGCTGGGTCGAGGC
>JABLXM010000126.1 GCA_013177815.1 Anaerolineae bacterium | reverse complement strand
GCCCAAAACGGTCGGCGGTTGTCATCAGCGCGCCGAATGCCAGCAATAACATGCAGACCAGCCAGGGTTTGAAGGGTGGGCGCGTCCTGCCGGCAACGGCGTTGTCGGTGGAATCGTGATCATCCGCCGTTTCATTTTCCGCATTGATCTTGAAGAGATCGGCGCCCCACAACGTCATCAACCAGGCGCCCAAGGCAAAATAGAGCGGCAGCACCCACTCCACCGGCACGATATAGCGACCGCCCGATGTGCGCGCAATGGCGGTCCCGCCGTGATAACTGAGCCACATCCACAACGGCAGTAACCCGACGGCGCGCCTGGAACGCCAAGCGCTGCCAATTCCCAGCGCCAGCACCGCCAGCGCCAGGGTCAAGAATACGATTCGTTCGCCGTCGATTTGCCCCTGCCAATCCAGTTGCCAGTAGGAGTCAGGTTCGTCCATCAGGTGGAAGATGTCATGGAACAGCAATCGGGGAGGAAATACCAGGCTGCTGGCGACCAGATTATGCGCGTAGTGGTTCGAAACCACCCCAGCCAATGTGAGCGCTCCCCCGCCAGGCGGCGTGGATGGCGGCTGCTGCGTGAACTGTGCTTCAGGCGTGCCGGTATACGTTGGGGTTTGGGCAAGGATGGCTTCGGTTGGCGTGAGGGTCGAGGCGTCCGGATCGGGTGTGAGGCGGGCAGCCGGTGGCAGGGTGGGGGTGGTTTCCACCAGGTCAGAAAGGCGGTTGCCCCACACCACGTACCTGAACGGCCCCAGGATATAGAGCGGGTTGCCGGTCGTGACTGCCGAGCGCACCATCCACGGCGCAATGGCGGCGAAGAATCCGAGCACGAACCAGATCAGGAATTTTCCCAGCGAGCGCCGCTGCCGCCATAAGGCAAAGCCGGCAAAGACCGGGATTGCCAACAACAGCGCCCAGGTGTTCTGCCGCACCATGGTCGAAAATCCCAGGATGCCGCCCGCCAGCGGGATCAAGCCCCAGCGCCTTTCCGGCGCATGCCACCAGCGCGTCAGCAACCAGGTGATACCGATGAGCATCAGCGCAGCCGGCATTTCGGTCATCAGCAGGCGCGCGTTGGTGCGTTGCACGATGTGGGAAGTGGCGATGGCGTTCCCCTCGATGAAGACCAACATCAAACCTGCGAACAGCCCAGCCGGGCGCTTGCCATACTCCAACCCCAGTCCGTATAAGATGACCGGGATCAGCGCGTAGATCATGATCTGCGCGTTGATGATGGTGTCGATATCATTGCCGAACAAAGTATAGATGCTGGTCAGGAAAAAAGTGAAGAACGGGCGGCTGACCAGCGAGCTGTTGGCGTACCCCTGACCAATCAACGCAAATTGTGCGCTGACATCGAAAACCTGCGCGTCTGAAGCGGGGTAATGTTCGAAGTTGGGTGCGTGCAGCCCGGAGGCGAAGTAATCGCCGAAGAACGGCGTGAACTTCCACACCAGCACGGCAAGCAGCCAGATGACGATGGCGGTGATGATATCCAGGCGCTTGCGCCCGGATAGCTCAACGCTATCCGCGACGCGCCACAGCAGGAACGCGCTCCACCAGGCGATCAGCAACTGGATGCCCATGAGCGGGGTGCCTGCCTGGTTCCAAAACGCCGAATCGGGTTTGATGCCCAATCCGGTCCAGGCGACCAGCAGCCAGATCAGCAGCATTGCCCCGAACACGATCATACTGAACACGAACAATGACCGCTCGCTCCGGCGGCGTTCCCGCCACTGCTCCAGGTCGATCCCGTACCTGGATAGCAGCAACAGCAGCAGCGCTTGACCACATACCAGCGTGAACCAGATGATGACAGGGCGCAGACGGAGGAAATATGCCTGCAAGGCGCCGCTGCGATAGGCGGGCAGCAGGGCGAGCGCCAAGCCAAGCGCGAATGCCAGCCCAAACAGCCAAGTCAGCACGCTCGCCAGGCGGCGCTTCGCCAGTAGCTTCTTCCCAGCCGCCTCGACCCGCAGCGGTTTGCGGATCATCCAAACCAACAGGGCGGCGAATGCCAGCACGATGGCGAAGATGGCAGCCATCATCATCAGCCGTTGTTTCGAAAAGCCGAGCAGCCAGGCGTTCTTTGGGTCTGGGTTGATCAAGCCGATGGCGATGACGGTCAGCAACCCTTCCAGGGTCGACAAGGGGAGAAATATGATCACTGCCCTGCGGTCGAGGTTGCGCTGTTCAGGCATCGATCATCTCCATTGGATGGATTTGGCGGGTAAGCAATTCACGCATCGGGGATCAGGTGGCTTTGAAGCGGCTTTCCAGAAAGATAATACCTCCCGCGCCCACCACTAAACAGGACGCGAAGATGAGATTGCTATACAGCGGTTCCAGTGAAAGCGCGATGAACGCCATGCAGTTCAACATCAGGGCTGCCAGGTGCATGATCTGGACGGATTGGTTGGGCGCGATGCCCATCGCAACCAACCGGTGGTAGGTGTGGTCGAGATTGCCCTGGTAGAACGGCACTTTTCGCCTCAAGCGGGAGAAGAACACCAGGGTGGTGTCGAAGATCGGCACGCCCACCAGCATGATCGGCACGAACCACGATGAGGATTGCGGGCGGTTGAGGGGCGTATAGATGATCGCCATGATCGCCAGGATGAAACCGAGCGTCAGCGCCCCAGAGTCGCCCAGGAACAGCCGCGCCTCCGGGCTGTTATAGAAATAGAGGCTGACGCAGATGCCAGCCATGATGGCGGACTGGATTGCCAGCGTTTGCTGACCGGCGACCAGCGCTGCCATGATGAAAAAGGCGAACGCCCAGCCGCTCAAGCCGGTCACCAGCCCATCCATCGAATCCGCCAGGTTGAAGGCGTTGGTCACCCCGACGATCCATACTATGGTGATCAGGCGGTTCATCCACGCCAGCAGTGCGGGTTGTGTCAACCCCAGAAAACCGGGTTTGAAGATGTGCACTTCCATGCCGGCGAGCAGGATCACGGCGCACGCCAGTAGCTGTCCGATCACCTTGGTGCGGGCGCTCAAATCGGCTTTGTCATCCCAGATGCCAAAAAAGAAGATGATCGCTGCCGCCGCCAGCATCACCGCGATCTGGCGCTCCCATACCGTGCCGAACAGGAATACCAACGGCACCAGCGCCAGGGCAATGGCGATGCCGCCTGCACGTGGGGTGGGGCGCCGGTGGGTTTTACGCGCCGATGTGCCGGGCATGTCGATCAAACCGGCGCGCCTGGCGATACGGATCGCCAGCCAGCCGGTAACCAATGTGATGGCGATACTGGCGAGTACGGCGAGGAAGATCGTCTGGGAGTTCATTCCGAGCAGGGGCACGTCAACCATCCTGGTCAGTCGTTAGAGGCTGTTTCAAAAGAAGCGTATCATTTTGAGCGTAGCGAAGAGTCTTTCATTAACTGCACGAGATGCTTCCCCAACGGGGACTTCACGCTTCGCTCAGCATGACGATTGTGACTTTTTAGACCATCCAGCCACCATGATACCATTTTTGATAATAATCGTGTTGCATCCTGTGGCGACCCCATCAAGTTCTTAGTCGGGTGGCTGCCGCAAGATCAGGGAGCATTCGACCGGTCGAGCAGTTCTTCATAAAGCGCCCGGTACCGATCTGCCATCCGGTCGATGCCGTAATGGGTCACGACCCGTTGGCGGGCGGCGTTCCCCAGTTCGTTCCGCTGTGGGGCGTTCAGGCGCAGCAAGCGTTCCCATGCGGCTGCCAGGGCAGGCGAGTCCCCGACCGCTGTCACCAACCCGGCATCCCCGATGATCTCGGCAGCGTCGCCGGCGTCTGTCACGGCGCATGGCAATCCGCACGCCATCATCTCACCAACCACGCTGGGGAAGGCTTCGCTGAGGGAAGTCAACGTGCCCACATCCAGCCCATTGAAGATGCGCGGCATATCCTGGCGTACACCCAGCAGGTGAAATCGTTCGGCTAACCCTGCCGATCGGATCATATCTGCCAGGGCATGATTCTCCCAATTCACATCCCGCCCGCACAGGATGAAGTGAGCCTGCGGCATTTTCGCGCTCAATAGCGCGGCTGCCCGGATGAAATTGCCGTGATCTTTGAGCGGGTGGTAGCGGGCTGCCATGCAGACCAGGCGTATGTCCCCAGCCAGACCGAGTTCCGCCCGCAGGCTTTCTCGTGCGCCGTTATCCGGTTTGAAGCGGGAAAGATCGAAACCGTTGGGGATGTGCACCATCCGTCCCCGGTCGTAACCGAAGCGGACGTGGGCTTCCAGCGCGATGCGCGAGGGTGTGATGATCCTGTCCGGCAGACGGTGCGAAAGCAGCGCGTCGAGTTTAGCTACTGCCAGCGTGGAGAACTTGTTGTTTCGCAGCGAGAGGTCGGCGTGGTGAATGCCCCAAACCAGCCGGGGTTTGCTGCCAGAACGGCAGGCATATGCCCCCAGCAGGTCGGCGTGGTACATCCATGTCTGTACCAGCGCGGGTTCGATCTGCTCTACCTGCCGGGCGAGCTTTTTCACCGCACCCGGTTTCGGTACGCCGGGAGACATGTTCAACGCCTGAACCGGGATGCCCAGGTCGCCGACCTGCCTGCCGATGGCGCCCATGCCGCGTAAGCCGATCACGTGCTGGCGGAAATGCGATCCGTCCGTCGCTTTGAGCAGGTTATAGAGCGCCTGCTCGGCGCCGCCGCTATCCAGGCTGGTGATGATATGCAGAATATCGATCATGGTCTATTCACCCGCCCGCATACCTGGCAGGCTTCTGATCAGGTCGAGATACTGGCGGCTGATCTTTTCCAGTGAAAAATCCGCAGCGCGTTGGATTCCAGCCTGCCGATCGGCGGGTTGTGCCAGCGCGTGCAACAGCGCCGCTGCCATACCATCAGAATCGCCAACCGGCACCAGCCGACCATAAGTTCCATTTTCCAATATCTCCGCCGGTCCAGAAGGGCAATTGGTGGCAACCACTCTGGCGCCGCATGCCAGCGCTTCGACCAACGCCACCGGCAAGCCCTCGGTGACCGATGAAAGCGCAAAGGCGCCGCAGCGCCGCATGAAGCTGTACGGGTTGGCGACGAAGCCCGGCAGCGCAACCACCGCTGTCAATCCCAGGCTGGCTATCAGGGCTTCGAGTGCCAGGCGATCCGGTCCCTCTCCCAGGATGACCAAGCGGGCGGGTCGTTCTGCATGTACCTTCCTGAAAGCCTGGATCAGGGTGGGGTAATCTTTTTCCCACGTAAAGCGCCCGGCGCTCAGGATGACCGGCGGTTCGCCCGGTGCGAACCAAGGGTGCTCTGGCGGCGCTTCACTCAGCGCCCGGATGCGCTCGATATCGATCGGGTTGTAGATCGTATGGACGCGTTCGCCGGGCAAGCGTAACGACTGCGACAGGTCGTCTGCGACGCCTTGCGAAACGGCGGTGATGGCGTCGGCGCGCGGGTACAGCCAACCTGCCAGCGCCATCACCAGGCGCTCCTTGTTCAGGAACCCGCGGTTTTTCTCACGGGAAAAGAAGTGGTGCTCCGAAACGATCACCCGGGCGGGGGAGCCAGCCAGGAAGCGCGCGGCGATGGCGAGGCTGTTGGCGTGGGTCATGGCGCTTACCACGGCATCCGGCTTCTCTTGCCGCAGGTAGCGCACCAACCCCGGCAGCGCACCGGAGACATGCCGAAAACCCAGGTCGATCAACCGCACCCGCCGGTCGATCTCATCCAGGTATCTGCCGCCGTGGGTCGAGGTGACCAGGTCGACCCGCGAGTCAAGATCTGCCAGCCCACGGGCGAGTTGAACGAAGACGCGTTCCACGCCCCCGCCGCGTAACGAGGGCAAGAACAATGCCAGGTGAAGCTCTTGACGGTCAGCCACGCGGCATTCCCTCGCCTTGGGGCGGCTGGAATTGTTGGTAGATCTGGATCGTTTCCCGGTTGACCCGCTCGGTCGAGAACCCGTTCACCGCAACCTCTCTCGCGCGCTTCGCCATCTCTTTTCGGCGGGCGGGGTCTTCGATCAAAGCGCGGAGCGCCTCTGCCAGCGCGTGAGCATCGCGGGCGGGCACCAACAGACCGTTGATGCCATCCTGCACCACCTCGCGGCAGCCAGGAACATTGGTTGTTACCTGCGCGCGCCCGCATGCTGCCGCTTCGATCAAGATGCGCGGCAACCCTTCCCGATACGATGGCAGGCACACCAGGTTGGTCCTGGCGAGCACGCCTTGAATATCGTCATTGAAACCCCAGTATTCGATCAACCCTTCCTGTTCCCACGCCTTGAGTTGGGCGGCTGCGATGGCAGCCGGGTTGTCGCTGTCGCTGGCGCCCACCAGGACGAACCGTGCCGCGATGCCATCGTTTTTCAATATTCGGGCGGCTGCGACGAATTCTCCAACCCCCTTGTCCCACAGCATCCTGGCGGGCAGCGTCACCACCGGGGTGCCATCCGGCTCTGGCAGCGGGGTGAAGAGTGTGCAATCGACGCCGGAGCCCATGATGACATGCGTATTTTCCGGCTGTACCATCTTGAGGTCCAGGAAGAACTGGCGGTCATCCGGGTTCTGGAAGATCACCCGTGTCCGCCGCAGTAATAACCTGTAGAGCTGAATAACGAACCATCTCAGTAAGCGCGCGCCGGGTTTCTGGTTGATGAAGACATAACCCATTCCGGTGATGGCATTGACGACCGCCGGCACCCGGCTCAGGCGGGCAGCCATTGACCCATACAGCACGCATTTGATGGTGAAGTGATGCACCAGGTGCGGCTTTTCCTGCCGGTATAGGGCAAGCAACGCGCGCGCCGTTTTGATTTCCTGCAGCGGGTTCAGCCCCTTGGGCGAAAGATCGATCGGTATCCAAGTGAAGCCGGCGTCCGTCAGGTGGTGATGGAACTTGCCGCGGGGCGAAACCAGGAGAACCTGGTGTCCCTGTTCACGCAATGCGTGCGCCAGCGGCAATCGAAAATTATACAGATACCAATCCGTGTTGGCGAATAAGAGGATCTTCATCGGGTCAGGTGGGCAGCCGTTTATCGGGGATGGTTAGCAGGTGCTCTTGCTTGGGTCCAAGGACTGCCAACACCACCAATAGCAATACCAGGATGAACCACGGCATATATTGGAAGAAGAACAACGAGTTGAAATCCACGAAAACAGCCATTGCCAGCATGCACACCAGGTACAGGTTGGCTCTGTAATGCCAGGCGATGTAATAAACCAGCGCCAGCATCAGCAGCAGCGGGATGCGCGCCGACAGCCCGGTGAGCTTCAAGACCATATCCAGCGAATCTGCCGGCTGCGCGAACTGGAACTGACTGCGGGTAGCTGAGAACAGAATGGAGGACACAAACCCTTTGAAGTTCCAAACCAGGAACGGGATCGATGTAACCAGCGGGATACTGATGATCGCCAGGAACGCCCAAAGCGTGCGTTTCAAGGGTTGTTTCTGGCTGGTCTGGAAGATGTAGATCAGGTAAGCCGGCAGCAGGAATATACCGATCTGTTTGAAACTCAAGGAAAGGCTGAAGAATGCCAACCCCCACCAGGGTTTTCGCGGCAACAGCAGCAGCGATATCAGCAGGAAGAAGATTGGCAGAAAGTCTGCACCGCTGGAGCCTTCCACCGCCAGCGTCCAGCGGTTGAATGCCCAAAATAACACCACGAATGCGCTCAGGATGGGACCTTTGGCGTTATTGAACGTACGAAATAACAGGACGATGATGCCCAGGTTGGCGAACAACGTGAAAAGGCGCCATAATGACAGCCACGCCATGGGCTCGAACTTGGGGAAGACGAAGCGCTGGGCGGCGTAGGAGAGTTCCACCATCATCGGGAAGACGGTCGTGAACTTATCGTTGATGCGCATGTCGCTCGCCAATACGCGCGCGTAGGGATTTTCACCCGTCAGCAGGCGCTGACCATCCCGGTAGAGGTAATAGATATCGAAGTCGGTCGCGTCGTCCTGCCAGAACGAGGTCTGCATCCAGGTGGAGAGTGCCAGGATTGCCAACAGGATGATCAGCGGTGCGTCGCGCCGCAGAAAACCGCGCTTCGTGCTCGCTTCAGGCTCCGGTTGATCGAACAGGTTGGTCCAGGCATGTGCGACGCCCAACGGGGAGCTCAGTAAAACCTTACGCCGGTCAGCCTCCACCAGGTTATATCCAATGAACACCGTTGATCCAAACAGTAATAATACGAGGATGACACTGCCCCACGCCCGTGAGAACAGGTAGGGACGGATGTAGAGGCTGTAGCTGTGCGCCTGCCTGGCAGGATCGACTTGCTCTGTCGGGACGATCACGATCACGGCATGGTTGGCGCCGGTGACTTTCAACGAATATGTGCCGGCGCCACCTTGCTGGATATATCCCAGGTATGCCAGTGGCATCACCTTGTCATCCTCCAGGATCAACACGGTGCTTGGATCATAGGTGTTGTCATCGAAAAGATAATGGTAGGTGTACGCGCCGGCTTGCGGGTAGAGGAACTGGGGGTCAAGTGTCATCTTGCGATAGAATACAGAAGCCTGCGGTTTAATGATCACGAACAGGCTGGCAATGATGGCAGCCAGGTAAAGCAATGCAGTTGCGATTGCGAGCGTTCGTCTCATTATCAACAGAATTGTCGTGTAGCGAATAATTCCACCATTGATTCACCCAGTAGATCATGATATGGGGCGGCGATCATGTTGTCTGCTTTGCCCGTCACGAACTTTATTATATCTCTCCCCGGCGAATTAGTGCGATTGGTCCGATCGACCGCCTGCCTGTCCGTAAATCGAATCCAATGACGCTAATTTACACGTCTTTGTCCATATCATTACATAGCGGTGGACTGAAATAATATCAATAAATAAGATATAATTACTCCGATAAACATATCCATGCAATGACTGGCGGAGAACCAGTCGCTATTTGCTGGATAGAGCAAAATTTCATTTCCGGCATCGATGCCAGTTGATGATCGAATGACTTCAAAAAGAATTTCCCGTCGTGAATTTTTAAGACTGTTTGGAATGGGTGGGTTTTCCTTCGTATTAAGCTCATGTTTGCCTCAAGGTATGACGAAATCATTTTCGAATTATGTTGCTCCTTTGGATGAGCCTGCGCCGGATATTGAAATATCGTTGGAGGCGATTCAGGATGAAATCCAGATTCAGCAAGGACCGTTGACGAAAGTATGGCGGTATCAAGGGCAGGTAATTAGAGGACCTGAGGGAACTCTGAGAGCCATCCCCAATTCCTATCTTGGTCCGATCATAACGGTTGTGAAAGGGCAAACGATCCGAATCCACTTTAAGAACAGCCTTCCGGATGAGTCGATCATCCATTGGCACGGACTTCACGTCCCGG
>JABLXM010000125.1 GCA_013177815.1 Anaerolineae bacterium | reverse complement strand
CCAATGGCGACCAGGAAAGCATCCAGGCTCCCCATGTATGCCTGACCATAAAAATAAATTGGATATTCTCCCTGGGAAATATGCCGAGCCATCAACCCAACGATGGCTTCGTCGGAATTGAACGAAAAAGTTTGAATCGATAATAATGAAAACTTCCAAAGGACTGCAATGGCTATAATTAACAGCAGACTATATCGTTTAAAACGGTGCCCAGTCATTAAAAAATTATAGTATGAAACAAAGTACAAGAATTGATTTGGTCGCTGTCCTATCGATTTTGATAATCGGCATTCTTTATCTTGCTGGGTTGCACCAAGTCCCCTTTCACCCGGACGAGAGCACTCAAATATTCATGAGCGCTGATGTCGATCTATTCATTGAGCATCCAAATAACTTATCATTCGATCTGGGCTCAATGGACATACGCCAGCATTATCGGCTGGTGGACGCTCCTCTCACAAGGACGACCGTTGGTATAGCTCGAATGGTTACATCGAAACCAGATCTATCAAGCGATTGGGATTGGTCGAAATCATGGGAAGAGAACAAGCTATTGGGTGCGCTGCCGTCGAACGATCTCCTTTGGTTGGCTCGCCTGGCAACAGCCATTTTCGTCATTCCAGGGCTGTATTTTTTCTATCTGTCATTAAAGGAAGTGTCTGCCAACGCCTATATTCCCATATTGGGTATCATTCTTCTGGCGTCCAATCCATTGATCTTGCTGCATACGCGGCGGGCGATGGCTGAGGCGTTACTATTTTTTACAGTCTGCCTCAATATGTGGTTGATGACACGGAAAAATAACGCGCCATATTCGCTGGCTGCTGGCGCTGCACTGGCGTTTTCAGCAAAACAAACCGCCGCAGTTTATTTGATTTCCAACTTGTGGATATTGATCAAACAGACCATCAAAAGCATAAAAGGACGCACTTACTTTTTTAGATCGATAATTGGTTACCTGATAACGTTATCGATCATAATATTTTTGCTCAATCCGGTAGCCTGGTTCAACCCACGACTGGCGATTGCAGCAGCCATAGAAGCGAGAACAGCAACGATCCAAGCTCAAACCAACCTGTTCGAGCAGGTTGCCCCTGGGCTTGTTCTTGACGATTTCGGTGAGAGATTATCTGCGCTGCTCGCCAATCAATACTACCTGCAACCCGCAATCGCGGATGTCCCAAATTATGTGGAAGATACCCAATCCCAATCAGAGAGTTATTTTTCCCAAAAAATACATCGTAATGACAACTCACTTGTATTTGGGTCGATACAGCTCATCTTGGTTATATTTGGTATGATCCTGGCAATCTTTGAACAGCTCCGTTATCGTAACAATTACCAGTTGACAACGAATTTTATTATTCTGACGATATTTCAATTCATATTTCTTATGATATTCCTGCGTTTCCCCTTCCAACGATACGTGATACCCCTGATACCATTGAATATATTTTGGTGCACCCTGGCGTTGGACAGGCTGATCGACCGGGTAGTTTTAGTGACCACACGGAAACGTGGCATATATGTGGCAAAAAAATTGGACGGTAACGCTCTATAACTTGATACCGTATATGCGATGGCGTTTATAAATTTTAGCACCAAGCGTTTCCATATCTTTCCGTACTTGGACTGCGGTATCAGCCATTTGTGTTTGTTCAGCGTTCGCAATTTTAGATTCTTTTAAAGTCTTTTCGATTTCATAATACATCAACGCATTACCACCCCGCCCCTGATATTCAGGCAGCATACCAACACCATTCAATGAGATCCAACCCGTTCGCTTTACCTCAAGCATGAGATCGACCAATGCCCAGGGCGTCAGGTTGCCATTATGCCTTTGCATGGCAGCCGATATATCCGGAAAAACCAATAAGAAACCGACCACATCATCATTACGGGTTAATATCTTCATCAATTTTGGATCAGCCAGTAGCATGATATTGTCGACAACAAGTTTAATTTCTCTTTCGGTTAACGGATAATACTCCCAATTGTTGACGAATGTGTTGTTGTAGGTTTCACCTATTTTCAATCCCCAGTTGATCAAATCCTTCTTGTTCTTGAATTGTTTGACCGACAGGTTACCAATCTCCTTGACGCGGGTGGCAATGGCGCGGACTTTATCCGGCAAGCTGAAATTCTGCGGATTAATATAACAGGATACGAACTCATTGACCTTGGCAAAACCAGCTTTCTCGAACAACACTGGATAATAGGGATAGTTGTAATTCATCATGTTCATCATTTGGCGATGTTCAAATCCTTCGACTTGAATACCATACCCGTCTAAAGGTCCAAAGCCCTTCGGACCGAGCACCTCGGTCAATCCACGGCTCTTCGCCCATGCAAATGTCAGTGAGAATAGCGCATCTGCTACCTCTTGATCATCCACGCAATCGAACAGGTAGAATTGCGCTTTTTTGGACTGATGATACTTATTGAAGGGAAGATTTTCCATTGCGGCAATTCTTCCAACCACTTCACCATCCTGAAGGGCAACGAAGAAATCTGCCACCGAATGCTCATAATACGGATGTTTCTTCGGATCCATCATCAACTTGATATCATTCTTGAATGGAGGCACCCATTGCGGGCAGCCGTTGTACAAGCGGTAGTGTAAGTCCACAAATTGATTGACTTCTTTTCTTGAATTTACATCCACCTGTTTGATCTCGATCATGATAAGATTCTCCATTCTAATGGCGTTAAGTTTATGAAATTGTATTAATATAACACCATCACGGCAAATTTGTTATTGTTTCAGGAAAACAATATATCAGATTAGCTCTAACTACCAGGGAGTTCAATGAACAATTCGATCCTTTATCAAGAAATATCGGAGCAACCCGCCGTCATCAGGCGCTTGGTCAATAACGAACGGAAGAACATCGAAGATATCGCCGATTCGATCCGGTCTAAATTTTCCTATATCTATATCGCTGCCCGCGGATCATCCGATAATGCCGCCAGATATGCCCAATATTTATTCGGCATACACAACCATCTAACTGTGGGGTTAGCCACACCATCCATATTCTCCTTGTATCAAGAACCCCCACTTTTGAAGGACGCGTTGGTAATTGGAATATCACAATCGGGTCAGTCGCCTGATATTCTATCGGTCATAAAAGTTGCCTCCGAGCAGGGCTGCCCCACGATTGCCCTCACGAATGACTCTAGCTCACCCCTGGCAAACGCCGCCACCTTCGTCATCAATTTGCAGGCGCATCAAGAGAGAGCGGTAGCCGCCACAAAAACCTATACTGCCTCCCTGACCGCCTTGGCGATGTTGTCCGTGTTATTGAACGAGCACGCCGCCGCTTTGGATAACATCGCCGAATTGCCCGGTTGGATTGAAAACACGATCGAAGAAACGAAAGGCGTCATCCCTCGTGTTGAACGCTTCCGATATATGGAGCATTGCGCAGTGCTGGGCCGTGGCTATAACTATGCCACCTCGTTCGAGATCTCGCTCAAGATCAAGGAGATCAACCGTATCATCGCCGAACCCTACTCCACCGCCGATTTTCGACATGGTCCGATCTCGACCATTCACCCTGGTTTTCCCGTATTTATCATCGCGAATGAAGGTCCAACATTCAAGGATACTGCTAACCTCGTTTCGGGCTTGGTTGATCTTGGTGCGGAGATCATCCTTGTGTCCAACGCGAACATTCCGAATTTATATCCGGTGATGTTTTTTCACATTCCAACTGAGGTGCCAGAATGGCTCTCACCAATACCATCCGTCATCCCCGGTCAATTATTTGCGATGCAATTGGCTTTAGAGCGTGGATTGGACCCGGATTTTCCAGCCGGCTTGGGAAAGGTCACCCAAACGTATTGATCTTAACAAATCGATCAATCGACCAAGTTGCTGCCTATCTTTGTTACCTGGGATACGAATTTTATGACTTCTGCATTGAAAGCTTCCGGTTGATCGACCGGTGTCGCATGACCGGAATCGCTGATGATCACTTGAGTGCTGGACCTGATCGACCCCACCAATACTTCTTGCGTCCTCTTGGATACAGTCGAATCTTCTTCGCCGCTTATGATCAATACTGGACAGTCAATTTCAGGCAATCGGGGCGCCAGATTCAAACGAAATAACTCGATCATCGCTCTGCGATAGACAACCGGATCAGAAGCCAATATTTCGTTGATCACGGTTTGGCGATAAAGCTCCTGCCCTGGGTGAGGAAATACCCGTTCCGCAACAAGCGCTGCCTGTTTTTCCATACCCGCTAATCCAATCGAGAATCCTCTCCTAAGGAAATATAAAACTTCCGAGGGATGGCTATTCCTGAGACTGGCAAATGTGTTTACCAGCACTGCCCCGCCAACAATCCCGGGGTGGTCAAGTATAATTTGTAAGCTAAGGCAGCCTCCTAAGGACAGCCCAATGAGAATGACAGGCTCATCTGTTATTGACTTGATCTGCCGCGCCAAATCACCTGCCACTTTGGGTATTTCCCATTTGCAATGTGGCGGCGGTGGCGCTTCTCCAAATCCTGGTATGTCCATGGCAACCGGTCTCATGTTTGCCTTGACGAATGGATCGATTTGAAATACCCAAGAATCCTTACTTGCCCCTAATCCGTGTAATAATACCAATGTCGGATAGCCGCTTGGATTTGGATCTAATACAGAATTCATAAACACCTATACTGATAGAATTATATTCCAGAAAACATTTCGATCATTTCAATCGATCATTGCATAATCAAGTTTCTCGTTGGAGGTCATATGGAAAAATTCATTATTGAAGGGAATAATCCCCTAAAAGGTGTTGTAACACCTTCTGGAAATAAGAACGCCGCGCTCCCATTACTTGCTGCCTGTCTGCTTACCCATGAACCGGTTGTCCTGCATAACGTGCCGGATATCATTGATATTACCAATATGCGTTGCCTGTTATCGAGTCTGGGTGTTGAGATCACCGAGGTCGAAAACCACACCCTCAAAATCCATGCTAAAAATGTATCTCCAGCCGACCTGGATCCTGATCTGTGTAAAAAGATCAGGGCATCGATACTGCTGGCAGGCCCGATGGTCGCCCGCGCCGGCGAACTGGTGCTGCCACCCCCGGGTGGCGATGTGATCGGCAGGAGGCGGGTAGACACTCACATCCTCGCCCTGGAAAAACTGGGAGTCGAAGTGAGTTATGATCGCTTATTCAAATTCAAATCATCACAGTTGGTAGCAGCAGATATCCTGCTGGACGAAGCCAGTGTGACGGCGACAGAAAATGCGATCATGGCATGTGCCACCGCCAAAGGCACTTCCATCATTCGCAACGCAGCTTCTGAACCACATATTCAAGAGTTATGCCATTTCCTGAACACGCTGGGAGCGCAGATATTAAACATCGGTTCTAACACCATCCAAATACAGGGCGTGGAAAAATTATCCGGTGGTGAATTCACCATCGGCGCCGACTATCTCGAAGTCGTTAGTTTTATTGGCGCCACGGTCGTAACAGGTGGCGAGATCACGATACGCAAAGCTGGCACAAAGTATTTGGACATGATTGGTCTGGTATTTTCACGCATGGGCGTCACCTGGGAGACCCGTGGTGAAGATATCTTCATCCCCGCCAACCAAGTCATGGAAATCCAACCCGATCTCGGAGGTGCAATCCCGGAGATCAGCGTCATGCCATGGCCCGCATTCCCAACCGACCTGATGAGTATCGCCATCGTCGTTGCCACCCAATGTAAGGGAACCATCCTCTTCCACGATTGGATGTACCCCAGCCGGATGTTTTTCACGGATAAGTTGGTCGGAATGGGAGCACAAATCATCCTATGCGATCCACATCGCTGCATCGTTCAAGGACCGAGCAAATTATTTGGCGAAAAAATGGAAAGCCCTGATATTCGGGCAGGCATGTCGTTACTTTTGGCAGCGCTATCAGCCGATGGAACGTCCGTCATCAGGAATGTCAGCCAAATTGATCGCGGTTATGAAAAAGTGGATCAAAAGCTAATTTCGCTTGGTGCTAATATTCATCGAGAACGGGAACAGTAGATACCAAAGGAGTATCTAAAAAGTAATCCAACACCCCCAACATCGCGAAGCATCTCAATATCAGCAATGCATCAGGGTAACAGGCGGCATCTTGGGTTAATTAACACACGTTGCCGCCTGTTGGAAAGATGACGCCATTCTGAGCTGAAGCACAGTGTAGGCGAAGAATCGCTCACCGTGAATTTAAGATTAAGGAACCCACTGATCAGAAACATTGCCATTCCAAAAACCAATCATCACCTTTGCCCACAGCAGTTCCTCGACCAAAATAACCCACGCCATTATCCGCCCACATCCAATTTCCTTTTTCAGTCGAGTCAATTTGGAATACGTATTGTGGATTTGAAGGATGCTGATCGCCAGGTGCCCAAGTAATTTCAGATTGGATTAAATTGGGCCATCCACCCAGTTTGAAACCCTCAACATTTTCAAACTGATTAGCGTCATAAGCATCCCATAGTTGTTCCTTTAGAGCAAAAGGAACATCATCGAAACATGGAAAATCATGCTCGATAACCTTCGGCTGCATTTGAAACGGTTTTATAGAAGAAGGCGCGTACTGTTTTTCCAAAGGAACTAAATCAGCGATCGTTTTATATGCCCGTAACACCCAATTAGAACCATTTTTCTCGTGAAGACTGGGGAGTTTTTCCGGACCGATAAATATAGTGATGAAATCAATATCCCCAAGCCCTGGAGTGCGAAAGGGTAATCCCGTAAGATTCACTTGCGCCAAAGCCAACATGGGTTGCCCATTTTGCAACGGCCAGTTTTCTCCCCTGGCCCCCATGTTGACACGCCCAAACCAGGATGCCGTAAGATTATCGGATGGTTGGAATCCCCCAATTTCCATAACAATTGCCTTTCGATTAAACTGACTTCTAAATTCATCGATCGTATTGTCCATAATTGACCGGCCCGGTATTTCCTGGAGACGATGAAGGCAAGTTAACAACGATTGAGGGCACCAACTTTTATCACCACAACGTCACTAGTTATCTGTCGCTTCAGAATTAACTGTAGAGACGAATTCCTCAACAACGGTGGTTAGCATCGTCTCAGGCAGTGCGCCTACCTGTCGGTGGACGATCTTTCCACCGGAATAGAATAGCATGGTTGGGATTCCTTGAATACCCAATTGTCCCGCCCACATCGGGTTTTCATCCGTGTTCACCTTGGCAACCAATAATTTTCCTTCATATTCCTTGGCAATTTTATCCAATATCGGTGCAACCATTTTACACGGTCCACACCAGGGTGCCCAAAAGTCAACGATCACTGGCAAGCTTGAATTAATAATGACTTTTTCAAAGGCGTCATCAGTCACATGTACAGGCTCATTCATTCAATATCTCCTCCATAATTATTTATAATATTTTATCAAAACATTATAGGATTATCCCCGCTTCTGTCTAAACATAAAGCCATCAAGGCGTTTCATTATTGCGTTTCTTGAAATCCACAAATCGGTATCCCACACCCCGTTCGGTCAAAATATATTTGGGATTGGCTGGATCCTCCTCCAGCTTTTGCCGGAGGTAATTGATATAAAGACGTACATAATGTGGCTCGTCCCGGTATTCATACCCCCATACTTTTGTCAATATTTGATCGTATGTCAACACCCACCCGGCGTTTTCTATCAGGTGATATAAGAGCTTGTACTCAGTCGGTCGCAACTTCACTTGCTTGCCATCGATCAGAACGATCCGCCGCCCGAAATCGACCGAAAATCTATCGTCAATAACGGACAATCCCCCCTCGCTGATACCGCCATCGATGCGCCGTAAAACGGCTCGAATTCGGCTGACCATTTCTCTCGGGCTGAAAGGCTTGGTTATGTAGTCGTCTGCACCTAATTCCAATCCGCGAATGCGGTCATCTTCTTCCCCCTTGGCGGTCAACATGATTACAGGAACCGTGCTCGTCTCGCGGATCAATTTCAATACCTCGAATCCATCGAGCTCAGGCATCATCACATCAAGTAATACCAGATTCGGAAGTTGTTCGCGAATCATCTGGATCGCCTTCAGACCATTATGTGCTTCACTGACCATGAAGCCATCATGCTCCAGGTTCAATCGAATAAAACCAACCATTCGCTCTTCATCGTCGACAATCAGGATTTTCTTGTTTTTATATATACTATCTGACATGCTCACTCCCGAACAAAGGTTATTATCTCTTCTTCCTCCATGCCTGGCAATACTTCAATAAAGGTCAGGCGTGATATTGGCCATAGGACCATATTGACATTTGCGTCAATATTAGTGAGATCCTTCCCGTCCCGTCTCCTGGGATTCTTGACAAGAAGTAGATTATCCGACGGTTCAGGCATCTGATCCACTTCACCCATCACTGGGTCTTCATTCAGAATATGGACAATTACTGTAGGCATTGTTACTCCTGCTCTCTTTTTACCGCGAAGTGATTATCTGTAGTTGAAGTTTACCTAAAGCCACTATATCATCATTTTCAATGGGATATTCAATATGAGGGGATATCTTCTGACCATTTACCCGAGTTCCATTAGATGATCCAAGATCCATGATATATAGGTGATCATTCGTGATCTTTATTTGTGCATGTAACCGGGATACACCTTGACCATACGCATCCTGATCCGAAAGGTCGATATCGGGCAGGATCATTTGCGAAGCGCTTATCCGCCCAATTGTAAATCCTGTCTTATTAACTATTTCATAGACCTGACCACTCCTGATCACTGTAACCAAGCATCGCTTACTTGATCCTGTGGGCATTGATGACGACAGTTGTTTTAGCTCACCGATTTGAGATGTTGTGAATTTCCCCTTTTCTTCCAAGCCATCTGATTGTGTCAACCTCCCCGTCGAAACGAGTTGTGCGCCACACTCAAGGCATAATATCGCACCGCTGTACTCTTCGTGAAGGCAGTTGGGGCAAACTATCATCGATCGCCTCATCCGGTCATCATTGGAGGAATAAGGGCTCGCGTGCCGTATTTTATGCGTTTTTCCATCGAGCCGTCTGTTTGTTCATTTTGTCGTATTTTTCTAACCTGGTGCAATATCTCATGAGCCATGGTGTGCTCGCCTCGGGAGAGCATATGAGTGGCAAGAAATTGTAAATGTTTGGTGCCGTCATGAGTATTATTCTTTTCGATTTCTGCCCTTGCTTTAGACTGAAGGCGGTATAACATCACGTTTGATAACGCTGATATTATGCGATTATCTGGATATTCGGACGGCGGTCCTTTAACAACCGGGAGGGACAAATCAATCGTCAGAGAATAGTTGCCTTTATCTTTTGAGTCTTGGTAGGTTAGATCACCTGAAAATATTTTTAGCAGGCCA
>JABLXM010000124.1 GCA_013177815.1 Anaerolineae bacterium | reverse complement strand
AGCGCGCCGCGGTATGTTGATCTCCAACGACACACAGGTCTTCATGGAGCACATCACCTGTAAAGTGATCGGCATCACCGGCTCGGCGGGCAAGACAACCACCACCACGCTGGCAGGTCGGATGGCTCAAGCCGACCCGAATCCCAAAGGTCGGGTCTGGGTCGGCGGCAATATTGGTCTGCCACTGATCGACCATGTCGAGTCGATCCAACCCGAGGACCTGGTCATACTGGAGCTTTCCAGTTTTCAACTGGAGCAGATGACGATCAGCCCACAGGTGGCTGCCATCCTCAACATTTCACCCAACCATCTCGACCGGCATGGCACAATGAGCGCCTACCAGGCAGCCAAGGCGCGCATTCTGGATTTTCAGACCCAGGCGGATACTGCTGTCCTGAATATCGATGATGCGGATACCTGGGGTTTGCGCGGGCGCGTGAAGGGTCGCCTGGTGACATTCGGTCTTGAACATGACCCGGCACTGGATGGCTGCACCCTGGTGGACGACGAGATCGTGTGGCGCGCCGGCGGCGATCAGGTCAACCTGCTACCGCGCTCAGCCATCAAATTACGCGGGCGGCACAACTTGATGAACGTGATGGCTGCCTGCGCGGTCGTGCTGGCGACTGGCGTAGGTGCGGAAGCACCAGCGGCTGGCGTGACAGACTTCAGCGGCGTGCCGCACCGCATCCAATGGGTACGGAAACATCATGGTGTGGATTGGTACAACGACTCGATCGCAACCTCACCGGAACGCGTGATAGCTGCCATCCAATCCTTCGAAGAACCCCTGGTGCTGATGCTGGGCGGTCGCGACAAACAACTGCCCTGGCAGGCGCTGGCGAACTTGATCTGTGAACGAATTGACCATGTGGTGGTGTTCGGTGAAGCCGGTGAGATGATCGAAGCGGTCATTTCAGAAACGAAATCCGGCGATAAACCTTACAGCATCCAGCGTTGCCAACAACTGGAAACGGCGGTGCAAGCGGCAGCCGATGTGGCGGGTGAAGGTCAGGTGGTGCTATTCTCGCCCGGTTGCACCAGTTATGATGAATTCAAAGATTTCGAAGAACGCGGAGAACGTTTTGCACAATGGGTGAATCAACTTACGTAAGACCGTTACGGACCGACCGGTCGGGTCAACCCCACCCGCTCAAACTGCACATGGACGTGCCGTTGGTGCTGGCAGTGGTGACGCTGGTGCTGTTTGGTTTGTTGATGGTCTATTCCGCCAGTTGGGATTACTTCTTGACCTATACCGACCTGGGTGAAGACTACATCATCTCACGCCAAGTCTTGTGGGCGCTGTTGGGATTAGTGATCGCATTCGCTATCAGCCGGGTGGATTACCGCCGCTACACCAAACTGGTGGTGGTGGCGATGCTGCTGACGCTGGGTTTGCTGGCATTCGTCGCGATGGCTGGACGGGTGCCCGGTTTGCCCTCGCGCTCGGTGTTCACCAGCGGATCCGGTCAACCCTCCGAGTTTGCGAAATTGATGATCGTGATCTACCTGTCGGTTTGGATCAATGCACGAAAAGACACGTTCAACAACCTGAGCCTGGGCATGGTACCCTTGACCGCCATCATCGGCATCACTGCCGGTTTGATCCTGATTCAACCCGATTTCAGCGCCGCCTTCACTGTCGTCATTCTGGGTGGGGTTATGTTCTTCCTGGCTGGCGGCGACCTGCGCAAGATCTTCATCATCCTGCTCGGAACCGCGGCATTCGGTTCGCTGGTCGTGTTGGTGGTGCAGTACGCGCAAAATCGCTTGCTGCAATTCTGGAAAGGTTTGCTCAGTCCGCTGGAGGCAAACTACCAGGTGCTGCGCTCGATCGAGGCAGTTGCCCGGGGCGGCGTTTTCGGCGTCGGCATCGGCAACAGTGTAACCAAAGCCAACGGGCTGCCGGTGCCGTGGACGGACAGCATTTACGCGGTCATCGTAGAGGAGACCGGATTGGTCGGGGGCTTGATCGTGCTGGGTTTGTTCCTCTTGATCGCATGGCGTGGTTTCCGCATCGCCCAACGCACTCCCGATTTCCTCGGCAAACTGTTGGCATCCGGAATCACATTTTGGATCACGTTCGAAGCGTTGGTCAATATTGGCGTCATCCTCAATCTCATCCCGGTGTTGGGCAACCCATTGCCATTCATCAGCGCCGGCGGTTCAAGCATGCTGGCGACGATGACAGGCGTAGGCATCCTGCTCAGCATCAACCGTCAGACCAGCCTCAAGAATTTCAGTTCAGAAGGGAGATCGTTCAGTGCGGTTATTAATTTGCGCCGGGGGGACGGGCGGGGGCGTGTACCCCGCGCTAGCCGTCGTCGAGGCGCTCGCGCCAGGTGAAGATGCCGTGTTGTGGGTCGGCGGTCAGGGTGGTATGGAAGCCAACCTGATTCAACGCGCAGGCATTCCATTCGATGCCATCCCGGCTGCCGGGGTGCATGGAGTGGGTATTGCACGCCTGCCGGGCAACCTGCTGCGATTGCTGCGCGGCTGGTTCAAGTCGCGGCGCATTCTGGCGCATTTCAAACCGGACGCATTGCTCTTCACCGGCGGGTACGTCGCCGTCCCGATGGCGCTGGCAGCGCTGGGCAGACCCAAGTTGCTGTTCGTGCCGGATATCGAGCCAGGGCTGGCGCTGAAGGTGCTCTCGCGCTTTGCGAACTGGATCACGCTGACGGTTGACGAAACCCGCGCCTACCTCCCCAAGGGCAAAGGCGCCACCGTGACCGGCTACCCGCTGCGTAAATCGCTGGTGCGGACAAACCCACCAGCCGCCCGCGCGCATTTCGGCTTACGGGACGACCTGCCAGTGGTGATGGTGATGGGAGGCAGTCAGGGTGCGCACACCATCAACCAGGTCATCTTCCGCCATCTATCGAACCTGTTAGATGACTGCCAGATGATCCATATCACCGGCACCACAGACTCGGAAGCAGCCGAGCACGCCCGCCAGAGCCTGCCTGCCGACAAACAGGAGCGGTACCTGCACTTCGGTTACCTGCATGAAGAGATGGGGATCGCCCTCTCGTGCGCGCAACTGGTGATTTCGAGAGCTGGCGCTTCTACGCTGGGCGAGTACCCGGCGTATGAACTACCCGCCGTGCTGGTACCCTATCCATTCGCCTGGCGCTACCAGACGATGAATGCGGAATACCTCGCCGCTCGCGGCGCGGCGATCCTTATGCCGGACGCGGAAATGGATGCGCAGATGGTGGCTATCGTTCACGATCTGCTGCAAGATCCCAACCGGCTCGCCAGCATGTCGATCGCCATGCACGCCCTCAGCCGTCCCGACGCAGCCGGCAGGATCGCCGACCTGGTGCGGAAGCTGGCAGAGGGACACCCCCTCCCGGCGGAGGAGCAGGCATGATCGGACTGCATGTATACATGTACATCATGGTTGCCGTATTTGCGCTGATCGGCATGAGCCGCGGATGGGCAAAGGAAATGCTGGTGACATTCTCGGTGATCCTGATGCTGTTCATCATCAACGTGCTGGAGCGCTTCGTGCCTTTCCTGCGCGATAACGGTGCTGACTTGCCCGGCAATATTTACTTTTGGGTACGTGCGGGACTGTTGATCGCGCTGGTATTCTTCGGGTACCAATCGCCCAACATGCCCCGCCTGGCAGCAACGAACCGCTTTGCCCGCGACCGGCTGCAAGATTGGCTGCTGGGTTTCTTCCTGGGCGCCATCAACGGATACCTGATCGTCGGAACCTTATGGTTCTATATGGATACGGCTGGGTACCCCTTCGATGCCATCGTCAACCCGGCAAACACTCAATACGCAGAAGAGACTGCGCGTATCATCGCGACTTTGCCGCCGCAGTGGCTGGGGACACCCGCCATATACTTCGCGGTGGCGATCGCGTTCGCCTTCGTTCTGGTGGTGTTCGTATGAGCGAGCATGTGCACCTGATCGGTATTGGCGGCAGCGGACTTTCAGCCATCGCACGGGTGATGCTGGAACGCGGCTGGAGGGTCTCAGGATCCGACCGGGTCATTTCGCCCCTGGCGAAAGAGCTCGAAAGCGTCGGCGTCACGGTGATGGAAGGGCACCAGGCTGCCAACATCGCCGGGGCAGACCTGGTAATCCGGTCTTCCGCCATTCCGGACGACAACCCCGAGGTGGTGGCGGCAGAGGCAGCCGGCATTCCCGTCCTGAAACGTTCCCAATTCCTGGGCAAATTGACGGAATCACACCGCACGGTCGCGATCGCCGGCACGCATGGAAAGACCACGACCACCGCAATGATGGCTTGGATATTCACCCAGCTTGGTCTGGATCCATCCTTCATCATCGGCGGCGTATCCAAAGACCTGGGTACCAACGCCCACGCCGGAACGGGTGAGTTCTTCGTGGTCGAAGCGGATGAATACGACCACATGTTCCTGGCTTTGAAGCCGGAGCTGGCGGTCATCACCACGATGGAACACGACCATCCGGACTGCTTTCCGACCGCGCAATCCTATATCGATGAATTTGGTGCGTTCCTACAGCAGGTGAAACCGAACGGTCACATCCTGATCTGCCAGGATCAGCCCATCCTGCACATGCTGACGCCGTTCATCCGCGGCGAAGTTCACCGCCTGACCTTCGGTCGCGGCGACGGCGCTGACTATCATGCCTCGTCACCCGAACCGAACGCGCTGGGAGGTTTCAGCTTCTCGGTGGTGAACCAAAATCAGACCTTGTGCCGGGTGGCGCTTCAGGTGCCCGGCATGCACAATGTGGAAAACGCCGTGGCGTGCCTGGCTGTGGTGCACCTGCTGGGCTATTCGATGACGAAAGCGGCAGAAGCACTCAGATCGTTCCGCGGCACCGGCAGGCGCTTCGACATCCTGGGAACGGTCAACGGCATCACGATCATCGATGATTACGCCCACCACCCAACCGAGATCAAAGGCACTTTGGCAGCAGCGCGTAGCCGCTATCCGGGGCAACGCATTTGGGCAGTGTGGCAGCCGCATACTTACAGCCGCACGCTGTCCTTGTTCGAAGGATTCATGGACGCGTTCTCGGATGCCGACCGAGTGGTGGTAACAGAGATCTACGCCGCGCGTGAAACAGAAGCCACCATCAACGGCGGCGAGGTGACGCGGCATATGCGCCACGATAACGCCCGCTTTGCGCCCAACCATGAATTTGCAGTCAACCTGCTGACCCAGAAATTGGAAGCGGGCGACGTGCTGCTGGTGCTTTCGGCTGGAGATGCTGACCAGATCAGCGCCGCCGTCTTCGAGGCATTGCGCAATTCGAGCGATCGGATGGAAGGGATGAACCATTCATGACCCCCACGACCGCCCCCATCCCCCTGAACGCACTGCGTGAAGCCTTTGGTTATCGCTTCCAGGAAAACGTCCTGCTGGCGAACTACACCACCGCCCAGGTGGGCGGCACAGCCGACGGCTTGTTGGTTTGCAATAGCATGGCGGAGTTGGAAAACGCCGGGCGTGCGTTGTGGCAGCTCGAAGTGCCGTTCATCATTCTCGGCAGCGGTGCGAATGTGCTCATCAGCGATCTCGGCTATCGTGGTGTGGTGATCATCAACCGCGCGCGCAATGTCCGCATCGACGACCGGGACGATCCGCCAACCGTCTGGGCAGAAAGCGGCGCCAACCTGGGCACCGTCTCCCGGCAGGCTGCTTTGCGGGGATTGAGCGGGCTGGAGTGGGCATGCACCATACCCGGCACCATTGGTGGAGCAGTGGTTGGCAACGCCGGCGCATTTGGCGGGGATGTGGCTGGCAACCTGCTCCTGGCAGAAATCTTGCATCCAACACAAAGTAAGGAAGTATGGCGCGTCGAACAATTAGGCTATGGCTACCGCACCAGCGTGCTGAAGCGCAAAGAGCGGCAGGCACTGGTGCTGGCTGCGCGGATGAAATTGGAACATGCAGAGATCAAAGCGGTGCAGGCGCGTATGGCTGAATACATCGAAAAGCGCAAAACCAGCCAGCCACCCGGCGCCAGCATGGGCTCGATGTTCAAGAACCCGGAAGGCGACCATGCCGGCAAATTGATCGAAGCGGCAGGCTTGAAAGGGACCAGAATTGGCGGTGCGGAGATCAGCCGGCAGCACGCCAATTTCATCGTCAATACCGGACATGCCAGCGCATCGGACGTACATCGCCTGATCCTGCTGGCACAACAAAAAGTGCAGGAGCACAGCGGCATCGAACTGGAACTGGAGGTTGAACTACTGGGAGAATGGCAGGTGAATCAATGAACAATACAAACAAGATCGACCTGGTGGTTATTTACGGCGGGCGATCGGGGGAACACGAGGTCTCGCTGCTTTCCTCACGTTCGGTCTTGGACGCCATCAACAAAGACCGCTACAACATCACCGAAGTCGGCATCACTCATGATGGGCAGTGGCTAAGTGGTGAGAACACTTGGGAAGCGCTGAATTCCGGCAATACCCACCACCTGGTGCCTGTGACGCTGCTGCCCGTACCGGGAAGTGATACGCTCTTCGCCATCTCCGGGACATCCGGGAGCAAAGAACTGAAGCCGTTGGCACACATCGACGTCGTCCTGCCCATCCTGCACGGCACCTATGGTGAAGACGGCACGCTGCAAGGCTTGTTGGAGATGGCAGACCTGGCATACGTGGGCGCCGGGGTGCTGGGCTCCTCCGTCGGGATGGACAAAGGAATTTTCAAGGATGTGATGCGGGCGCATGATATTCCGGTGCCCAACTGGGTGGTTGCGAGCAAGAAGGACATCCAGACGAACATGGATGCGGTCATCGATCGCGGTGAACTGGTCTCCAGATACCCCTTGTTCGTCAAGCCTGCCAACCTGGGCTCTTCGGTCGGCGTCACCAAATGCAAGAATCGCTCGGATTTGTTCGAGGGTCTGCTGGATGCGGTGCGCTTCGACCGGCGCGTACTGGTGGAACAAGGCATCAACGCCCGCGAGATCGAGGTCAGCGTGCTGGGGAATGACCAGGCGATCGCATCGCTGCCGGGCGAGATTTGTCCACGGTTGGAATTCTATTCCTACCGGGCGAAATACATCGAGGATTCGACCGAATTGCTGATTCCGGCGCCGTTGGACGAGAAAACCATCAAACATATCCAGACTCTCGCCATTCGCGCCTACCAGGCAATCGATTGCGCCGGGATGGCGCGGGTCGATTTCCTGATGGACCGGGACAGCGGCGAGGTCTACATCAACGAACTGAACACCATTCCGGGTTTCACCAGCATCAGCATGTACCCCAAACTGTGGGAAAACAGCGGCATTCCGTACCCGGAACTGATCGACCGATTGATCGATCTGGCGCTTGAACGGCGACAGTCGATGGATGGCATCGAACGTTCTTATGGAGAAATGCATGGCTAGGATCTCCAGATCGGCGACCATCTCACGGGCGGATCAGATCCGCCAGAAGCGCGTGCAAGAAAGCGAGAAACGCCAGCAGCACGCCAGGTCGTCGGTCGAAACGCGTAAATACGAGGCGGTCATACCGCCGGTGACCACACGCGGCGGCTATGGCACGCCGGTGGCGCGCCGGGCAGCCACCCAACCACGTCGACCGATCAGCGTGCCGATGGGACGCACCGGTGTTGAAATGCTGCTGCCCTCGCTGCCGATCGTCAAACCGGGCTGGCGGCTGCTCTCGGGCAGCTTGGTGGTGGCGCTGAGCTTTCTGCTCTTCTACGTGCTTTCCGCCCCCCAATTCCGCGTGGACGAAGCCGCCATTTCTGGCTTGAAGCGGGTAGATGCCACCGATGTCAACATCGTGCTGGGCTTGCGCGGGTCATTGATCTTCTCAGTGAATCCGGTCGCTGTATCCGAGCAGATCATAAAAGCTTTCCCGGAATTGACCGACGTCTCCATAACGGTCGGATTACCGGCGGTGGTCAAAGTCGAGGCGCGCGAACGCGAGCCAATCATGATTTGGCAGTGGGGAGAACGCAGCATGTGGGTGGATGAACAGGGGCTGCTCTTCCCCATTCGCGGCGAGACCGAGGCGCCATTGTTCATCGTCGTCAGCGACAGCCTGCCGCCGCTGGTGCGAGAAATCAACCCCGATGAATCATTTTCGACCGAGCCGGAACCGCTGGTGCTGACCCCAGAAGGCAGCGGACAACGCATGGTGCCAGATATTTTGGCAGCCGCTCGAACGTTATCGACCGAGATGCCGGAAGGCACGCCCCTCATCTATGACCACGTCAAGGGATTGGGCTGGCAGGATCCGGCTGGTTGGGACGTCTACCTGGGACGCTCGGTAGACAATCTGGATCAGAAAATGTTGATGTACCAGGCGGTCGTCGATTATATCAACCAGCAGGGCATTGTACCCGCTGTTATCAGCGTGGCGCAGGTCGACGCGCCCTACTACAGGATGGAGCGGTAGGGATGGAACTGCCAATCGTGGTCGGCATCGACATCGGCACCACCAAGATCTGCACCCTGGTCGGTCGCGTGGAGGGCGAGAACTCGCTACGCGTGCTGGGGGTCGGGATCGAGCCATCGCAGGGCATCCGCAAAGGCAACATCGTCGATATCACCAGCGCCTCTCAGGCTATCTCCCGCTCGGTGGAGAAAGCGCAGCGTTCATCCGGGTTGGAAATCACTTCCGCGCTCGTCAGCCTGGCTGGGGCGCACGTATCCTCCGTGAATAGCAAAGGTGTGGTCGGCATCTCCGGGCGGGTCATCACTCAGGATGACATCGACCGGGCGCTGGAAAATGCGCAGGCAGTTGCCATCCCTCACAATCGCGAGATCATCCATGTGATCCAGCGCAGTTTCACAGTGGATGGTCAAGACGGCATCCGTATGCCTATCGGCATGCACGGTTACCGCCTGGAAGTCGAGGCTCACATCATCACGGCTTCGGCAGCCACGGTCGAGAACTTGCGCAAGTGCGTCGAGGCAGCCGGCGTCCAGGTGACCCAGTTCGTGCTCAACCCGTTGGCATCGGCAGAAGTGGTCATGAACGAAACTGAACGGCAAATGGGCTGCATCGTTTGCGATATCGGCGGCGGCACCACCGATATGGCGATCTATATCGACGGCGATATCTGGCACACGATGGTATTGGCAGTTGGCGGCAACCACGTCACCGCGGATGTGGCGCACGGTCTACGGCTACCGTTGACCCAGGCTGAAGAGGTCAAAAAAGAATACGGGCACGCATCCGAAGCGGATGTCGCCGAGGATGAAACCTTCATGGTCAAAGCCTTTGGCGAAGAGGAACCGGTGGAGGTCAGCCAGCGACACCTAGCGATGATCATCGAAGCCCGCATTGAGGAGATTTTCCAACTGGTGGAGGAAGAGATCAAGCGTTCAGGTTACGACGGTCTGTTGCCGGCGGGCGTCATCCTGACCGGCGGCGCCAGCAGCCTGCGCGGTA
>JABLXM010000123.1 GCA_013177815.1 Anaerolineae bacterium | reverse complement strand
TAAACCAACACCCCTGGATTGATCTCGCCGGCGGGACGAATCGACCTGGTAGAAACGTTCAAAAATACGCTCGAGGTCATCCTGCGCAATGCCCGGTCCGCTATCCTCGACGGCGATGGTAATGTCGCGGTCATCACCGGCAAGGGATATCCCAATGCGACCAGCCTGAGGGGTATACTTGACGGCATTATCGACAAGGTTGCCAATGACCTGGCTCATCTGGTCACCATCGGCTTCGACCAGCGGCACAGGCTGAAGGTCAAGATCGATGGCGATACACTTTTCGGCGGCTTGCAATTGATGACGACCAATGATATTCTTGACGATCTCGCCGAGATCAACCGGCTGGAACTTCAACTCGGTCACGCCGGATTCCAACCTGGACAAGGTCATCAATTGCATCACGAGCCGGCTCATGCGGTCGGCTTCGGTATAGATGACATCGCCCGCCTGGCTGACGGCGGCTGCATCCTGCAGGGTGCCTTCCTTGATCGCCTGAGCAAAGCCCTGGATGGAGGTCAGCGGGGTCTTCAGTTCATGGGAGATGTTGGCGAGGAAAGCCTGCTGCGAACTTTGCCCAGCTTCAACCCTGGCAAGCAGGTCATTGAAGGCGGCGGCGACCTCTTGAACCTCACGAGGACCAGCGACCTGCATGCGGATGCGGGTATCCCCACGGGAGGAGGTGGCGGTATGCGCCATCCTCT
The DNA here is from genome assembly GCA_013177815.1 of Anaerolineae bacterium. Classification (GTDB taxonomy): domain Bacteria; phylum Chloroflexota; class Anaerolineae; order Anaerolineales; family Anaerolineaceae; genus JABLXM01. The sequence goes on along the minus strand of JABLXM010000123.1, from coordinate 8,803 downwards.
GCAACGGCTGAGTAATCCACTTCGAAAATCCAAGCGTGATGAGCAGGGCAAAGACCAACGCAAGAACGCCGGCGATGGCGATGGGGCCGAGGACATCATCACGGAAAAGGTTAACGAGCGGGAAGCGGGGTCGATCCAGAAGGATGGCAGCAAACTGACCATTGGACAGAGGACGGATGACTCCTGACCACTCGCCATTGGCAGAGTCTTCAACCGAGAAGTTGGCACCATCCCAATACCGATCCGCGGATACATCGAATATGATCGCTGGGTGCGAATCGGCAGCGGAATCGAACAGCAATCGACCGGAGGAATCCACCAGCAACACGCGGGCGTTCCTGGCGCGGGCTTCGATTTGGATGGATTCTTCCAGACGGTTGGGATTGGTGCGCAGGGTGCGTTCAATGCGATTGACGGTGGTCTGGGCGAGGCTGAAGAGACGGATATTCGAACTCTGGCGGATGACAGGATTTCTGACCAAGGAGAACAAGATGCCGATAACGACAATCACGACGATCAAAAAGATCACGATAACATAGCTGAGCCACAACCTGGAGCGAACCGTAGAGGTCATGATACGAGCAGTTTGTAGCCTATGCCGGTGACGGTTTCGATCTGGGCGCGACTGCCGGCGAGCTTGCGGCGCAATTGGGCAATATGGACATCCACGGTACGGGTTTGCCCCATGAACTCGTAGCCCCATGCCAGCGACAAGAGTTTTTCCCGGCTGAGAACCAGCCCTTTATTCAGCGCCAGGGTATAGAGGACTTCAAATTCCTGAGTGCGAAAATCGAGCAGCGCGCCATCCACGCGTACCTCCCGGCTGGATGGATCGATGACCAGATCGGCAATATGGAGCGGCTGCTCATTGGGGGCAGCGCGCGGGCTGCTGCGCCTGAGGATGGCTTTGACGCGCGCAACGAGTTCGCGGGGGTTGAAGGGCTTGGTGAGATAATCATCGGCGCCCAACTCCAACCCGAGGATCTTGTCGATATCATCATCACGGGCGGTAAGAATGATGACCGGGACCTGATCGTTGTTCTTGCGCAAGGTCTTACAGACTTCAAAACCGTCGATTTCCGGCAACATGATATCCAGGACGACCAGGGCGGGTTTGGAGCGAGAAATTTCCGCCAGACCCTGACGTCCATCCTGCGCGGAGAGAACGCGAAAGCCTTCCCGCTCCAAATAGAGACTCGCCAATTGGATGATATTGGTTTCGTCATCAACAACGAGGATCAGTTCACCGCCCATCGATCATATCAACCAGCTTGCTCGCATGGGACAACGGCGACTGCTTCGATCTCGACGGCTGCGCCCTTCGGCAAGGCTGCGACCTGCACAGCAGAACGGGCTGGGGGTTCGGCAGCGAAAAAGATGGCATAAACTTCATTCATGGCGGAGAAATCGGCGATATCGCGGAGGAAGACGGTGGTCTTGACGACCGCACCGATCGTTGTTCCGGCAGCAGCCAGGATGGCGGTTAGATTCTCCAGCGCCTGACGGGTCTCCGCTTGCACACCACCGGGGACAAGATCGCCGGTGGCAGGGTCGATGCCTAATTGACCGGCGGTGAAGACAAAATGCCCTGCCTGAACCCCGACGGAATATGGACCGATGGCTTTGGGAGCTTTATCCGTCACGACGACGGTGCGTCGACAATCATCACACATTTTTTCACCTCATTGGAAGTAATATGATAACCATATTCTACAACGGCAACATGGATTGGTAAATAGTGGCACCAGCGCGCCGGGCAGTGTATGCCGCTGTTCCGGAGAACGCAACGGCGAGGGCTGGCTTACATTTTCGATGACGCGCCCTATCGCACAGCCACCAGTGTTTCAGCCTTCAGGTAGGGTTCCCCGCGTCCGCCGTCCATCTCGACGGTGCCAGTGACCAACAAGGGGCGATTGGCATCAAACAGGGGACGGGCAGTACAATAAACATCCGGGAAGAGGATGATATCCAATGTCCCACTGAGATCCTCCAGAGTCAGGAAAAGCATCATCTCGCCCCTGGCGGTGCGGCTGCGGCGGGAGGTTTGACGCACACCTGCCACGGTCACCCGGCGTCCAACCTGTTCCAGCGCCTCCAGGGTCGAAATGGCTCCTGTGAGCTTCTCTTTCACCAACTCCAAGGGATGAGCCTCCAAACTGACGCCGAGGATGTCCATCTGGGCGTTCACCTTTTGCTGCACACTCCAATCTTCTTCGCTACCATCCGTCCATTCAAACAGACTCATTTGATCCCGCTGCCAGCCGCCACCCTGCAGCCGGCGCAGGATGGCTGGGATGTTTCCAAACCCGTGCAGGGCTCCAACCCTGGCAAGGTTTTCAGCTTCCTGGATGCGCGGATCGACGCGTGACAGAAAATCATCCAGGGAGGTGAAAGGCGCAAATTGGATAATGCGCCGTATGGTGCGCCGGGTCAACTCCTTGACCTGATCCAGCCCCATGAAGAGCGCCCGTTGCTCCGTGCCTGCCAATTTCTGCACCGAAAAGTTGTGTCGGGAGTAATCGACGTGCGGCGGGCGAACCTCCAATCCCAGGCGCCTGGCTTCGCTGAGGTAGACACGCTGACTGTAATACCCGCCCCAGTTGGCAAGCACCGCCGCCATGAACTCCGCGGGGAAGTGCTGCTTGCACCAGGCGGAACGCCAAGCCACCCTGGCATAGGAAGCAGCATGCGCTTTGGGAAAGCCATAACCTGCAAAGGCAGCCATCATTTCCCAAATCCTTTCACCCGTCTCGACCGGCACAGCGCTTTTGGACTGCACTTGCTGGACGAATTTTAGCTCCAGTTCCTGCATCTTCTTGCCGGGGTCGAAATGGCTCATGGCGCGGCGCAATAGATCCGCTTCCGCCAGACTGAAGCCCGCCAGTTCGTTGGCGATGCGCAGGACGTGTTCCTGATACAAAATGACCCCGAACGTCTCATCCAGCAAAGGCGCCAGGGCAGGATGAATATGTTCGACCCGTTCCTCCCCCTTGAAGCGCCGCACGAAGGCATCCTTCAAGCCGCCGGTCAATGGTCCTGGGCGATATAGCGCCAACGCCGCCATGATGTCATCCTCCGTGCGGGCGTGTATCTCTCGCAGAGTGGCGCGCATTCCCGGGCTTTCGATCTGGAAGCAGCCAATCGTTTCACCCTTTTCAATGCGGTTGGATGTTTCCAGGTCATCGGAAGGGGTGGAATCCAAAACAGCCAGCGGGGTGGCGAACTCTCCCGGCTGACCGGCTCGAATGAAATTCGCCACATCACCCAAGACGGTCAAGCCGCGAATGCCCAGCAGGTCGATCTTCACCAGCCCCAAGGCTTCCACCGACTCCAAATCCAGTTGGGTGATGATGACGCCCTTGCCGCCCGAAGACATCACAGGCACCAGGTCAGTCAGGGCGCCGGGCGCCACGATCACGCCACCCGGGTGCATGGAAAGATGGCGGGGGAGCTTGAGGATGGCTTCGGCATCATCGAAGATGGCTTGGTATGGCTGCAACGGATAGGCGGAGCGCAAGTCTGCGAAGGGGGAAGACGGCTCCTGCCCCGCTTCGGAGGCTTCAAAGCGCGCCCAGAAGGCATGCGGCAACTGATTTGCCAGCTCCCTTACCTTCGACGGTTCAAGTCCATACGCCTTGGCGACATCGCCCAGGGCGGAACGCGGACGATAACGGTTGATCGTCCCGACCACCGCCACGCGGTCTGCTCCATAGGTATCAAAGACATGCTGGATGACCGAATCCCTGCTGCGTGAACACAGGTCGGTATCGATGTCCGGCGGGGTGGTGCGGGCAGGGTTGAGGAAGCGTTCGAAATACAAATTCAGACGTATGGGGTCCGGGCTGGTGATCCCCAAACAGTGCGCAACGAGAGAGGAGGCGGCTGAACCGCGTGAGGAATAGGGAACACCGGTCTCGCGGGCGAAGTTCAGGATATCTTCGACGATGAGGAAGACCGGTTCGAAACCCATGTGGGCGATAACTTCCAGTTCATGATCCAGACGCGCCTGAATGACCGGCGTGATCTGACCATACAATCTTCTTGCACCTGCAATGGCTTTGTTTCGCAAATGCTGCGCCGCCGTGACGCCATTCGGCAGGGGCACGATGGGCATCTGGGATTTGCCAATCGGCAGGTCAAAGCGACAACGTTCGGCGATTTCCAGCGTGGCAGCCAGCGCCTTGGGAAAATGATCGAAGCGCTCCGCCACCTGTTGAGGGCTCATGAACCACGCCTCTGCCGGGGCAAGCGTTTCGTTGGGAATAGTGGTAACGGTTCGATTCAGCCGAATGGCAGCCAGCGTCCTTTGCAGCCCGGCTTGTTCGGGTGTCAGGTAATAGACAGGGTGGGTCACCACAGCGGGAAGCGATAGTCTGCGCGCCCAACCGGCGCGCGAGACCGCGTTCGCCGGATCACGCAGGGCAACATACAGCCGACCCGGGAAGATATCCATCAGGGCTTGCGGGGCGCTGCTCAACGCGATCAGATCCCCGGCATATGCCGAAAGCAAATCCAACGGACAGGGTTGGGCTGGCTCGTTCCGCAAGGCAAGTGCGCTGCTCAGCCGGCACAGATTGGACCAACCGTCGATGCTGGTCGCCAGAAGATGAAGCGGTGCATGCTCCAGATCGACCTCCAACCCAATGACAGGCTGAATATCCACCTCGCGGCAGGATATGGCAAACTCGACTGCCCCCGTCAGCAAATGGTGGTCGGTAAGCCCAAGCGCCGTCACGCCGCAGGCTTGCGCCGCCTGCGCCAAACCTGCCGGGGTCATGATGCCTTCCTGTAACGAGAAGGCGGAGTGATTTACAAGTGGGACATACATCAAGCTTGATTTTAAACGTTCCTGCGATTCGTGTGTTGACATATCCAATGATGGAAAAGTCCGCTCCCAACAACGCCCAGGGCTGGTAGTGATGATGATATCTAATGGTGCAATTCAGGTTTGACAAATTAGAACATTATTTCTATAATTATCGGCAGACGATGAACTTTCGATGGCTGCCACCGCGGCTTGCCGTCGTGTATCCGCGCCTTGTACTTTAACATCCCCCATACAACCATTCGAACCGCGAAAAAAAATAGAAACGAATAGATCACCACGCGCAACACATCCATACTTACCACACAGGACAGGCGCGTTCAGGATTATAATAACTGGCTTAGATAAACCGATGGGTGATGGAAAATGCTTGACAAGATCAAATCGATCGAAGAACGCTACGCCGAGATCAACCACCAATTGGAGGCAATCGGCGATGATTACCAGCGGGCGACCGAACTTTCCAAGGAACGCGCCGAGTTGGACGAGATCGTCCAGAAGGCGCAGCAATACCGCAAGGTGCTTGCGGGCATCGCAGAAGCGCGGGAATTGATCGATTCCAAAGACGACGACCTGCGACAATTGGCTGAGGCAGAACTGCCGGAGTTACAGGAAAAAGAGGCAGCGCTGGAAAAGGGTTTGAAGAGCCTGTTGGTGCCAAAGGACCCCAGGGATGACCGTAACGTGATCGTCGAAATCCGCGCCGGGACGGGAGGGGACGAAGCCGGTCTGTTCGCGGCTGACCTGTTCCGCATGTACTCCTACTACGCCGACCGCATGAACTGGAAAGTGGAGATTCTCTCTGAAAACGAGACCGGCATCGGTGGGTACAAGGAAATCATCTTCATGATCCGGGGGCGAGGGGCATATTCCAAGTTGAAATGGGAATCGGGAGTGCACCGGGTGCAGCGCATACCCGCCACGGAAGCCTCGGGGCGCATCCACACCTCCACGGTGACGGTGGCGGTGCTGGCGGAAGTCGACGATATCGAGATCGATATTCCAGATACTGACATTCGGATGGATGTGTACAAATCCGCCGGTGCCGGGGGGCAAAACGTGCAGAAAAATTCGACCGCGGTGCGCATCACGCACCTGCCGACCGGGATGGTGGTGGCTTGCCAGGACGAACGTTCACAACTGCAGAACCGGTTACGGGCGATGTCGATCCTGCGTGCCCGCCTATACGAAATCGAACAGGAAAGAATGCAGCAAGAGTTGGACCAGACCCGGCGTTCACAAGTGGGCAGTGGGGAACGGGCAGAAAAGATCCGCACGTATAATTATCCACAATCCAGGGTGACCGATCACCGTGTCAACATCTCGTCGTTCAACTTACCCAGCGTAATGATCGGGAATATCGACCAGTTCATCGAGGAATTATCGCTACAAGAAGAAGCCAACCGCCTGGCAACCGCAGGGCTTGGGGATGGCGGCTGAGACGCTGGGCGACTGGCTGAAAGGCGCGGCGCGGCAGTACGCAACGATCAGCGAGACGCCCGCGATCGAGGTGGAAGCACTGGCGGCGGCGGCGCTGGGCGTGAAGCGCGCCTGGGTCGCAGCGCATCACGATGAGCCGTTAGCACATGCGATTAGCAGCAAGCTGAACGGGTTACACGAACAATTGATGAACGGCGTACCACTACCCTACCTGACGGGGAAACAGGAATTCTACGGGTTGGATTTCTTCGTCAACCCATGCGTGTTGATCCCAAGACCGGAAACCGAAACGCTGGTGGAAGAGGCGTTGGCGTGGCTGCGCCGGCAACGACAGAGCATCGCAGGTCTGGACTTATGCACCGGGAGCGGGTGTGCGGCGGTGGCGATCTGCGCCAATCATGACGACATCGATATGATCGCAAGCGACATCAGCGCCGAGGCGTTGGCGGTGGCGAAGGAGAACATCAAGCAGCACAAGCTGCAGGATCGGATCGAGCTGGTGCAAGCAGACCTAGCAACGCCAATCCGGGGGAGCTTCCAACTAATAATCACCAACCCACCATACATTCCGTCTGCCCGGCTGGGCAACCTGGCAGTGGCGCGTCACGAGCCGCTATTGGCACTGGACGGCGGCGAAACGGGGTTGGACATGATCGGTCGCATCATCGCAGGCGCAGCCGGCATGCTGGGTACGCCCGGGTTATTGCTATGCGAAATCGACGATACGCATGAACAAGCCGCGCTAACGCTGGCGAGACAGCACTTCCCCAACGCCAAGTGTTCGATCATCCATGACTTGGCGCACAAACCGAGAGCGCTGCGAGTCGAAATCCCCGGAGAGTCACATGGCTGACACGAGAACACAAGTCGTTTTCGAAGAGGACAAAGCAGCGCTGGAAACAGCCGCCAACGCGCTGCGCGCCGGTCAGGTGATCGCCTTCCCGACAGACACGGTGTACGGGTTGGGCGCCAAGGTAACGAACCCCGCAGCAATCGAGCGGTTATACGAAATCAAAGGACGGGACCCGGCAAAACCGATCGCGGTGCTGATCGGGGATGCCGCGCAACTGACGCAGCTTTCAGACGAGGTCAGCCCGCAAGCCGCTCAATACGCGGCAGCATTTTGGCCCGGGGCGCTGACGCTGGTGCTGAAGAAACGCCCGGAACTGCCAGCAGCGCTTACGACCACGATGAACGTGGGCATCCGGATGCCGGCACACGCCTTCGCGCTGGAACTGATGCGCATGACCGGTGCGCTGGCAACCACCTCGGCAAATCTCTCCGGCGGCGAAAACTGCATCACGGCGGCACAAGTGCTGGCGCAACTGGGAGGACGCATCCCGCTGATCATCGACGGCGGCGCCTGCCCGACCGCCATCCCCTCGACGGTGGTCGATTGCACGACCACCCCCCCACGGGTGTTGAGGGAAGGCGCGATATCGCCGGCGCAATTGGGACTATAACAACACCCTCCCTGCAGTGACTCCAGCAGGGAGGGTTGTTTGTTCCATCTTATCCGCTAAATCATCGGTCATGGCACCGATCACATTTCAGACGGTGATATCCTGGCGGTATTCATGGATCGCCCGGCGAACTGCTCGAGCCGCGTGTTCCAGCACCTCTTTGCTTTCGAACAAGAGATCATCCACGGTATAGAGGGTATCGCGCGCCTGGTCGATATCGGTGACCTTGCCATCGGCGTCAAACCCTGGGTGGGTTGCCAAGACGCTTTCGGCTTGGTTGAGAAAGGCGGTGGATGACGTGACGGCAGCGCGAAGCTCATCGAGGGCGGCTTCCAGGCTGGCAGCATCCTTGCCATTGGCTTTCATATCCGCCAACTTTTCATCCGCTTTGACAATTAATTCCTGCACACGAACAAGAATTTGCTGCTGGCGATCGGAGCGGTCAAGCACGCGCTGATAGCGGCGTTCGAGGACGCGGGTGGCAACAGCGCCATCATTGGGCGGAGGCTCATCCGGCGCTGCCGCGGCAGCGCCGGGAGACGGGAGCGCTGCAATCATAAACGCGACCAACAGCAAGGCTGAGAGGGTAGTCGATAAAACCTTATGTGAAAGTATACGGTTCTTCATTTTGAAATCCTTTCTATCTCGAGCGATATAAAGGATTGTATTTTTTAGGCGTCAAGCAGGTATGTTGGGAGTGTAAATTGCGTGTAAATTCAACCCGCCCAGCAAGGCATACTTCAACAAACAAAAGCCGCTCCGCAGCAATGGGCGGGCGGCTATGGGTTCAAAAATATCCCGCACAACGGGCGGGTTATACGACAATACTGACCAAACGACCCGGAACTACAATGACCTGTTTGGGCGACCTGCCCTGAAGATAATGAGAAACCACTTCGCGCGCCAATGCCAGTTCTTTGGCTTGCGCTTCATCGATATCGGCAGGCACTTCGATGCGATCACGCACCTTGCCGTTGATCTGGACGACCAACGTGATCAGTTCATCCTTCGCGGCTTCTTCATCGACGGGGGGCCATTGATGGGTATGAATGGAGTAACCATAACCCAACAGACA
>JABLXM010000122.1 GCA_013177815.1 Anaerolineae bacterium | reverse complement strand
TCCTTCCACTCAGCGGAAGAGAAGGCACCGGCTTTCTTGGCTTTGGCGATATCGTTCATGAGTTCCATCAAGGACGAGACAATGGTGTTGAACTGGAAAGTTTCCATATCGCGGGTGACGGAACGCAGGGTCTGATGAACTTTGCGCCGCAAAGCTCGTGGGTCGTATGCCCCTTTCGGTTGAGATCGAACCGGATCCAAAAAAGTGTCCCAAACGCGATTCAGCCAGCGGTGGACACCATCGATGCCCGTGCTGCTCCACGGGGCGCCCAACTCCCAACGCGCCATGAACATCAAGTAAGCGCGCACGCTATCGGCGCCATAGGCGGCGACCAATTTGTCGGGAGAGACGACGTTCCCACGGCTCTTGGACATCTTCTCGCCATCCTCACCCAGCACGATGCCCTGGTTGCGCAACTGCAGCATCGGCTCCGACCCTTTGGTAACGCCGATATCGCGCATGGCTTTATGGAAGAAACGAGTATAGATAAGGTGCATGGTGGCATGTTCGATGCCGCCGGTATATATATCGACCGGCATCCAGTAATCATATTCCTGAGGATCAAAGGGCGCCTCATGATACCAAGGGCTGAGGTAGCGCAGGTGGTACCAGGAGGAACACATGAAAGTGTCCATAGTATCGGTATCGCGCTCGGCTGGACCACCGCATTTCGGGCAGGTGGTCTTGCGCCAGGAGGGATGCAATTTGAGGGGGCTTTCGCCGGTCGGCTTCCATTCCACGTCGTCGGGCAGGAACAACGGCAATTGATCTTCCGGCAGCGGAACGACACCACAATTGGCGCAGTGGACCATCGGAATGGGCGCGCCCCAATAGCGTTGCCGGGAGATGAGCCAATCGCGCAGGCGATAGTTGACGGTGCGTTTGCCCGCACCTTTTCGCTCCAGGAATGCAACGACACGGTCAAAAGCTTGGTCGCCGGGCGTGCCGGTCAGTTCGCCGGAGTTGACCATACGACCGGAGGCTGGAATCGCCTCCGGCATGGTCTCGCCATCCAGGGCAGGCATATCATCCGGCTGGATGACCACGCGAATTTCGAGACCGAACTTGCCGGCAAACTCGAAGTCCCGTTGGTCATGCGCCGGGACAGCCATGATGGCGCCGGTGCCATAGGTCATCAAAACGTAGTCGGCTATCCAGATGGGGATGCGTTCATCGTTGACAGGGTTGACCGCGTAGCCGCCGGTGAAGACACCGGTCTTTTCCTTATCGGTGGCTTCACGCTGCAAATCAGTCTGGCGGGTGCTTTGCGTAACGTAAGCATCGACAGTGGCGCGCTTCTCCAGGGTGGTGATCTTTGCCACCAGGGGATGCTCCGGCGCCAGGACCATAAAGGTGGCACCCCACAACGTATCCGGGCGGGTGGTAAACACCTCCACTGGGTCACCCTGTTCGGTGTGGAAGACGACCGACGCGCCTTCCGAACGCCCGATCCAATTGGTTTGCAGAACCTTGACGCGTTCGGGCCAGTCTATGCCTTCAAAATCAAGCAGTTCATCGGCGTAATTGGTGGTACGGAAGTACCACTGTTCCAAATTCTTCTTGATGACCGGCGTGCCGCAACGCTCGCAGTGGCGGTCATCCCCCCAGACTTGCTCGCGCGCCAGGGTGGTATTGCAATTGGGGCACCAATCGACCGGCGACACCTTGCGGTACGCCAGGTCGTGGTTAAAGAGCTGGATGAAGAACCACTGGGTCCATTTATAGTATTCCGGGTCCGAACTCACCGCTTCGCGGCGCCAATCGAACATACCGCCCATACTACGAATCTGTTTGTGCATACGCTCGATGTTCTTATAAGTCCAGACACGGGGATGAATGTTGTTCTTGATGGCAGCATTCTCGGCGGGAAGCCCAAAAGCATCGAAACCCATCGGGAACATGACGTTGTAGCCCCTCATGCGCATAAAACGCGCCCGGGCATCCGAGGGCGTGAAGGCGTACCAGTGACCGATATGCAGGTCCCCGGAAGGGTAGGGCAACATGGTGAGGGCGTAAAATTTTTGCCTGAATGGATCGATATCAGCATGATAGATGCCATCCGCTTCCCAACGTTCCTGCCAGCGGGGTTCGATCTCGGCTGGATCATAAATCGAAGCCACAGGTTCGGTCATGTGAATTCCTTTTTATAAACAAATTCCTTCGCCCCAACAGGGACGAAGGTGACTCCGCGGTACCACCCTGATTGCCCGTACGCATACGAGCCGCTCAGTCAGCGATAACGGGCTTAACCGTCCGGCGCTAGAGCAGATTTCACGCCGGCTACCGGTCCGATCGGACCTGTTGGCGAGTTCAGCCCGAGCGCACCAGGGGCACAATCATGGGCTTGCACCGTCCCCATGTCGCTGCTGGTTGGCTTACTACTCCAACATTCGTATTCCTGATTAGTTAATGAAGGAGGCACCCGTAAAACGGTCGTGCCTCTCAATCGATATCGTGTGGACCCAGAGAGATTCGAACTCTCGACCTTCTCAATGCCATTGAGACGCGCTCCCAACTGCGCTATGGGCCCATAACAGGTGGCGCTATTATATGTATAAAGACCATTGTTGTCAACAAGCGCCAAGTGGACCCAGAGAGATTCGAACTCTCGACCTCTTCAGTGCGATTGAAGCGCGCTCCCAACTG
>JABLXM010000121.1 GCA_013177815.1 Anaerolineae bacterium | reverse complement strand
TCATCGGCGGGGATTGCCTGCTCCACGCCGTCCCGCACCACCGTGGCGGTCTTGGCGCGCAGCGCCATCAACTTCTTGATGGCTTCGCTGGTCTGCCCTTTGGCTTTGGCTTCCAGGTACTTGCCGGCCTTGATCAAGGTCAGGATGACCGCGGCTGTTTCGAAGTAGACATGTCCTTCCAGCCACCCGAATGTGACCGGTAACGAATACAGGTAAGCGGCTGAAGAGCCCAACGCCACCAGCACATCCATGTTGGCGGAGCCGTTGCGGATGGATTTATAGGCGCCGACATAATATTGCCAGCCCACCACCAGTTGCACCGGCGTCGCCAGCGCCAGCATCAGCCAGTTCAACCAGGGCGCATGCGTCATCGTCATCGGCAGCAAGCCGAAGTCTTTGCTCATCGAAAGCGCGAACAGCGGCACGCTGAAGATCAGCCCAAAGGTCAACAAGCGCCGCTGGGTGGCGATTTCGGCGGCGCGCGCTTTGGCTTCCGCATCATCGGCGTCCCCGCCGCTCTCCAGCGCCTCGAAGCCGGCGGCTGATACCGCCCGGCGCATTTCCGCCTGGCTGACGACCGTCGGGATATAGCGGATATGGGCGCGTTCGCTGGCGAAGTTGACGCCGGCTTCCAACACCCCCTCCAGGCTGCGCAATGTTTTTTCCAACCGGCGGGCATCATTGTCGTCGCTCAGCCGCCGGATGACCAGGTCGGTCTCGCCGGCTGCAATGCCATACCCCGCGCGTTGCACGCGTTCGACCAGCGCCTCCAGGCTGGCAACTTGTGGATCATAGGTTACCGTGGCGCGTTCGGAAGATAGATTGACACTGGCTTCCGCTACGCCGTCGACCTTCTTCAGGTTGCGTTCGATTGTGGCGACGCAGTTGGCGCAGGTCATCCCGGTGATGGGCAGGATTGTACTTTTGGATTCAGTCATGATATGCCGGTTGGCGCGTCCTTGTTCTTCGGTTTGCTTTTATATTGCCGGGTAGTTGATCTCCGCCAGCAGGGCGCGGATCTTCTCGTCGTTTGCCGGTGGAGCAAAGGTGACGGTCACCAACCGGGTCTCGGCAGAGGCTTCCACCGATTGGATGCCCTCCATTTCGCACAGTTCCATATTGATGGTATGGACGCAGTGGTCGCAGGAGATATCGGGGCAGGAATAGGTGATGGTTTGCATGTTCTTTATCCTTTCAAATTAAGCGAAAATGAACTTCGCGCTAATGTTGGTTCGTGTCGGTCGGCTCAGACCTTGCGCGAGGCTGCGAACACCTCGGTGATTTCCTTGAGAACGCGCTCACGTTCGCTCTGGTCTTCACCTTGCACCGCCGTGATGACACACGAGTTGAGGTGTTGGTCCAGGATGTTCATGCTGACCTTGTTCAAAGCCGCCTGCACCGCCTGGATCTGGCGGATGATGTCGATACAGTAAGCATCGTCTTCCAACATGCGTTGGATGCCGCGCAGGTGCCCTTCAGCCGTCCGCAGCCGGCGCAACGATTCGTCGTGCTGGTGGGGGCGTGCGTGTTCGAGTTGCTCATTCATTTCTGTCGCTGCCTGCATGTTCTCTCCGGTCTTGCCGTCTTCTACTGACTATGATACACTCTTGTGTATCATATCCCCTCCCCCGTGGGGGGGGTATGACTATCATACCAAATCTGACGTCATTGTCAAGTTGACGTCCATACATGAGTGACTGGAGAGATGTCATGGAACTTCTGGTGGCTTTTGTCACGGGTCTGACGACTGGCGGGTTGAGTTGCCTGGCGGTGCAGGGCGGCTTGTTAGCCAGTTCGCTGGCGCGCCAGGTCGAGCAGGATGTGGCAGGGCGCGCTGCCCGGGGAAAGCGAAAGAGCCAGGCGCGGAGAGATGAAAAAACTCGTCTGGCACAGCCTATTCTGCTTTTCCTGTTGGCGAAACTGGTCGCTTATACCATTCTGGGCGGGCTGTTGGGCGCGCTCGGTTCGGTGTTGCAACTGAACGCGGTCACACGCGCTGTTTTGTTGATCGCCATCGGCATTTTCATGATCGGTAACGCTCTGCGCATGCTGAATGTCCATCCGTTTTTCCGTATCTTTGCTTTCGAGCCGCCTGCGTTCATCCGGCGCTATATTCGCCACTCGGCGAAGAATGATGCCTGGACCACCCCGCTGCTGTTGGGCGCCATGACCGTCCTGATTCCCTGCGGCGTCACCCAGGCGATGATGGCGGTGGCGCTGGCAGCCGGCTCGCCGTTGGCTGGGGCTGCCACCCTGTTCGCTTTCACTCTGGGAACCAGCCCGGTTTTCTTCGCTATCGCCTATGCCACATTATCCCTCGGTGCCAGGCTTGAAAGATATTTCATGCGCTTCGTGGCAGTGATCGTGCTGGTCTTGGGTCTGGTATCGATCGAGAATGGCTTGAATCTGATGGGCTCCCCGGTATCTGCCAGCCGGCTGGCGCAATCATTGTTCCAGGCAAATCGACCGGCGCTTGCGGGTCAGGTCACCGGACCGTTGGCGCCGGGCGGACCCGCCCACCGTCTGGTTTTAGAGGCGCACAATGATGGCTACTATCCGGCGATCCTGTACGCCGTAGCCGGCGCGCCGGTGGAACTGGCGGTCACCACCAACGAGACATACGCCTGCTCGCGTTCGTTCGTCATCCCATCCCTGGGTGTGGAAAAAATATTGCCTGCCACGGGCGAAGAGTTGATCGATATTCCGGCGCAACCCAAAGGTACGGTTATGCGCTTCGCCTGTTCCATGGGTATGTACACTGGCGAGATCATTTTCAATTAGCGAGCGTTCATAAATGTCAGAAAAGGTAACCCTCGCGATACCGGATATGCACTGCGCCAACTGCGTCATGCGCCTGGAAAGCCTGGAAGATGACCTGCCGGGCGTCGTCAGCATCACTGCCAGTTACCGCAGCCAGAAGATGGAAATCGAATATGACCCCGCGGGTGTGACCATCGACCAGATCATGGCAGCGGTGAGCCGGTTGGGCTACCACCCTGAACGCCGATAGCAACTCCAATCACGCCGTATAGATCAATATCGAACAGCGTTGAAGACCTGGCTAAGATACCACGCCGTCTTGTTCGGGAACTGCCGCACTTTTTCGCTGCTTGCGGACGCGTTTCTTGCGGTAGGTGGCTGGGTCTTCCTTGGAAAACTCCCTGCCCTTTACGATCACAATCCCAATAAAGCCGAGGTATAACAGCGCGCTGATACCTACCAGTAAGCCGTCGTAGAGCGTGAAGCTGACCTGCATCAACTGGTAGACAGGGTTACCGATGAAAAAGATGATCGCGTTGGCGATGATGGCAAAACCGCGCATCTCGGTTGGTCCAATCCTGACGTAGGCGATGCGAAAGACACCGCTGACGATCGTCAGGATATATACCAGGGACGACATCAACAGGTACCCCACCAGCGCCACTGCTGCCAGGTTGAAATGCACATAAGGCGATAAGCCAAGGCTGAAGAAGATCAGCATTTCATCAATAGCATCCACAGTATGGTCGATGAAGAAGCCGTATTTTGGACGCTCGATCTGACGGTAGCGCGCCAGGGTGCCATCCAGGCTGTCGCCAAACCAGTTGATGATGAAACCCAGGCTGGCGAGCCACAAGAACCACGGGCTGACGTTGGTCAGGATATAGCTGGCGAAGATCAGAACGGAACCCAAAAAACCAACCAGGGTTAAGATATCGGGCGTGACCCAGGCAGGCATTCGTTTCGCCAGCCAGGCAAGAGCGGGGCGTTCCAGCGCCCCCAAAAACATGGGGATCTCTCGTTTATGCTCGGTCATAAGAGGTTATCCTTTATCGATAAGGGTGGGATGTGATGACCAGACCGGGAAGAACATCATCCACAGAGTCGGGTCATGCTGGATAATCGATTGCGCTTGCCGCAGGGCGGCTTCGGCGTTTTCGATCAGTTCAATATCGGATTGCGGTTTGGCTTCGAATACCACTTCTTCGGAGCATTCGATCTGATAGCTGCCATCCGGCATGTCGCGGCATCCCACGACATGCACCCGCGCATCCGCTCGTAAAGCCAGTCGCACGTATGCCACTGGCAGGTCGGACGGGCGATCGAAGAAGCGCGGATGATGCTTGGCATCCGGCAACGGACGATCCAGCCCGGTGACCACCAACCCCCCAGTTTGCAGCCGTTCGCGCGCTTGCCCCAGGGCAGAAATACTCATGGGCAGCGTCAGCAGCCCGCGCTCGTTGCGCAGCCGGTTCTGCCACAGGTAGCTCTTTGGTGGGTTGGGCACGCCCAGCACCAGCGGCTGCAAGCCGTGATATGCAAATGACAACCCTGCCAGGTCAAAGGCGCTGGTGTGGGTGGTGAGTAAAAGCAATCCGCGCTGACTGCTTCTGGCATTTGCCAGCACCTCGGTCAAGCGCGGGCTGAAGTGCATCTTCTCCACCACTTTGGATGGCTGGTTCAACAGGTGGTAAAAATCAGATAGGTAGCGTGATTGGTTTTTCACTATCCGCTTGGCTTGCAGCGCAACCGCTTTGCTGTTTTCTGCCTGGTTCAGTATCACCGATTGGTTGTGGCGGATGGCGCGCATTAGTTTTGAGTTCCGGCGCGTGGCTGCCGCACTAGCCAGCAGCGATGCGATGCGGTAAACGATGCCCGCAGGCAACTTTTCACCCATCCACAGTGCCATGCGGATGCCGGTGTTTGACATGCTGATCTTAGTTATCAGGTCTATCTTCATTGTGGTACGCGGTTGATCTTTTAACATGCACCAACGCCATCATTATAACCAACTACTACGCATTTGATCTGCCATTTGTAGACACCATTACCGGGTGACAGATGTAATGACGCTGGTCACCATTCGTATCGCTGCTCTTCGCAACCAGGAACGCTGAGGATTCACGCTTTGTGGCGTGAATCCTCAGGTCATTTTTAGTGATGGATATCATTATGGCGAGGCGCAGATGGTCAGGCTTGCGATTTGCGCCGCCGGGTGGGCGAGAACAGCCACTTGGTGGCTTCAGCCGCCACCGAAGGCAGCAACAGTAGCGGCACTATGATCTCCCACTGCGTCAACCCCAGCGACACGGTGTTGAAGATGCCGTTCAGGAAGGGCAGGTACAGCACCAGCAGGATCATCGCCAGTGAGCTCAGCACGGCGTAATTCATCCACTTGTTGCTGAACACGCCAATCTTGAGCAGCGGGTAGTACTCTGAACGGGCGGTGTAAGCGCGCAACAGTTCCGAAATGCTCAGGGTGGCGAAAGCCATCGTTTCGGCATATTCCGGGATGTTGGGGAACTGCCGCAAACCGATGAAATAAGCGGTCAGCACCGAGATGGTGATGGCGACCGTTTGCACCACCATGCCCAATTGCATGAATCGGTTGATGATCGGTTCGCCGGGTGGGCGCGGTTTCTGCACCATGATGTCCGGGTCGCCCTTTTCGGTTGCCAGCGCCAGCGCCGGGGCGCCATCGGTCACCAGGTTGAGCCACAGCAGTTGGATGGCGGTCAAAGGTGAGGCGCTTGTGATCAGCGTGCCCAGGAAGATGATGGCGATCTCAGCCAGGTTGCACGAAAGCAGGTAATAAACGAACTTGCGGATATTGCTGTAGATGATGCGCCCTTGCTCGATGGCAGAGACGATGCTGGCGTAGTTGTCGTCCGTCAGCACCATGTCGGCGGTCTCCTTGGCAACATCGGTGCCGGTGATGCCCATCGCCACCCCGATATCGGCGCGCTTGATGGCGGGGGCATCGTTCACGCCATCGCCGGTCATGGCGACCACTTCGCGGTTGGCACGCAGCGCGTCCACGATGCGCATCTTATGTTCGGGCGAAACGCGTGCGAACACGTCCACACTGCGGACCCGTTCAGCCAGCGCGGCATCATCCAGGGCGGCGATGTCGTTGCCGGTCATCACCTCCCCTTCCGAGCGCAGCAGGTCGATCGATTCGGCGATGGCGCGAGCCGTGTTGGGGTAGTCGCCCGTGATCATGATGGTGCGGATGCCTGCCAGGCGGGCGGTTTCCAGCGCGGGTTTGACCTCCGGGCGCGCCGGGTCGATCATCCCCATCATGCCCACGAAGATCAAATCCTGCTCCAATTCTTCCGAGCGCACCTCTTCAGGCAGGGCGGGCACCAGCCGGTAAGCCAACCCAAGTACCCGCAGCGCGTCGCGCGTCATGGCTTCGTTCGCCCCCAGGATGCGCTGGCGGGCGCTTTCATCCAGCTCTGCCACCTGATCATCCATGGTCTGGTAGCGGTTACACAGATCGAGCACGATATCCGGCGCCCCTTTGACGGCGACCGCGTACCACATGCGGTTGGCGTGATTGTAGATCGGTGATATGTCCTCCGGGACCACATCCTGCACAGCGTGCATGGTCACCATGCGTTTGCGGGCTGAATCGAACGGGATCTCGTTGACGCGTGGATAGTTGTCGCTCATTTGCGGCGCGTACACCCCGGCTTTGGCGGCAGCTACCAGCAATGAACCTTCGGTCGGGTCTCCGATCATACGGCAGGTGTTGCTGTTGCCGTTCTCGATGAATTCCAGCATCGCATCGTTGTTCAGCAGCCCCAACCATAAGGTAGTTCCTAACGCCGGGTAGGAGTTGATGTCGATCACCTTTCCGTCGATGCTGAAGTCGCCCTGGGTGGTGTAACCGCTGCCGCTCACTTCAAAGAACTGCCTGTCGCTCCAGATGCGTGTGACGGTCATTTCGTTCTGTGTCAGCGTGCCGGTCTTGTCCGAACAGATGATGGTGGCAGAGCCTAAGGTCTCGACCGATGCCAGTTTGCGGATCAGGGCATGGCGGCGCACCATCTCGCGCATCCCCATTGCCAGCGAGATGGTGACCACTGCCGGCAGACCTTCTGGCACGGCGGCGATTGCCAGGCTGACCGCCACCATGAACATCTCCACCACGTTTTCGAGGGAGAAGTTCGTGCGCAACAGACCGACCATAAAGACCAGCGCACACACTGCCAATGCGCCGTAGCTCAGGTAGCGCGCCAGTTGGTCCAGCCGGCGTTGCAGCGGTGTATCTTCTTCTTCCACGCGCTGCAACATATCCGCGATCAGCCCCAGTTGCGTGCGCATGCCGGTGTTTATGACCACGCCACGCCCACGCCCATAGCTGACGGTGGTGCCCATGAAGGCGGTGTTCTTGCGGTCGCCAATGGGGATATCCCCCTCCAGTTTGAGGGCGGCGTTCTTGTCCACCGCCACCGATTCGCCCGTCAGGGCAGCCTCTTCGATCTTCAGGTTGACTGCTTCCAAAAGGCGGATATCGGCGGGTATGAAGTTGCCTGCCTCGAGGTAGACGATATCGCCGGGCACCAATTGCGGCGCCGGGATGTTGACGCGCCTGCCATCGCGCATTACTTGCGCTTCCGGCGCAGCCAGTTTGCGCAGCGCTGCCAGTGCCTGCTCGGCGCGGCTCTCCTGCACCACCCCCAGGATGGCGTTGAGCGCCACGATCGCCAGGATGGCGCCGGCTTCGATGTAATCACCCAGCAAGGCTGAGATGACCGCGGCGACGATCAGCAGGATGATAATGAAGTTGTTCAACTGCCCGATCACCAACTGTAGAAAGGTTGGGCGCGGGCGTTCCTGCAACTGGTTCGGACCGTATCGTTCCAGACGTTTGGCGGCATCCTCGGAACGCAGCCCCTCCTGCTGGGTTGTGCCCAGTTGCGCGATGACCTCTTCGGATGAAAGCGAATGCCAGCGGATCGATAGATCCTGATCTGGCGGTGTGGAAGAGGTGGGTGTGGCTTGGGTCATGAGTATCTCCAATAGTTAGATCGTTGTGACGTGTGTTTGAACCCGTAACGAAACAAGAAGTTGTCCAGGTCAGGGCGCAATGATGGTGCCCGGCGGGATGACCGCGTTCTTATGGATCACGATGATCCCGTCCTGAACGGACCAATTCTCGTGCTCATCTGCATGACCACGCGGGTACGGGCGGATGATGGTTTTGGCGCCGATGCGGGCATTCTTGTCGATGATGGCGCCTTCGATGATCGAACCCGCGCCAATGCCGATCGGGATATCGGATGTCACCTCGATACTTTCCGATCCTTCGTAGTAATCTGAGCCCATCAGCACGGTATCCCGCATGATGACATCATCCATGATCTGGCTGCGCACGCCGATGATGCTGTTGACGATCTCGGATTTGCTGATGCAGCAGCCTTCTGCCAGCATCACGTCGCGCAGGTCGCTATCCGAGACGATCGACCCGGGCAGGTAGCGCGGGCGGGTGTAGATTGGGCGTTGGGGATCGTATAAGTTGAAACGCGCATCGACCCGCGTCAATTCCAGGTTGGTCTCGTAGAACGAGCGGATCGTTCCGATATCTTCCCAGTAATCGTCGAAATCGTAACCGAAGACTCGGTGCGTTTCGATCGCAGCAGGAATGATGTGTTTGCCGAAATCCTCCAGATCGGTGCTGTTGAGCATCTCGATCAGCACATCCGTGTTGAACAGGTAGATGCCCATCGATCCCAGGTAGGGGCGGTAGGGATCGTCCCGGCTGACCATGTCCTTGAGCACCTGCGGGTCGGTGGGTTTTTCGGCGAAATTGGTGATGCGCAGATTGTCGTCACGCTTGAGGATGCCGAAGCGCCCGGTGTCGTTCGTGAGCACCGGCTGCACTGCAATGGTGATCTCGGCATCGTTTTCCCAGTGGAACTCAGCCAGCGCGCCATAGTCCATCCGGTAGAGATGGTCGCCCGCCAGAATGAGCACGTAGGGCGCGCGCGCCGAACGGATCTGGAACAGTTGCTTGCGCACCGCATCCGCTGTGCCCTGGTACCAATCCTTGGTGTTGAAGGTTTGCTCGGCTGCCCAGATCTGCACCCAACCGGAATGAAAATCATCGAAATGATAGGTGGAGGTGACGTGCCGGTGCAGCGAGACGGAGTTGAACTGGGTCAGGATGGCGATGCGGAAGATATCCGAGTTGATGCAATTGGAGATGGGAATGTCGATCAGGCGGTATTTGCCGGCGATCGGCACGGCAGGTTTGGAACGCAGCTTGGTCAGGGGGTACAGACGGGTGCCGCGCCCGCCGCCCAGAATGATGGCGAGAATATCCTTCAATTGGGGCATCTTTCCACCTCTTTCTCCATTTTTCGGTCGCTGCTATCGAACACGTGCGTTAGCACAGCACCTGCTTCCAAATCATCGCTTGCTCGATAGGGATGAATCATATCGCAAAGCCGGGAAGCGGTCAAACACCCACGCCGTTCTGGCTGAAGTTGGCGCCCGCCTCGGCGCTAAAAGGGCTTTCCACCATCTGTTTCAACACAGCCATCGGGATGGTGAGATGTGGAAAGCCGTCCAGTCGCGCCGCCACTGCCTCCTCCGGCGAGCGAATGCTCGCCGCCATCAATTCACACTCGCTGTACAGCAGGCAATCGGCGATCTGCCGGATCGTTTGCTTCGCCTCCGGCGCTTGCTCCAACAGTTTGTGGTAGTAGACGATGATGAAGTCGGCGCCCGCGGCATCCGCCGCCATGGCTTGCGCCGGGCTGTAGACCGCCGTAATGGCGCAGGGGAAATCCTCACACAATTTGGCGCACACCGCCAACCCATCCAGCGTGGGCATGATCTTGAAGCCTGCCTTCTCGCCCAGCAGGCGGCTGGCGCGTTCAGCTTCTGTCAACATCCCCGCCTGGTCGGTGGCGGTCAACTGGTAATAGACGATGCCCGGGACGATCTGCGCCAGGCGCCGCAGGGTTTCTTCGGGTGGGTATTCGCTCTTCCCCAGCAGCACCGGGTTGGTGGTGGCGCCTACGATCCAGCCCCAGGCGTTGGCTTGGGTGGCTTCTGTGATCACG
>JABLXM010000120.1 GCA_013177815.1 Anaerolineae bacterium | reverse complement strand
TTTGCAAAGTGCTGCGTAATGTTTGGGGTGAATATCAATCCCCTGCCTGGGTCTAGGAGGTCAGGTTAATGGCTAAAGTGAAGAAGATCAACCACATCGCTATCGCAGTGCATGATATTGACGAGGCTGCGGCATTTTGGCGGGATGCGCTCGGCTTGACGCTCGATCATGTGGAAGACGTGCCAAGTCAAAAATCCAAGGTTGCATTTTTTCCGATTGGTGATTGTGAAGTGGAACTGGTCGAGCCTACCGCAACGGATACCGGAGTGGCGAAGTTCCTGGCGGATAAAGGGGCGGGCATGCATCACCTTTGCCTGGAGGTGGATGATATCGACGGGATGTTGACGGCATTGAGTAAAAAGGGCATCCGTTTGATCAACGAGAAACCGGTGGTGCTGCCCGGGAGGCGAATGGCTTTCATCCATCCCAAAAGTGCCAACGGTGTTTTGGTAGAGTTGTATCAAGTGGATTGAAAGACGGCTACCGGTTCAACCGGCAGCCGTCTTTTTCTACTTCATTGAGGGGATGATTTACTTTACAACCTCTAATTCAGCACCGATCCAGGCGCCGATGCCGCCACCCAGGTTCTTCACATCGGAGTAACCATTGAGTTGGAGCGCCATTTGGGCGATTGCCCCACGGTGCCCGGATTTGCACAGAACAACCATCGGAGTTGTTTTATCGGCGGGCAATTCGCTGAGGCGGGTGAACAACTCCCGCAGGGGGATATTTACCGAACCCTCGATATAGCCATCGGTAGTTAATTCTTCCGGGGCGCGAACATCGAGGATGAATGGCGGGGTATCAGCCAGTATGGCATTCAGGTCGGCAGCTTTGATGGTGCCGAAGCCCTCGGGCAGGGTGCTCATGTAAGCATCCAGCTTGCCCAACATGGTCTCGTCGACTTGCGGCATTTCGCCCGCAACCGCTTCGGCTGGCGCTTCACCCATCACGACCGGGAGATCGGCTTTCTTCCAGGCACCCAAACCGCCGCCCAGGTTGTTGACATCGGTGTAGCCCAAGAGTTGCAGGGCGACCAGAGCTAACGCGCCACGATGACCGGAGGCGCAATAGATGACGATCGGTTCACCCAGAGCCGGCAGTTTATCCAGGTTTTGCAGCACTTGGCGCACCGGTATATTGACCGCGCCTTCAATGAAGCCGTCCGATTCGAGTTCAGCCGGTTCACGAACGTCCAACAGGAAAGGCGGTGTGTCTGCCAGCGCAGCGTTCAGATTTGCCGGGCTGATGGTAGCGTAGCTTTCCGGCAATGCGGCGATGTAATCGGTGAAGGTTTTATTCCAATCAACAAACCCTTCCAGCGGTAGCCCTGCTGCCTTCCATGCGTTGATGCCGCCACCCAGGTTGGTGACATCGGTAAAGCCAAGCAGGTCAAGGGCGGTCTTGGCAACTGCGCCGCGATGTCCGGAAACGCAATAGATGACGATCGGCTCATCGGTTGGGATGAGATCGATATTTGCCATCAGCTCTTCCAGCGGGATGTTATATGCGCCTGCAATGCGACCTTCGCTGAATTCATTTGCCCTGCGCACATCCAGAAGGAAAGGCGGGTTCTCGATCAGCGCGGTGTTGAGCGCATCCACAGAGGTTGTGCCGAAGCCATCCGGCAGCGCCGACAGGTAGGCATCCAGGTCGGCTAGCAATGCGGCATCGACATCCGGGGCTGCCATGGCGGCGGGAGCTTCGGGCATGGCGCCAGTCACAACCGGCAATTCGGCTTTGACCCATGCGCCGATACCACCGCCCAAATTGCGGACATTCGAATAGCCCAACAATTTCAGCGCTGTCATCGCAATGGCACCGCGATGACCGGATTTGCAGTAGATCACGATGGGATCATCCAATGCGGGGAGCTTATCGAGATTCTTCGCCAATTCCTTAAGGGGAATGTTGACTGCGCCTTCAATGAAGCCGTCCGATTCCAGTTCGCTGGGTTGGCGGACATCCAGCAGGAAGGGGGGATTCTCGACCAGTTCAGTGTTCAGGTTTGCCGTGCTTACCGTGCCGTAACCCTTATCCGCCGGGATGCTGGCGATCAGGTCGGTCAGCATGGTTTGATAATCTGGTCCCTGCGGTTCCGGCACTTCGGTGGGAGGCGGCGGTGGGGGCGAGGTGGGTTCGGCTGTCGGTGCAACGACGGGCGCTTCTGTTTCGACAGTAGGACCGCATGCGCCCAGAATAAGCGAGAGCGCAAGGATCAATATAATGGGTAGTGACAGTTTCTTTCTCATCTTTCCTCATCTTCCTTTTATTTGTTTATGAAATTTTTGGTTATTGACCTGAAATCAAGGGTGGTAATTCATCGACGATTATCCCGGCATTCGCCTCCAGTTCATCAGAATTAACTTTATCCGCTGTCAAGAATATCTCGGAATTCCCATGACAATTGTTGCAGGATTGATTCTGGGGCGTGATGCGCTGAATGTTATGCGGTGTAGCAGATGCCCAGGTGGGAAGCAAATTGAAATTTGGCAGCAGGTCCTCGCCGTAGAATTCGAATGAGTCAACAGCTACGGGAATATGGCGTACGGTGACATACTCGTATGGGCGCTCCTCGCTCACACGACTGTTCTTAGCGATATAGAAGGTCAAGTAATCGCCATCCGTCTTATAGAATGGGTTTCCAGACTTTTCAGATATGGCTACATGGCAGCCATCGCAACTTGTATATTCTACCGAGTGGCATACCTGGCAGGATAACTTGCCGGTGTGAATGGCATGTTGGGAGATGGTGTCACTATCCGAGCCGATCTCAGTATGGCAATCTTCACATGCCGGCTGCTGATCCCCGGCGTAGCGGTGGTAGACCATCTCTGGGTCAGTGCCGTGCATTTCTGGTCCGGTGTGACAATCGGTGCATTTCATTCTGCCGATTCGGAAATGAACATCGCCGGGAATATCTTCGTTCTTGCCCAGATATTCGGCGCCGACGCGGCTGCCATGACAGGCGGTGCAGGTGCGCGTCATTGGTGGTGATTTGACGAAATTATGACCATCCAAAAAGCCGCCGCCTACTGAGTCGGGTTGACTGATGTGGCAATCGCCGCAGGATGTGTGGCAAGATAGACAATGGTTGCCGAATGCCTCGTCGATGGCGGGATGGTTTTCGGGAACACTACGAGAGTAAATCGAAACATAATAACCGTTCAGGCTGGTATGCAGGCTATCCGCTGATTGATCAACGATATCCTTGTGACAGGTGCCGCAGAGACGATCCATATCAATGGTTGGGTCTGCAACGATACCCTCATGGGCAATTTCTTTTTCACTCGAAGCCTGCCCACCATGGCAATCAATGCAGGAGGCAGAGCCGTGAGTGCTGGTCAGAAAATCATCACTTATCAATACTCTTTCCCAAGGCTCCAACGGAGCCACATCGCCACCTCAACCAGCCCCTTCGGATTCTTCCTCGACAGCTTCTTCTTGCTTAGCTGTTGATATCAGGGAGTCTTTATCTTGATGGCAATCGATGCAATCCTGGTCGCTGGGCGCGCCCGCAGTGATTGCGGTTGGAACTGCAACCTGTGTGGGCGGTGGCGGTTCGGATGTGGCAGTGGGCGCTTGGGCGGAAGGTCCCCCTGAACAGCCAACAACCAACGCCATCACTGCGCCAGCTAAGATCAAAAGGCATTTCTTCACTGGGTTCATCCTTTCATAAGACTATTATCATTGTCCTAATTGTATTATTTTTAGTTGCATGGAATAGTGACGGATGTCATAATATAATATTCGATTAAACAATCAAGTTATATAAGAAATAATGATCATAAGGAAAATACCATGCTTAACCCCAACCAATTACGGATCTTTGTAGTGGCTGCTGAAGCATTAAACTTTTCGAAAGCAGCACAGACTCTTAATCTTTCACAGCCGAGCATAACTCAGCACATTCAGTTGCTCGAAGCGCAGTTCGGGAAACCATTATTCGATCGGACTGGGCGAAAACTAAAACTGACAGAAACAGGCTCGGCGCTCTTACCGTTGGTAAGGCAGTTGGTTGAAACGACCATAGACACCGAAAACCAGATAGATGCCATCCTAGAAGGTATCCACGGGAATTTGATCATTGGATGCAGCACATCGCCAGGTCGATACCTGCTGCCACTGGTATTGGCTGATTTCATGGGGCAATACCCGGCAGTCAAGGCAATTTGCCAGATAACTTCCCGCGAGATCGCGCTTCAAAGATTGAATCGCGGCGAGGTGGATTTCGCGCTCTCATCAAGCTTGCTT
Source organism: Anaerolineae bacterium (assembly GCA_013177815.1). Classification (GTDB taxonomy): domain Bacteria; phylum Chloroflexota; class Anaerolineae; order Anaerolineales; family Anaerolineaceae; genus JABLXM01. The sequence continues at coordinate 15,916 of JABLXM010000120.1, read as the reverse complement.
GATATTCCTTCTGAAATTGAGGTTGCCAAACTCTTTTCGGACCCGGTTGACCTTATCGTCCCATCAGCGCATCGATTCGCAAAAATGAAGGTTTTGCAACCGCAAGAGCTGCTGGATGAGCGCTTTATCATGCGCGAGGAGTGCTCCGGCACTTATCAGGTCGTCAAAACCGGAATGGCAGCGTCCGGCATCAACATTGCCAATTTACAAATATTCCTCACTTTGGGTAGCTCAGAGGCAATTGCGGTGGCGGTGGCATCTGGAATTGGGATTGGCTTTATTTCTCATATCACGTATCAGTTCGCAAATCGTGATGGAATTGAGAGCGTCAAAGTTCAAGGCTTGGAGCGCGGACAGGATATTTATATCTGCAGGAATCGATTAACCCGGCAGACCCGCGCGCAAAGCCTATTTTGGGAATATATCAGCAAGGTGGAGACAGGGGTTTCAAAGTATCTCAAGTAGGCTGACATTGGCAGCTACTCGGACACCAATGATGCGGAATAAAATACTTAAATTATCAACTACAGCGGTCAATAACTTAATCAACTGGACAAGAATTATCCTTTCAGGTATGATTTATTCATTAGTCACCCAAATAACGCAAAAATAACTTGGAGGGTTCATGGCTGATGACTTGATCCGAAATCTTGCTGATGATCTCAAGAGTAGAATCGAGCAATATCAACCTCAGTACGATACGCGCGAGGTTGGTTTTGTTCTTGAAGCGGGGGATGGGATTGCCAAGGTTTCTGGATTGGCGAACGTCAGGTCGCAAGAATTGGTTAAATTCGATAACGGCGAACTGGGTATCGCCTATAACCTCGAGAGAGATGAAATTGGCGTGATCATCCTGGGCGATTATGAAGGCATTGTCGAGGGAATGACAGTTGGGTCTACCGGCAGGATTGTGTCTGTGCCTGTCGGTACCGGATTGATTGGGCGGGTCGTCAATGCGCTTGGGCAACCGATGGACGGCAAGGGTTCCATCAATGCTCAGGAATATCGACCGATCGAGCGTATTGCACCTGGCGTCATAAAAAGAAAAAGCGTCGACACACCGGTGCAAACAGGCATCAAAGCAATTGATGCCATGATACCGATTGGACGCGGTCAGCGAGAGTTGATCATTGGTGACCGGCAAACCGGAAAAACGGCGATAGCGCTGGATACCATCATCAATCAGAAGAACAAGGATTTAATTTGTATCTATGTTGCTATTGGACAAAAGATGTCTCAGGTTGCGCAGGTGGTTGCAACGCTAAAAAAGTATGGCGCCATGGAGCATACCGTCGTGGTCGTGGCTTCTGCATCGGACTCGGCTGTTCTGCAATACATCGCGCCGTATTCGGGATGTGCGATCGGCGAAGAAATCATGGAACAGGGCAAGGATGCCCTGATTGTCTATGACGACCTGTCCAAGCATGCGTGGGCATATCGGCAGATCTCATTGTTACTGCGCCGCCCACCAGGACGGGAAGCCTATCCTGGTGATGTTTTCTACCTGCATTCAAGATTGTTGGAGCGGGCAGCTCGGTTGAATGATGAAAATGGCGGTGGCTCGCTCACCGCGTTGCCTATTATCGAGACATTACTGGGTGATGTATCCGCATATATCCCTACCAACGTCATTTCCATCACAGATGGTCAGATTTATTTGGAGTCAAATCTCTTCAATGCAGGTATTCGCCCAGCCATCAATGTTGGTATCTCGGTTTCGCGGGTGGGGGGCGCTGCCCAAACGAAGGCGATGAAGCAAGTGGCAGGTAGGATGCGCCTGGATATGGCTGCATATCGCGAGTTGGCGGCTTTTGCCCAATTTGGTTCTGACCTGGATAAGACCACTCAAAATCAATTGAATCGCGGTCAACGGTTGCAGGAGATATTGAAACAGGTTCAATATGAGCCAATGTCACTCGAGCATCAGGTCATCTTGTTGTTTGCGGGAACCAATGGATACGCCGATGCTGTTCCGGTGGACAAGATGAATGCTTGGGAGAAAGATCTCTTGCGATACATAGAAACAACCAATCCGGAAATTGGGAAATCCATTGGTGAAAATCGGAAGATCGTTCCGGAGGTCGAAGAGAAATTGCGAACATCATTGGATGCTTTCAAAGTGGGTTGGAATCCATCCTGATCGCCGGTATGAGGTAAAGCTGTGTCATCCATTCGAGAAATGCGTTTGAGAATTCGTAGTATCAAGAGCATCGCCCAAGTGACCCGTGCGCTTGAAGCGGTCAGCGCCAGTAAAGTGCGCCAGGCAACTCAGATGGTCAACGCCACTCACCCATACGCCGAAAAAGCGTGGAAGGTGCTTTTGCATCTTGTAAGGCAGCCAGGGCACACCAGCTTGCATCCCCTGCTAACCGAGCGAGCGAAAAAACAAAAAGCGTTGATAATTCTGGTAACCAGCGATCGCGGTCTTGCAGGCGCCTACAACAATAATATCTTGCGATACGCTTTTCATGCCGAAGATGAAATGATGATGCCGGTGGATTTTATTGCAGTTGGCAGGAAAGGGCGGGATTTATTGATACGTCGACGGAAGAATGTAATAGCTGAATTCAGCCAATTACCAACCCCGACGACATTTATGGATGTTTCGTACTTAGGGAGATTGGTTGTTGATGATTATTTGAACGGCACGTATGACCAGATCTTTATCGCATTCACGGAATTCCATACGCTGGCGCACCAACAGACGGTCATAAGAAAATTATTGCCGTTGGAAGTGACCTATGCCAATGACGGGGAGGGTGGGTACAACGTCACTCACCATCGTGCATCATCGGTCTTCACATATGAACCGGATGACCGGTTAATATTGGATCAGATCATCCCCCGCTTCACAGCAATTCAAATCTATCAATCCATATTATCGGCTCAAGCCAGCGAGCACGCAGCGCGGATGGTCGCCATGCGTAACTCTACCGATAATGCTTACGAGCTTACCGGCATGTTACAGTTGGAATACAACAAACTGAGACAAAGTATGATCACCAGTGAGCTATTGGATATCGTTGGCGGCTCAGAAGCACTTGTGAAAAGTAATTCATAATCATTATTATCAGGAGAGAAATATGTCAGAGGCGAAAATCGGGGTAGTCGATCAAGTTTTGGGACCGGTCGTTGATGTTTCATTTCCCGACGATGAATTACCCCGTATCTTTGACGCCGTTGAACTTGCCGGCGAATCCGAACCATTGATCCTGGAAGTTCAGCAACATTTAGGGCATGACCGAGTTCGTTGCTTGGCGATGGATACCACGGACGGTATTGCCAGGGGGGTAGAAGTAAGAGCTACGGGTGCACCTATACGTGTGCCGGTGGGCACTTCCACCCTCGGAAGAATATTCAATGTGCTTGGTCGCCCGATTGACGAATTGGGAGTTGTCCAGACAGATATCTATTATCCCATCCATCGACTGGCGCCAACCTTCGAGGATCAGGTAACGAGACCCGAATTGTTGGAAACCGGTATCAAAGTCATCGATCTGGTAGCGCCATTTACGCGAGGCGGTAAAACGGGCATCTTTGGTGGAGCCGGGGTGGGTAAAACCGTCGTGATCCAGGAATTGATCCGGACATTTGCCACCGAACACCAGGGGTTTTCCGTCTTTGCGGGCGTCGGTGAACGCTCACGTGAGGGAAACGATCTTTATCACGAGATGCAGGAATCGGGCGTCATCGACAAGGTGGCAATGGTGTTCGGACAGATGAATGAACCCCCGGGGGTTCGCTTGAGGGTTGCATTGACCGGTTTGACGATGGCGGAATATTTCCGTGATCAGGGTAAGGACGTTCTATTATTCATCGATAACATCTTCCGGTTTGTGATGTCCGGATCGGAGGTGTCCGCGCTTCTGGGGCGAATGCCCTCCGCGGTTGGATACCAGCCCACGCTTGCGACCGAGATGGGAGAACTTCAGGAACGGATCACTTCAACCCGCAGCGGTTCGATCACGTCCATGCAGGCGGTTTATGTCCCGGCGGATGATTATTCCGACCCTGCTCCTGTGGCGACGTTCGCTCATCTTGACGCAACCATTGCTTTGGAACGATCGATCGCGGAAAAGTCCATCTATCCGGCTGTCGATCCATTATCATCCACTTCCCGAATCCTCGATCCATTGATCGTGGGCGAGGAGCACTATCGAACCGCTCGAGAGGTACAGCGGGTGTTACAAAGGTATAAGGATCTTCAGGATATTATCGCCATCCTGGGTATCGATGAATTGAATGAAGATGATAAACTCTCTGTCTCCAGGGCGCGCAAGATCGAGCGTTTCCTTTCGCAACCGATGTTCGTGGCGGAGCAGTTCACTGGCAGACCAGGAAAATATGTCCCAATCCGTGAGACGGTGCGCGGCTTTCGATCGATCCTGGAAGGGGAACATGATTCATTGCCCGAGCAGGCATTCTACATGGCAGGCACTATCGACGAGGTTGTAGAAAACGCCAGGAAAATGGAATTGGGCGAGGCTCAATAAATGCCAATCCGCTGCGAGATCGTTTCACAAGACCGGATCGTCTACCAGGGTGACGTGGATATCGTCGTCCTGCCGGGATCGGCTGGTCAGATGGGAATATTGCCCAACCATTCACCACTTCTCACCACCCTACAATACGGTGTCATTACCATCCGCATCGGAAAACACGAAGAGATATTTGCGGTGGCGGGGGGAATCGCTGAAGTTCAACCAGACCAGGTGACGGTTTTAGCCGACTCTGCAGAAAATGTGGGGGAGATCGATTTGCAGCGGGCGGAAGCCGCACGCCAACGTGCGGAGGAGGCGCTGAAAGAGGGCGTGGGCATGGATCAGGATAAGTACCTTGCTATCCAGGCGGCTCTCCGGCGATCGAATTTAAGATTGGATGTTGCCAGGCGCTATCGTCAAAGCCGTCAGTTACGGAACAATTAAACGGGATCTATCAGGGAAGGAATAAAGGAATGCCTGCCTTTTCTCGCGAGTTGGGAATAGATTTGGGGACAATGAACACGGTCATCTGCGAAGGCAACCAGATCCTGTTGGAAGAACCCACTGTTGTCGCTCTGGTTGTAGATGAACAAAAATTAGTCGAATGGGGTCAGGCAGCCAAAGACATGGTGGGACGTGTTCCGGAATCCATCGAAGTTGTTCGCCCACTGCACCACGGCGTCATCGCAGAGTATGAAATAACAGAAAAGCTGCTCAGCTTCCTGGTCAAGAAGGTCAGTGGACCGATGCGCTTCTTTCGCCCTACATTGATGATCACCGTACCTTATGGAATCACATCGGTTGAAAGCCGGGCAGTCCATGAAGCCGGACTGGGCGCCGGAAGCCGCGAAGTTATTTTGATCCAGCAACCACTTGCGGCTGCGATCGGCGTCGATATGCCCATCTCAACACCCTCGGGAAATATGATCCTATCGCTGGGTGGTGGAACATCGCAAGCTGCAGTGCTGGCAATGAATGATATTGTGCGGGCGGACACCTCGCGAACAGGTGGGGTCAAGCTGGATGAAGCCATCATCGCTTTGTTAGGAAGAAATACGGGATTGTCATCGGGCAACCAACAGCGGAACAACTCAAGATAAGGATCGGTGCAGCCATTCCCCAGGATCAACAGCAAGTGATGGAGGTCCAAGGGCAGGACCAGGTCGCCGGTTTGCCGAAGCCGGTAACGTTGACGACGGATGATATCGTCGAGGCACTTCAGGATTCATTGAACGAGATCGTGAACACAGCCAGGCGAGTGCTTGAAAAAACCCCGCCAGAATTGATCTCTGACATCATCGACCGCGGCGTTGCCTTATGCGGGGGCGGAGCGTTATTGCGGGGGTTGGAAAAATACCTGACAAAATCTTTGGGAATCCCGGCGTACCTGGTTGATAACCCGACAACCTGTACTGCTATTGGCGCCAGCAAGTGCATCAATATGCGCGAGATTTTCAGGCGCAGCCTGATTACCCCCTGATACTGCCAGTTACCCTGAGTTGTTTCCTTGTTATTCTGAGGCATTGCCTTGGGATGTCTGGATCTTCTTAGCCAGAATACATGGTAGTTCTTCGCCTTCGTTCTGCTTCGGCTCAGAATGGCAACACTTTTCCAACGGGGGGGGGCGACTTGCGTTAGTTGATAAAATCGAACGTCAGTACAGCCGGACCTCCCCCTGATATTTTCAGTATCGATAATGGAAAGGGCACGTAATGCCCTGCCGGGTAATTTTGATTGGGGTCTTCAGGTTCTGCGAGGAAATTCATGGAATCCCAAGAGGATATGATCGACGATTGCGCGTCATGCGAGGCTATGGTCAAACTTAGGGTTGGCGGATCGCTATGATCATGTGGGGGGACGCTGGTGCGAAAAACGAAGTGTGTATCAGTATCTTGATATGCAAGTTGCCATAAGATCGGCAGGGTCAATTCGGAATCCAGGTCATTGATGGACATGATGATTTGGTCATCCGAAACCTTGAATTGCTTGACGATGCCATCCGCCGAGGTGAACGTGAGTGACTGTTCTTGCCATGAAGGCTGATATATCCTGGTGAGATCGGATTTCATGTACGCGCCAGGGTATGCCCCAGGGTCGGCGAACGGTCCGAGATCTGCGTTCCACGACTCCGGTGAACCCAAACCGGTGGTAAAAAAACCAGAAGGTCCCAGGAAAATCTCAAATCCATAATCTGTTTTTATCACGCTGAAAACCCATAATCCCCCATTGATGTCAAAACTGGAATAATATTTTTCAGTAGCGATGACGCAATTGGTGCCCCAAACAAAGTCATCACAAGTGGTTTGAGGTATCGACTCCGTCAACCACGGGTCGATACGCAACAGGCGTTCGATCAACTGGTAATGACTTATAGCCAGAAGGTTCTGCGATGTCGAATTGCTCATGTCGGATAGCTGGAGATAGACCAGAGTGATGAGCTGGCGCAAATCATGATTAGAAATTGAATTGATGCGGGAGCGCAGGTCTGCCTGCCAAACGGATTGGTTCAGATAAATCGGCTGCGACTGCGTATAGGGAAAATATCCTACAATATCATCAGCGCCTGAAATACATAATAAATTATCACAGGTAGGCACTAATGCGTTGGCTGGATCGGCAGGCATGGCGACCAGATCTTCGTATATGGGAAAATCGATCCAGGGATGGTCTCGTAAATACTTGAAGGCATCCGACGCACCGGTGTTGTTGCCCCAAGAGGAATCTGGCAGACTCCCGCCAAGGATGACGAGATCATTGGGATCATCATTCATTGCGGAGCGCAGTATTGCACTGCGGGATTCCAACGTCAACCCTTGAAGATCAACTTGCTGGGCGAAAAACGATAATGCGGTTGAGTCGTTACCGGGGTTGTAAGGACCGAGGAAGGGAATATATTTGCCGTGATCGCTATTTGCGAGGTGGGTGGAGTCAACCAGCGCCGCGAATTGCAGCGCTTCATTGCCCATTGCGAGGTCAGTTGATGAGAATAATATCGGGCTGATGGGCAATCCATATGCCTGGGTGAGTTTCTTGCCAATTTCCAACGATTGAGATGCAAAGGCTGGGTCTCCCCAGGTCGATTGTGGGAGGATGACCAACTGACCAAGTTCACCATCCGCAATCGTCTCGTCTCCCTGCACTTTGATCATACCCGCCAGGGATACCGGCGTCTTCAGGTCCAGCAGGTACACCGGAACCTGGTTTTCGACCGATGCGTTCAATAGATGAGCCAGCCCGTGGCGCCCGCCGTATGGACCGGAATGCGCGCCATCCCAGGCGCGCAACAGGGCAGCCGGGGTGGGGCTATGAAGCGTATTCCAAAATTCAAGCAACAGATTCGCACGATGATGCTGGGAGAGACTGGTGCCATACGGGAATGGACCGAGCCGGTCGATAATTTCACCAGTGTTTGGGTGGATGATGCGCACTTCAATGGCATTCAGCCGGGCAGTATCCTGGACCAAGGTGTCATCGAGCGTGAAAACGACATAATCAGAAACGGGGTCAACGGACCTGCCGATGGATGGAAGGTCACCGGGGGACTCAGAATGCCAGGTGGTTATCTGGGAAGAGCCATGTGAACGAAATCCGTATGTGCAATCATCTGGGTAAGTTTGGTCTTCAGTACTGACCGGGCGGGTATTGGCGATCGTATCGACTTGCAGACAAACATCAATGTCATAAGGCGGGTTCGAAGCGAACATCAGAAAATCGAGGCGGATCTCCAATTGATCGTGGATCGATCTTTGGTACAGCGCGATCACATCCGCGGCTGGGTCGATATCATCGATGGGGTCCAAAGAGATGATATCCTGAAACGTCCAAACGTTAACTGCCGATTGTTGATCTTGGAGGCGGTTGCCGCTGTTGCATGAGGTCAGTAGAACTGCAATAACCAGAATTAGCCGAATTGCTCTTGAGTGAGACATGAGAGGGATTATAACAAATGGGCGCCCGATGGAAGACACGGGCGCTCAGGCGTCCCTGGGGAGACTCGAACTCCCGCTTTTGGCTCCGGAGGCCAACGCTCTATCCACTGAGCTACAGGGACTAGTGACCGAATTTTACCATTAACGGGTCAACCCGGTTCATCTTGCTTGAGGTTAATGCGGGTGCGACTGATCCTGGCGAGGAACGGGTCAAACCCCATTTCGTCCAATACTTCATCCGGTCTGCCGGTAGCATCTTGATTGGCACCCAGGAGCATGTGGATGACGGGCACGCCTGCTGCCTGGGCTATCTGCTGATCGATGTTGATGATCAACGGGCGCAGGTCATAACGCTTCCCACGCCTGGTTCGAGGCAGGCTTGGCGATGCCAGGATTTGATCGATCTTTGCTTGCACCCCCACCGCATCAAATTCGCCTGGTACGGTCACTGCATAGTCGAGTGACAGAACCAATGACTGGATGGCAGGTGAATTGAGATCGATTTCCTGGACACACATGATTTCTATACCGGATGGCGCGTTGTGGCTCAGGTCTTGATGAAGGGCGTTTGGTTCTCGTGATTCTGATAGCCAAACCTCGAACAGTTCCTGTTCGCCCTGCCAGCCCAATGGCAATGGGGCAGCGATATTCATTTTCGGTTGAGGGTGGAAGCCTTGAGAGTAAGCTACTGGAAGATTGGCGCGCCTGAACAAGCGATCCAATGATTTTTGGAGATCCAGATTGCTGGTATAACGGAATGCTCCCCCCTTGGAAAAGGTTACCCGGAGACGCTGCATCAATCACCCGACCATATGCGGACTTCTGTTTTTTACCATTGGCGGGCATTTCCAGGATATTTTTTCCCCGCCATCGATCAACTCCAAATAAGTTGACTGGATGCCACAAGCGGAGCACTGATGGCTGCAATCCTGACGAGTGATGCCATCCAGGCTGTTCTGGTATTCCTTGACCAGGAACTTCTTCTTTACCCCGCTATCGATATGATCCCAGGGCAATACTTCATCGATATCCCTGATCCGATGGGCGTAGTGGTTGGGGTCAATCGACCGGTCATCGAAAGCTTGAAGCCAGGTCTGGTAATTATATTGATCCTGCCAGGCGTCGAACTTTGCGCCGCGTTTCCAAGCAGCGAATATCACAGCGCCAATGCGCCGATCCCCGCGCGACAGCCAGGCTTCCAGCATGGTTGCTTGGGGGTCGGTCAACATCAATTTGATGCCGGATTTCTTCAACGCCCGTTTTATGCGGTCCTGCTTTTCAGAGATATGCTCTATCGAATCGGTTGCAACCCACTGGAACGGGGTATGAGGTTTGGGTACCAGGGTGCCGATGCTAACGTGGAGTTTAGCTTTGTGCCCGATGATGGTTCGCCCAAGCTTGAGCGCGTCGAGGCATAGAGCGATGATGCCTTCAATATCTTCCTCAGTTTCGCCCGGTTGACCGATCATGAAGTACAACTTGATCGTCTGCCAGCCGCGATTGAATATCGCCGAGACCGTATCCAGCAATTGGGTGGGTGAGATTGGTTTATTGATGGCATTGCGCATTCGCTCGGTGCCGGCTTCCGGCGCGAGCGTAAAACCACCATGTCTTTTTCCCTGAAGCATGTCCATCAGGTCAAGCGAAAAGGTTTCGATTCGCAACGAAGGCAGGGAAATATTGACATTATCATCTTGATATTTCTGGTTGATCGCCTCTACCAGGGACTTGATCTGGGTATGATCGGATGAGGATAACGACAGCAGACCAATCTCTTCAATCCCGGTTGCGTGGTATGCGCTATCGAGGGCTGCGATGATCTGTTCGACCGACCGTTGACGAACAGGGCGATTGACCATGCCGGCATGGCAAAAACGGCATCCGCGGGAACATCCGCGCATGATCTCGATCGACAGCCGATTATGTACGATATCAATGGAAGGGACGATCTGTTTTGTGGGCGGGGGCGGGAGTTGGGACACGATACGTTTGGTTACATTTACTGGCACATCCTCACGTGTGCGTTCAATATGATCGATCGTGCCATCCGTGTTGTAACCTGGCTGATAAAATGCCGGGACGTAAACCCCCCAGATCTTCGACAAACGCAATAAAAGGTCATCCCGCCGGGATTGTTCAGTTTTCCATGCCTGGTAGGCAGCGATGATCTCGTGATCTCTTCCCCTTCGCCGATAACAAAAGCATCAATAAAATCTGCCATTGGCTCTGGATTGAAAGTGGATTGCCCGCCGGCGATGACGAGGGGTGAGTTGGGCTTGCGAGCGGAGGAGGTGATCGGTATTCCCGCCAGGTCCAGCATATTGAGGGCGTTGGTATAGAGCGTTTCATAGGGAAGGGAGATGCCGAGGATATCAAATGAATTGATGGGTGATTTGCTCTCCAATGAAAATAATGGAACGTGTTGCTCCCTCATCAATTGTTCCATGTCTAGCCAGGGTGAGTAGACGCGCTCTGCGAGCACATCCTCGCGCTTGTTCAGCGTATCATAAAGTATCGCCAAACCAAGATTCGAAGCCCCGATATCATATATATCCGGAAAGGCAAGCGCGACAGATGTGCGCGAATCCGTCCATCGTTTGACGATTTGGTTGAGTTCGCCACCGGCGTAACGCCCGGGTTTTTGAACCCGCAATAAATTTTGCTCCAGCCAGGCATTAATTTGACCGGATGTATTTAAGATATTTTCCATCAAGATTACCGGAATGATTTTACTACAATGTCATCCAATTCATTCGTTTTAATATCATAACCCGCGTGAGATGCCACCATCAACAGGTAACATGACGCCGTTCACGTAAGACGCAGCGGGTGAAGATAAGAAGACAGCCACCCTGGCAAATTCCTCCGGCGACGCCATTCTGCCCAGTGGTATCTGCGATGTTTGTTTACGATATTCTTCGAGTATGGTGGTGTTGTTGAGCTTGGCGCGGGCATCCATGAGGGCTTCGACCCGTTCGGTATTGGTCCAACCCGGAAGGATGGCGTTGAAGCGGATGCCATCCGGCGCCAGCTCAATCGACAAAGTTTTGATCAGCCCCAATGTCGCCGCCCGTATCGAGTTGGACAGTATCAGCCCTTCGATGGGTTGTTTGGCGGCATAAGATGTGATGGCAAGGACGGCTGGGTGATCAGATCCTTTCAAGTATGGGATGGCTGCACGGATCAGTTTGAGGTGGGACAGGAATGATAGATTGATCGAATCCAGCCACTGCTCATCAGAAATATGCTCGAATTTACCCGGGGGCGGACCACCCGTGTTGGTAACCACGATATCCACACCCCCAACGTATTCTATAGTTTTGGCGATGACCGCCTCACTGGCGCCGGCTTCACCAAGATCGGTGGGTACGGCGAAAACGCTTCGACCCGTATGATGTTGAATTTTCTCAGCAGCGTTGTTGATTCGCTGTGGGTCCCGGCTATTGATCACAACATTGGCGCCCTCTTCAGAGAATATTTCGGCAGTTTTATAACCCAAGCCTTGGCTGGCGCCGGTTACGAGTACATTCAAGCCAGATAATGCGAGGTCCATAATCAAGTATCCTTCTAGAAAAATTCCATATTTTCAGTATATAAATCTATGGCAGGGTAATGCTTGTTGAGATAGCCGATCAGGTTTTGAAATTCTTTATGTAGAAAATCACTCGAATTGCTGATGCCAGCGCAAGCGATGATCGACTCGTTCCAGCGGTCTTGCATATCCATTTCGACAATGGATAGATTGAATTGTTTCCTAAGTTTTGAAATAAGCGGCAGCAATTGCCCCCTTTTTTCTTTCAAAGAGCGGTTTCCATGGAAACCGATATGCAGACGTAGAACTCCAACTGGCATAGTATAAATTTACATGAGACGTTCGCCCGCGTCAAGGTAAGCGATTGAGGTATCATATAAGGATACTGCTTGCTAATCGACCCCGCCGGGGTTAGAATTTCGTTTGCACAAGACAGGGATAGCAATGACTTTAGAGACCGATTATCAGAACGCTTTGGATTATCTGTACAGTTACGTGGATTACAGCCTGACAAGGGCGTTCCGTTATAGCCCAGAGAAGTTCGACCTGGGACGAATGGCGAGGCTGATGTCGTTCATGGGTGATCCGCAAGAGAAGTATCGGAAAGTCCATGTGACCGGCACAAAGGGGAAAGGCTCCACATCGGTCATGATCGCCAGCGCGCTGCAAGCCGCAGGATACCGGGTCGGTTTTTACAGTTCGCCACATCTAGAGGATTTCACGGAACGCATCCAAGTCAACCATAAGACCATCCATAAAGAGGCGTTTTGTGAATTGGTAGAAGAGATAAAAAATGTTGCACCACGCGTCTCTGAAGTCACCACTTTCGAATTGGCGACCGCAATGGCTTTCCAGTACTTCGCCCAGAAAAATGTGGATTTCGCCGTCATCGAAGTTGGCTTGGGCGGCAGGTTGGACGCGACAAATGTGGTCGTGCCGGATGTTTCGGTAATTACTTCAATATCGATCGATCATGTTTCCGTACTTGGTGATACGGTGCAAAAAATTGCGATCGAGAAGGGCGGCATCATAAAACCACACAAACCGGTCGTTGTGGCGCCGCAATCCGACGAAGCATTGAAAGTGTTGGTGGGCATCGCACATGAACGGAACTCACCGGTAATAGAGGTTGGGAAGGATTATCTGTTTGCGCCGTGGGCGCATACGCTCGACCGGCAATCTTTATTGGTGTGGCCTTCGAATGATCAGCCGCTGGTGGATGAGTTCATTGAGTCTGGTGGGAGGAGTATCTGGGAGCCAATCCGGTTGAATATTCCATTGCTGGGACATCATCAGGTCGAAAACGCGGCGACTGCATATACGACGCTCAAGGTTTTGGAATCGCAGGGGGTTGCGATTGGTGACCAAGCCATTCGCCGCGGATTTTCAGACGTATTTTGGCCTGGCAGGTTCGAAGTGCTAAGAAAAAAACCGGGTGTGATCGTAGACTCAGCCCATAACCGCGATTCTGCCCATAAATTGCGGGTAGCGATCGATGATTATTTGCCCGGTCAATCTATTACGCTGATCTTTGGAGCATCCGAAGATAAAGACCTGGATGGGATGTTCCGGGAATTGATGCCCCGGATGAAGCGGGTGATCGCCACAAAATCGACACATCCACGCGCCATGGATACCGAAGAAATCGTCAATAAGGCGCACCAGTTGGGTCGCCCCGCGCTGGCGATCGAAGACATCGAAGAGGCATTACGTTATGCGCTGACGCTTTCGGATGAAGGCTCTGCCATTGTTGTGACGGGCAGCCTGTTCGTTGTTGCGGCGGTAAGAGCGGTATGGAAGAAGTGGGGATACCCGATCAGGGAATTCGAATGTGACACGGATGACATCTCAAGCCAAAAGGAAGTGAGCGAGCATGAGCTCTGATGACTGGTTCAAAAACCCTGATAGCGCCGACGAGTTTTCTGACGCGTTGCACCAACGCACTGAAGAGTTATACCGCATCCCGGACTCTGAAGCAGATGAATTTGGTCTGATCGAAGCGCCGGTTTATATCCTGCGGGACATGATCGTGTTTCCGCGAATGGTCTCGCCCTTGTTCGTTGCACCGGGTCCCGGTTTACATGCGATCCAGAACGCCCAAGATAACGTTCATACTATCATTGCATTGATCCAAAAGGATCCAGAGATCGACAATCCGGGGATCGAGGACTTGTTGCCAATTGGGGTGGAGGTGGCAGTGGGCAGGTTGTTGAGCATGCAAGATGGCTCCAATTCTGCCCTTGCCCAAGGTCGCCGGCGGGTTGAATTGGTCGAGATATTGAAAGGCGATTCCTTCCTGCGGGCAAGGGTGCGCCCGATCAATGAATCGATGGATGTCGACCGGCACATCGACGCATTAATGCGAACGACGAGGGATCTTTTCGAACGCTGCGTTCAACTGGATCGGAGTTTGCCTGACGAGGCGCATATCTATTCGTTGAATATCACCGATCCTGGCTGGCTGGCTGATATGATCGCGACTGCCATATCCTTGCCATTCAAGGAGCGACAGGCATTATTGATGCTGCCTAATCCACAGGACCGCTTGAAGCGTGTCAACTGGCTTTTGGCGCACGAACTGGATGTACTACAACTGGAAGATGAGATCCAAACCAAAGTGCAAAGCGAGGTCGACCGCAGTCAACGGGACTATTACCTGCGCGAAAGGATGAAAGCCATACAGACAGAACTGGGTGAGGGGGATATATGGCTGCGTGAGATCAATGAATTGAAGGACAAAGTCGAACAGGCTGGTTTGCCGGAAGAAGCGAAAAAGGCAGCATACAAGGAAATCGAACGGCTAATCCAGATGCCGGCGATGTCGCCGGAGGTTGGCATCATCCGAAGTTATTTGGACTGGTTGATCGAACTGCCATGGACGAAAGCGACCGAAGATAACCTCGATGTTGGGCACGCCGCAAAGGTGATGGATGAGTATCATTTCGGATTGGGGAAAGCCAAGGATCGTATCCTGGAATATATCGCCGTCCGCAGTTTGCATCCCAAGCGGTTGAGACAGCCAATCCTATGTTTTGTTGGACCGCCTGGAACAGGAAAAACATCGCTGGGCAGATCGATCGCGGAGGCGTTGGGGCGAAGTTTTGTCAGGGTATCGCTTGGCGGTGTTCGCGATGAAGCCGAGATCCGCGGTCATCGCAAGACTTATATTGGCGCATTGCCCGGCAGGATCTTGCAGACCATGCGCCGGGCGGGGACGACCAATCCATTATTCATGTTGGACGAAATCGATAAGCTGGGGATCGATTTTCGCGGGGATCCATCATCGGCACTGCTGGAGGTGCTGGATCCGGAACAGAATTACACATTCTCCGACCACTATTTGGAATTGGCGTACGATCTATCGAAGGTGATGTTCATCACCACGGCAAATGTCACCGCTACGATCCCAACAGCTTTATTGGATAGAATGGAAATCATCGAATTTCCCGGATACATCGAGGAGGAGAAACTTGAAATCGCGAACCGATTCTTGATTCCGCGCCAGCAGGAAGAGACCGGCATCGACGGTGAAAACATTAATTTTCAAGAAGAAACGATTCGGAGAATCATCCGTGAATATACCTACGAAGCGGGGGTCAGGAACTTCGAGCGTGAGATTGGGAAAATTTGCCGTAAGATCGCCAGACAAAAATCCGAACATGCACATTACCCCAAACGCATTACGCCTTCGCTGGTCGAGAAGTATTTGGGTCCCCCGGTCGTCTTTATGACGGAGGCTGAGCGCGTCGATGAGATTGGCGTGGCGACCTCCGTCGCCTGGACTGAAAATGGGGGCGAGATCATGCCGGTGGAAGTGTTGCTGATGGAGGGCAAGGGGAACCTACAGATCACCGGGCAAATCGGGGATATCATGCAAGAATCGGCGCATGCGGCTTTATCCTATCTTCGGGCGAGGAGCGATGCGTACGGTATCGACCCGGCGATCTTCGAACGCATCGATATTCATATCCATA
>JABLXM010000012.1 GCA_013177815.1 Anaerolineae bacterium | reverse complement strand
CTTCTGGTTGAACCAGTTTAGTCCGATGACATCCGTCGGCAGCAGGTCAGGCGTGAATTGGATGCGCTGGAAGTCACAGCCGATCGAAGCCGCCATGGCGCGCGCCAGTGTAGTTTTACCGGTGCCGGGCACGTCTTCGAGCAACACATGTCCTTCGCATAACAGCGCAACGATCAGCAGGTCGATCACGTCTTGTTTGCCAACCATTACTTTTTGGATGTTGGTGGTGATTTTTTCGATGTGGGAATCTGGCAATTTAACTCCAAGGTGAATGGATTTGAACTAGCGCATTTTATCATTAAGCCGTGATGTCGCGCAGATTTAGTGGATCGGGAACGTCCTGGTTGGTCGGGGCGCTTGCTGCCATTGGATGGTGATCTCTGTGTTAAGCGCTGCCATCAGCAGGTCTTTCTTTCGCTTGGCAGCCTGGACTTCCTCTGTTGGCGTTGAGCGGCAATGGATCGTCAGGGTCGTCTTGCCTGGGATGGTCGAAGCCAGCAGATCATCCACGACCGAACGGTGCGATGCGTCCAGCCCATCTGCCAATCGCAACATCCCTCCCAGCACATTCACAACC
The DNA here is from genome assembly GCA_013177815.1 of Anaerolineae bacterium. Lineage (GTDB taxonomy): Bacteria > Chloroflexota > Anaerolineae > Anaerolineales > Anaerolineaceae > JABLXM01. The sequence continues at coordinate 7,103 of JABLXM010000012.1, read as the reverse complement.
GCCCGGTCCTCGGAGGATAAGGTCGTGTAAAGCTCGTGTCCCGATTTGGGTAGCGCGCCGCGATGATACCTGGCGATATTGCTGATGACCATCCGTTCATTTGTGGTGAATGGCAGCAGGGTGGTGCGCAGGATGATGTTCTGACTGGCTTTATGATGCCCCCGCCACCCATCCAACCAACCGATATCATGTAAGATGCCTGCGTAGATCAACCACTCCAGGTATTTTTCCGGTAGGAAGTGCACATCTGCCAGTTCATGGAACAACAAAATCGATAGCCGGGTCACTTGCTCGGCGTGCCCTGCCGCGTAATGGCAGGTCTTTGCCAGTTCGATAACTTGCGCAAGTCTGGGATATGTATATCCCAGGTAAGATGATTGAGTCATCTGCTTATCGCTTTGATCGGGTTATGGCATCAAACGTGATTGGATCGTCTCCACCAGGTTTGCCCACACGCCCTTTTGTTTGAACTCCGTCCATTGCCGGAGGAATTGGTGGTGGAGAGTCTTTCTTTGCTCAACTTGCGATGCTTGATAAAGCCGGATTCCCGGCAGTAACGGCAACATGGGGGTATAAGATCCATAGAACTTTTCGACCCGTTCGCGTTCGCTCTCGATGAATTGCGGGATCAGAATTGCCCACACGTCACAATCGTGAATCGTCCCCAGCGTATCCTGGATCTCACGGCAATATTGGATCTCTTGTTTCATGCCCGCATCGTACAATGCGCCGAATGTTTCCAGTGTGTACCGTAAGTATTTGGTCGAGATGCGGGTGGCGTGTAGCTCTTCGATGTTCGTTTCTTCGAGGATCGCCTGTTCATGAATGAACAGGTCTTCCAAACGCGACATGATGTTATCCCTTGCCAGTTGGAACAGGTCGCGGTCGTATTGTGCCGTTTCGCACCGGTAAGTGCTTAATTTCTCCAGCATCTCGGTCAGGGTTTGATTCTCTTGGATTCGCGTGATGTTTTTGATGACGTTGCTTTGCATCTTGTCGCGCTGCTGTCTCAATCTCAACAACATTCGCCTCAAACCGGCTTGATACTTGCGCTCGGTTAGATTGTCATGAAAGGATTGGAGGTGAGCGATTTGAACATCCATATCACGGGCGGCGCCCAACGAGCGGGTTACCCCGCGAATATCTTTCGACCACTGTTGTACCGTCTTTTCCGGGAAACAGCCGGCGAAGATCGGCAGCACGCTCCGAAAACGTCGCGAAGCCACGCGCATGCGGTGAATATATTCGATATCGACCGCTTCTTGCACGCCTGGCGCTTCGTTCTGCATTGCTGTGACGTGTTTGGTCAATACTTCAGCCCCGAACGAACAGATGCTCGACCCAAATTCATTGAACATGGCGAATCCTCATAGATGGCTTTAAAGAATGACAACCTTGATGCTCAAGCGTTTGCCAGCATCGGTTTGATTTTTCGTCGTAATTGCGAGAAGACATGCCGGATGGGTTGGTTGGCATTGATGACGTTGAAGTCATAATCTTTCGCGAGTATATCGAATTGCTCCAGCAGGCAGGTTTGGTAGACTAGGTAACTGTCGTAGAGGTTGTCCGCGCAGCGGATATCCATACCCGCTTCCCAATAATTGAATCCCCGCCCATGGACGATCCGCGTCACCAGCGACTCGATGTCTGCTCGCAGGTAAATGATGATGTCCGGCACCAGCGCGAAGCCGTACACCCCTTTTGCCCACTCGATATCCGCCCCACGCACGATATCCCGCGCGATGATCGAGTAGAAATATCGGTCGGAGAGCACGATGAACCCAGCCTTCAGGGCTGGGATGATCTGGTTTTCCAGCCGGTCGGCAAAATCGGTGGCGTAGAACAGGCTCATCGTCAAACGGCTGAGGGTGTGCCCTTGTTTGGCAGCGTCCAACCCGGGTTGCGTCAGGGCGGAGCGGTTCAATCCCGTGTCCGAAACGGCGTAACCCTGGGTTTCCAGCCACTGGCGCAGCAATTGAATCTGGGTGGATCGCCCCACCCCGTCTGTCCCTTCCAGCACGATCAATTTCCCCGGCAGGTCATCGGTCGGGCGGTATGGGAAGCCAGCTCCGTAGAATTGCACCTTTTTCATTTCTTCTTGCCCCCCTTGATTGCCTCGATCGGCAGGGTTTTGGATAATGACAGCCGGGGGTGGTATCCGGGTGCCGGCAGTCCTTTCCAGCCTTCCAGAGCTTTTTTTACGATCACGCGCATTTGGGCTTGTTGTACTTCAACCGGCTGTGTGCCATCCACCACGATGAACCCGAACTCATCGATCATTAGTTCATACTCATTGATGATGCGCTGCTGGAATAATCGAAAACTGGTGATCTTGTTGTCGGAAAGTCCCAGGTCCATCCCGGCTTCGTAATACTTCAGCTTTGCCCGCCCGGAGAGGATTCGCTCGACTGCCACATCCAATGGGACTTGGAAATAGAATGCCAGTTGCGGTTGTATCGCGAACGAATACAGGTTCCTCACCCAATCGCGGTCGACCCCGCGCGCCACGTCGCGGGCGAAAGCTGTGTAGGCGTACCGGTCAGCCAGCACCACCACGCCGGCTTTGAGCATCGGGTAAATGAAGTTCTCCCATCGGGCTGCAAAATCGGTTGCCTGTAACAGGCTGAAAGTGGTTGGGGTGAACATCTTTTCCGATTTTCCCAATCGGGTCGTTGATTTGACCAGGTCGGATGAATTCCACTCGGAAAAATAGACAGAATATCCCTCCGAATGGAGGGATTTCTGAAGAAGATCGATCTGAGTGGATTTACCGCTGCCGTCGATCCCCTCGACGATGATCAATCTCCCTTTCGTATCTGTGTTCGCAAGCAATCTGTGCTCCTGTTTAGACAATAAGCTATATTATAGCACAGCCACTTCTTCACTCGTCGATGTCATCCTCGTCATCGGAGGTATCCATATCCAGCAATTCACCGGTGGCGATGAATACCGTGCGCTCGCAAATGTTCGTCACGCGGTCTGCCATGCGCTCCAGGTTGTGTGCCACCCACATGATATGGTTCGCTTTGTCGACGATCTCCGGGTTTTGAATTGTCAGGTTCACCACCGTATGGTACACGCGATTGTAAAGCTCGTCCACCAGGTCGTCCTCCGCAGGGATGGCAGATGCGACATTCGGATTCTCGGCGATGAAGGCGCCCAACGCCCGGTGCAGCATGCCAACGCTTAACTCAGCCATCTGGTTGATCTCTCGGTAAGGGACTTCGATCTCACAGTTCACTAGGCGCATTGTCACTTTGGCGATGCCTTTGGCGTAATCCCCCATCCGCTCGAGTTCGGTGCTGACCTCCAGCATCGCTGCCAGTCGTCGCAAGTCGCGACCGACCGGTTGCTGGGTCGCGATCGTGATCAGGATGGCGTTTTCGATCGCGTAGCGTTTCTCATTGATGATGATGTCGTCTTCTATGATTGCCTTCGCGCCACGGGTATCCTGTGTGCGTAGCGTCTCGACTGAGTGCAACACGGCTTGCTCGACCATGCTGCCGAGTAATAAGATTTCATCTTCCAATTGGTGAACTCTGCGGTCCAGATATTCTCGGGTCATGAATGCCTCTCAGTCTGTGGTTTTCTATCCAAAACGACCACTGATGTAGTCTTCGGTCTTCTTCTCTTTCGGATTGGTGAAGATCTGGTTTGTCTCGCCAAATTCCACCATCAGCCCTGCGCGGTCCTCGTCCATGGTGAAGAACGCCGTGTAGTCGGAGGCGCGGGCTGCCTGCTGCATGTTGTGTGTCACGATAATGATAGTGTAATTTTCGGAAAGTTCCCGCATCAAGTCTTCGATTTTCAATGTGGCAATCGGGTCCAACGCCGAACACGGTTCATCCATCAGGATGATCTCCGGGCGGACTGCCAAAGCCCTTGCGATACATAACCGCTGTTGTTGCCCTCCGGAGAGTGCCAGGGCGCTCTTTTTGAGCTCGTCCTTGACCTCGTCCCACAATGCTGCCTTCACCAGCGTCTCTTCCACCAGATCATCCATGTTGCCGCGAAAACCGTTCACCTTGGCGCCCCAGGCAATGTTGTCGTAGATCGACTTTGGGAACGGATTGGGTTTCTGGAATACCATGCCGATGTAGCGGCGCAACTGCACCGGGTCCACATCCTGGTCATAGATATTCTTGTCATGGAAAACGATCTCGCCTTCCAGGTGGAATGTCGAGACGAAGTCATTCATGCGGTTGAAGGCGCGCAGCATCGTACTTTTTCCACAGCCGGAAGGTCCGATGATGGCGGTGATCTTCTGTTGGTGGATCTTTAAACCACCGATCTCCTTTACGGCTCGAAAATCACCATAGTAAAGATTGACATCCCTGGCTTCAATTGCGTATAGGTTATTGTTGGATTTATCGCTCATATTTGTCTCTTGCTGAAACGGTTTCTGAGGAGGATAGCGAACGCATTCAATGCCAGCAGCGTCACCAGCAGTACGATGATCGCTGCTGCGGCGATATTACGGAATTCGCCTTGTGGCATCGCGGTCCAATTATAGATCTGGATCGGCAGTGCCGAGAAAGGTGAGAATAGTCCCCTTGGGTCAGTCGTGATGAAGGTCGAAGCGCCCACCAGGATCAATGGCGCTGTCTCGCCAATCGCGCGCGAGATTGCCAGGATCGTCCCGGTCAGGATGCCCGGCAGCGCCTGCGGGAGGACGTGCGACCAGATTGTTTGCCACTGCGTCCCGCCCAAGCCATAACTGGCTTGGCGCAGCGAGTCCGGCACCGCGCGGATGGCTTCTTGTGCATTGATGATGATGACCGGCAGGATTAGCAGCCCCATCGTCAAACCCGCCGAAAGGATCGTCCGCCCATTGTCCGTCGCTGTCGAACCAAAGATCGCGCCGCTGGTGATCGGTTGCAATGTTCGCACGAAGATCGCCAGTCCCAGGATGCCATAAACGATTGACGGAACGCCTGCTAGGTTATCGATATTGATCTGTATTACCCGGTTGATCCAGATATCCTTTCGCGCGTATTCCTCCAGGTAGATTGCCGCTGAAACGCCTATCGGGAATGCGAAGGTGATCGTGATCAGTATGAGGTTGATCGATCCCAACAGCGCGATTCGGATGCCTGCCAGGTCCGCCCGACTCGACATACCCCGCTCCAGGAAGTGTTGATTCAACCAGTATTTGAAGATTACGGTTGCATCCGGGTACTTTTCACTGATTTCCGCGTCGAGTTCCTGGCGATTGAAAACGCTCGGTATCAGGTTGTATGACTCGAGGATATCCGGTTTCAGTATCTGCTCTTCGACGATCGTAAATAGGTCATCATACGACCGTTCTTCCAAAGGTTTTTCTCGCTCGAGTGTGCGCACCCGGTTGCTCTTCAGGTTGTCGCGGATGATGATGGTCAGTTCATCTTTCGTCGCTTCTTCCAGTGGTTTATCGATCAAAGAGGCAGGGTCAACGCGATATTCCAGTACGACCAATCCAAATGCCTGGTTGATGATCGTGATCAGTAGGATCGAGAGTGCAACGATGGCGACCAGCGTTGAAAAAAAGAACACCCCGTGCCAAATTTTCCCAACGACTTGGCGCTTGTTGACATTCTGCGAGAATTCTTGCTGCGGCTGGTGGTTGAAAACGCTCATTCATACACCTCCCGGAACTTTTTGGAGATGGCTCGTGAGACGATGTTCAATACCAATGTCACCAGGAACAACAGCAAACCGATGGCGAAGATGCTGTTGTAGTCCGGTGTGTCATAAGATAAGTCGCCGCCGGAAATTCTGGCGATATACCCCGTCATGGTCTCAGCCGCCCTGAATGGGTTGAATGTGAAATTGGGACCCGAACCCGCCGCAACTGCCACGATCATGGTTTCGCCCACCGCGCGAGAAACGCCGATGATGAACGCCGCGATGATGCCGGAGAGTGCCGCGGGTACCACCACCTGCAGCGAAGTTTCAAGTCTTGTCGCTCCCAATCCAAAAGCCGCTTCTCTAAGCGCTTGCGGCACCGCGTTTAAAGCGTCCTCGCTCATCGACGCGACCGTTGGCAGGATCATGAGTCCCATCACCAAACCGGCGGATAGTGTGTTGTAGATTTGGACGGTATCCTCACCGAAGATTGACCGCAGCAGGGGAGTCATGAAGGTCAGCGCGAAATAGCCGTAAACGATGGTCGGGATACCCGCCAGAATCTCGAGGATCGGCTTTAGGATGCTCCTGGCGCGTGATGAAGCGTATTCGCTTAAGTAGATGGCGGCAGCCAAACCCAACGGGATCGAGATGAGCATCGCAAACAAACTGGTCATCAATGTGGCATTGACCAGCGGCAGTACCCCAAATTCACCGATCGTGGGTTGCCATTTGGTACCGGTCAGGAAATCGATGATATTGACATTGCCGCTGCCGAAAAACAACAGCGATTCTTTTCCGAGTTCGTAGACGATGCCTAGCGTCGTCAAGATCGAGATCGCGCCGCAAATGAACAGGAACGTCTGAATGAAGCTTTCCCCGATCCGGGGTCGTTTCTTGATCTTTTCGATAGTGAAATCTTGCAGATCCTGCTCTTGCAAGCTTTGTGAAGGCGGACGTGAGATCATTTCATTTTCCATTGGCTGGAGATGTCCCTATGATTTTACCATTTCAGAAAAACTTCAGCCTGCTTGGGATGCCAAGGCTGGTTTTCCGAGGGGAAAACCAGCCTCAGACTACAGACGACTACAAATTGTCAGTTTCTTATTTCATTGCTTCGAGCCAAGCCACGACCGAGGCATCGATCTTTTCCTGGCTGGCGGGGAAGTAGCCAACCTCGCCGATTACATCGGTTACGTTGGACAGGAAGTAGTTGATGAACGCCGCCACCTGCGGTTTTTCCTGCATGATGCTGGCGTCGGAGTAGATGAACAGCGGACGCGAGAGCGCGTATTCGCCGGACTCTGCCGTATCGAGTGAGGGGGTGACGCCGTTGAGCGATAGCACCTTCAGCCCACCGGTCGCTTCAGCGTAGTAAGCGTAGCCGAAGTAGCCGATGGCGTATGGGGAACCTTCCACGCCCTGCACTAGGACGTTGTCATCCTCGGAGGTCTGGGGGTTGGCTGCCAATGCCAGAGCTTTGGCGTCGTCCAGCGACT
>JABLXM010000119.1 GCA_013177815.1 Anaerolineae bacterium | reverse complement strand
CGGCTGGGCTTCAGGCAACCAACCAGGCAAAGACCCCCAACGTCAGCGCCACCAACAGCCCATAGACGACCGTGCGGCGCATCACACGCCCCTCCTGCCCGGTCAAGCCGGTGGTGGAGCAACCAACGATGATCTTGGCGGGCGCCAGCATGCTACCGACTGCGCCGCCGGCGGTCTGCGCACCCAGGATGACCGGCACCGCCAGATGCAACAGCAGGGCGCTTTGCTTTTGCAACATGGCGAACATGGCATTGGAATTGGTGTTGGAGCCGGTCACAAAGACTCCCAGCACGCCGATGACCGGGGAGAGCAGCGGGTAAGCGGACGAGAGGGTATCGGATAGCCCGACCGCCAGGGCATGACTCATGCCCGCCTGGTCCATGATCATGGCAAGGGCGACCATGCTGAGGATGCCCAGGCTGGCGCCGGCGGCGTTCTGCCAGGTGGCGCTCAGCACGCGACGGAAGGCGCCGGGCTGCAACCAGCCACCGCGACGGAAAAGGATGTAACTGATCACGATGGCGTAAATCATCAACGCGCCGGGGTCGCCCAGCAGGCTGGTGACCTTGCCCGTGCCGGCAGGCGTCACCCAGCCCAAACGGGTGGTGGTCTGCGGCAACGGCACGGCAAGCAGCGCCTGGCTGAAGAAGTGCCGGATGGGCGGGATGAACTGCGCCGCCAGCACGATGACCAATACCAGCAGGTAAGGCAACGCCGCCTGCAGGAGCGGGAGGGATTTCGCAGGCGCAGCCGTGGCGATCGCGGGTGGGCGCGCCCCATTAGCACGGTAAAACGGCAGGCGCACCACCAGGACGCTGACCAGCAACCCTGCCAACCCGCTGCCAAACCCCGCCAGGGCATACAGACCGTTGGCAACCAGCAGGTAGAGACTGCCCGCCATGGCGCCGCCCACCAGGATGATCGCCGGCAGGGCACGCGCCAGGGAACGCCAACCCTGGAAGGCGTGCGCTACCGTCAGTCCGGTCAGCAGGCAGGCAAGCCCGATCATGACCGCCGACCAGGGACCCAGCGCGGCAGCGCTCTCCTGCGAAGCGGTCACCAATGCCGCAAAGCAGATGCCGAACGAGCCGAACGTGACCGCCCAGGCATGCCCAATGGCGACCGCCACCACGGCGGTGATGGGTGCAAAACCCGCCGTGATCAGCATCGGCGCCACCACTGCCACCGGAATGCCAAAGCCCGCCACGCCTTCGAGGAAGGCACTGAAGACCCACGCCAGCAGCAACAATTGCAGCACGGGGTCGGGCGTCAGTTCGAACAGCCGCGCGGCGATGACATCAATGCCGCCGGTCTCCTTGACCAGGTTGTACAGGAACAAACCGGGAATGATGATATAGAGCACATAGAATGCCAGCAAGCCGGCGCGCACCAACGAGACCAGCACCACCTGCCAATGCGCGCCAAAGACCAGGATCGCCAGCGCCAACGCCACCAGCCAGCCGGCGAAGCCAGCTTTGGCGCCGCTCCAACGCAACCCCAGCATGAGAAGCAGCACCACCAGCATCGGCAGGGCAGCCAGCAGAATCTGCAAAGAATTGTTGTTTTCGGCAAGCATCGTCAACAGGATAACCCGGCAGTCTAACCGCGGTGATCGCGCTGCCAGTCCGCCAGGATTGGCGCGAGCAAGCCGTGCTGCCGCACCGGCAGGATGACATGCGCCAACTGGCGCGCGGGTTGCGAGCCGGTATCGGGCACAAAGGCGCGGGTGGCTGCCTTGAGCATCGTCAGGTCGTTCATGCCATCGCCGGCGACGTATAACGGCAGGTGAGAAAGCCCCAGGGCATCCAGCAGGCTGGCAATCCCAGCGGCTTTGTGCACCCCGCGCGGACCAAACTCCAGGATGGTATCGAACGAATACGTGCGCTCCAAGGGGAGGTCGGCGCCATCCTGGTACAAACTGGCAAGCGGCGCCGGGTCCTGGCTGATGAGCATGACCTTGGTGACCGGCTGGTCGCGCAGGTTGGCAGGCATGGGCTTGGGGTCAAGGTCATAGAGCGCCAACGCCTTCTCACCGTAAGGTGTAACGCGATACGCCAGGATATCCTCGATGAGGAAGAACAGGATGGTTACCTCCCAATAAGGATCGATCTGCCGAATGATCTCATCCACCAGAGCTGGCTCAATACTTTGCATGTTGAGGGTGACGCCGCCCGGCAGGTAATTGACGCCGCCATTCTGGCAGACGACCGGGAACGGCAACTGCTGCCCCGCTTCGATCAGCCCATTCTTGACGCAGGTCAACAGCACCGAGGGGAGCGAGCGCCCGGTCGCCAGCAGCAATTGCACATGCGGGGGCGGTGAATGCAGGATGGGCACATCCTGGGGGTAAAAACGTTCGTGCTGGTCCAGAATGGTGCCATCCATATCGAAACACAGCACGAGTTCTTTTTCGGTTCCAGATGGAGGCGGGGTGGATGGTGAGGTCATGGCTTCTCTGAGGCGGGGATGGCACACCTGGGCAATTCTACCACCAGCGCCACAGATATCACGACAGACCTTCGAGATAGGCGCGCACCTGATCGGCAAGCTCGCGGTCAACCAGCACCGCTATGATATCGCCCTGCTCGAGGCGGGTGGAGCCGTGCGGGATGATGACCTCGCCCGCGCGATTGACCGACAACACCAGGGAATCGCCCGGGAGATGAATATCCTTGAGTGCCCGGTCGCCGATCTCACGGTTGCACAGGCAAACCTCCAACAGTTCACGGTCGTCGACGGTCGAGGTGAGCAATTCGAGGAAGGATGGGTTGCGCGCCATCAGCGTTAGGATGGTCGGACGGTAGAGCATGGGCGAAAAGACCTGCACACCCAGCGCTTTGAAGCGCTCCAGGTTGCCGGGTTCGTTCACCAGAACGACAAGCTGCGAAATGCCCAAGCCTTGAGCGAGATTGACAACCGCCTCGTTCTCGCCATCCTTGCTGCCTAAGACCAGGAAGGTGCGCACCTCGCCCGCCAGACCGGCTAGATGTTCCTCCCGGACGGATTCGAACCCGCCCATTTCAGCGGTATCGCTCGACACGCCCTGGGGCAGGTAATAGCGCACCTCGTCGCCGTGGGCTGCCAGTTCGCGCGCCACCGTGCCCGCGAGCGGGTGGGGAAAGCCGGCGATGAGGTGCCAACGCAGCGGCTGGGCAGAAGTGCGGGGATGGATCGCCTGGTAGAGCAGCGGCATCACCAGCACCGTGACAACGCAGAACAGGATGATGAGCGACGTGGCGGCTGGGGTGAACAGCCCCAGGCGCTCGCCGATGATGGCAACCGCAACCTCGAGCGAAAGATGGGTGTTGAGCAAAATACCGGAGGAGATGGTCTCGCGCCAGGGAGTGCGCAATCGCAGCAGCAGCGCCGGCAGCACTTTGACCACCAGCGAGACCCCCAGCAACGCCGGCAGCAGCACCAGACTGCGCGGGTTGGCGAACAGGCTGGTGATATCCAGGTTGACGCCGGTGTTAATGAAGAAGACCGGGATGAAAAGCCCAAAACCGAACGCTTCCAGTTTGGGTATCAGCCCTTCATCCTCTGGCGATTTGAAAAGCGAGACCAACATGCCAGCCAGGAAGGCGCCCAGGATCAATTCGATGCCCAGGGCTTGCGAAAGCACCACGAACGCCAACAGGATGACGATAGCGCCCCGCACCTTGAGCTGCACGGTGGTGTGCGAGAGGTCATCGAAGAAACGCTGAACAGCCGGGATGCGGAAATAGCGCATACCGATGCGGGCGGCGACCAGGAAGGCGACGAAGATCAACAGGATAGAGAGTATCTCCAGGCTCAACCCCTGGGTTTGCAGGATGACGACGACGGTCATCAAGATGACGGTCAGGAAGTCCGCCATAGCGGCAGTGATGAAGACCAACTGCCCCTCGTCGTCGTTGAGGATGCCACTGGTCTTTAGGATGGGCAGCAACACGCCCAGCGAGGTGCCGGTCAGAATGAGCGCCAGCAGGTGCGGGTTGCCCTCCAAACCCCAGGCGACCAGCAGGTAACCGCCGGCTACACCCAGCGCAAGGGTCGCCGCGTAGATGAAAGAAGCAAGCAACGGGATGGGGAGCTGCTTGGGTTTATGCGGGGCATTGCGGATGAACAAGCGCTGTAGATTGACCTCGATGCCCGCCAGGAACATGAGGAACGCCAGACCGATATCGGAGAACAGGATGAGCAGTTCTGATTCGCCGGCGGGGACCAAACCGCTGACCGCCAGCAGGATGCCGGCGACGATCTCACCAACGATGACCGGTACGGCTTTGAAGCGCGACAGCAGCAGCGGCACCAGGAACGCCAGCGCGATGACGATCAACAAAGGGGTGAATGACATTGATTGGTCCATGATCGATGACCCTGGCAGAGGCGCGCCAGCCAAGACCACGCCCCCGGTTTGACGGATCCTAAAAAGTATGATATTTTATCATATACAGACTTAAACGTTTTAGCAGAATTGGTACTGTATCAGCCTGAAACACAGCAGGCGCCGCGTAGCGTTGCCCGCGCCCGACCGGAATCAGGTCGAACGACCCCAAACGAAAAATATCAGCCGATCCAAGAGGAACTTTAGAGCAAAGGAGAAAAGATTATGGCAGGAATCGTCGGCATAGCAGCCGGAGGCAAACAAAGTGAAATTCGCCGCATGTTGAAAAAGATCGCCCACCGCGGTCACGGCGGGGAGGTGGTGGTGGATCATCCCAATGCCACCCTGGGCGTGGTATGGAACGACACCGAACTGGCAAACAAATCCAACAGCCGCTTTGGCGGCGGCGGGGATGAATTGGATGGTGCCAAAGCCATGCTGCCAAACGATATCAGGCAGGAATGGCGCCCGTTCGCGCTGGCTTATTCCACCGATGACGGTCTGTTGCTGGCGCGCAGCCGGGTTGGTGTGCGCCCGCTGTATTACGGCAAGACGGACGACGGCAACATCGCCTATGCGTCCGAGGTCAAGGCGCTGCTGGAGGTGACGGAGGACATCCGCGAATTCCCGCCCGGCAGCATCTACCACAGCGGCGAGGGGTTGAAGCGCTTCACCAGCATCAAACCGCGCCCGGTGCGCCAGATGTCGCCCGAACAAGCCGCGGCGGAGCTGCGCCAGACGCTGGAACGTTCCATCTCGCGGCGGGTGGACCAGGATGTGATGGGTTCGTGGCTTTCCGGCGGGCTGGATTCGAGCGTGATCGCGGCGCTGGTGCGCCCACGCGTGAAGCAACTGCTGACCTTCGCCGGCGGTCTGCCCGGCGCGCCGGACCTGGAAAGCGCGCGCGAGGTTGCCGGGCACATCGGCAGCACGCATCACGAGGTGGTGGTCAAACCGGAAGCGCTGCCGGATGTGCTGCCGGAGGTGGTCTACGCGCTGGAATCCTTCGATGCGCTGCTGGTGCGCTCGACCGTGATCAATTACCTGGTGGGCAAAGCAGTTTCGGAGCATGTGGACAGCGTCTTCTCCGGCGAGGGCGGCGACGAGCTGTTCGCCGGGTACGATTACCTCAAAGAACTGCCGGCGGAACAATTGCAGGCTGAGCTGGTGGACATCACCAACCGGCTGCACAACACCGCCCTGCAGCGGGTGGACCGCAGCGCCACCAGCCACGGCGTGGTGCCGCACGTGCCCTTCCTCGACCCCGAAGTGCTCGACTTGGCGCTGGAGATGCCATCCGACCTGAAATTGCGCCCGGGCAACCCCCCGATCGAAAA
>JABLXM010000118.1 GCA_013177815.1 Anaerolineae bacterium | reverse complement strand
TGCGGCGATTCAACCCGCCCGATCGACCGACTAGACTCAAAAAACACCTACCAGAATATGACCCAACTGGAGAACAGCCTGGGATTGGGTACCCAGATCGCCGATATCGAACGCATCCGGCGCATTTTGGGCGAGGAGAAGCTGGTGCTGGTGGGACATTCCTTCGGCGGGTTCCTGGCGGCGTTGTACGCAGCGGAATTCCCCAACCAGGTGGAAGCACTGGTGCTGGTCGCGCCCGCCAACATGCTGGTGATGCCGCAAGCGGAGGGCAGCGACTTGTTTTCGCTGGTGCGCGAGCGGCTGCCGGCGGATGAGCAGGAAGCCTTCGACGCCTTCATGGACTCCTACCTGGATTTCAATCTCTTATTCGAAAACAGCGAGACTGACCTGGTGCAGAAGAACCGCGACCTGGCGGTCTACTTCAGTCAGGCGTACGACCTGCCATACGGCGAACTCGAGGCAGAGCCGGGCGGCTGGATGGTGTGGGGGATGTACACCAGCATGGGTCAAGAACACGATTACCGCGACGCGCTGGCGAACATCAGCGCGCCAACGCTGGTTCTTCACGGTGCCAACGACCTGCAATCGGCTTCGGTCTCGGAGGAATACGCGCGATTGATCCCGCACAGTGAATTCCAGGTCATCGAAGGCGCCGCGCACATCATCTATGACGAGCAACCGCAGGCTTTCGCGCAAGTCGTGCGGACATTCCTGGAAAAACAGTGAACCAAAGGAGGAACCCATGACACCCGAAAAATTAGACCTGCGCAAGCAATACAAGCACCTGTACCAGCCTTCCGCCAAGACAGTCAGTCTGGTCGACGTGCCACCTTTCAAGTACATCATGATCGATGGGCAGATCGAACCCGGCAAGACGCCCTCGGATTCGCCAGGCTTCCAGGACGTCATGCAAGCGCTGTACGGGATTGCCTTCACCATCAAGTTCAATTCGAAGCTGCGCAAGGAGAACCCACTCGACTTCACCGTCATGCCGCTGGAAGCGTTGTGGTGGGTGGATGAGGGCGAGTTCGACATGGCGCACCCGGAGAACTGGCGCTGGTGCGGCATGATCATGCAACCGGATCATATCGATCAAGCCATGTACCAGGATGGCATGGCGCAGATGAACAAGAAGAAACCCTCCCCCGCGCTGGAAAGGGTGCGTTTTGAAACCTTCGCAGAGGGTTTGTGCATGCAGGTCATGCACATCGGACCCTACAGCGCAGAGGCAGCCACCGTGGCGCGCATGAATGAATTCGCCCGCGAGAACGGGTACGTCCACAATGGTAAGCATCACGAGATCTACCTGGGCGACCCACGCCGCACCGACCCGGCGAAACTCAAGACCGTGCTGCGCCAGCCATTGCGAAAGGGGTGAGGGCATGTCAAGACCCACCAACAAAAGCGCACTGTTGGCGCAAAGCCAGCAGGAATACGACGCATTGAACGCCCTGCTGGCAAATTACAGCGACGAGGAATTATGCCAGCCGGGAGCAATCGGTGCATGGTCCGCCAAGGATGCGCTGGCGCACCTGCACGCCTGGCATTTGATGCTGTTGGGCTGGATGGCGGACGAACGCAAAGGGCTCAAGCCAGCGCTGCCGGCGCCGGGCTATAAATGGAGCGAAACCCCGGCGCTCAACCAGTCGATCCATGAGCGCTACCAGAACCACGCGCTGGAGGACGTCCGGGCGCTGCTGGCAGATACCCACCAACAGATGATGGCGTTGATCGAGAGCCTGAGCCAGGAACAATTGTACACGGCGGGGCACTTCGCCTTCACCGGCAGGAACAACCTGGCAACCCACCTGATCTCATCCACCAGCAGTCACTACCTGTGGGCACGGAACGAGGCGCGCAGGGGGCTGCGGCGGCTATTCGATACACCACGCTGATACGCAAGAACACCCGCGCAGACCGCATCACGCTGGCGAACCCGGCATCCCAATGCGGTCTGCGCCTGAATTCCAACAGCAAATAGCCAAACTTTACAATTTTCCCTACGATTTGTTCCAGGCGCCAAATGGCGTGTATATATTGGTAAAATCTCGGTAAATAAACCCTAATCATCGATTCACGTCGACGCCGTGGCGGTACTTGCAAAGCATTGCGTTGCGAAAACGGTCACCTGCTGATCTGTGCAGGAGCACCCCCGACAGGATCTGTTGAACTGCCTACGATGACTGCGAGCAGCCAATCACGGGGCGTGACGGGTTGACGCCAGAAACAACATGCAACACCCGGTACAGGGGCTGGCGCTTATTTGCCGGCAAAGTTTGGGCAGCGGGAACCCGAAAAATGATACCCAGCAATCATTCACGTGACAATCCATCCATGCTCTTCAAGGTCGTGCCGGGCGTGGTGGCACTGGCGCTGACGGCGGCGATCTTCACGCACGCCTACCTGGGGAGTTATACCCGTTATATTGCAGATGACTACTGTACGGCGGGCAAGCTGACGCAGGCGGGCTTTGGGGAAGCCCAGGTGTTTTGGTACCAGGAGTGGTCCGGCAGGTATGCGTTCACGTTCTTCATTACCTTGATAGAACTAATCGGTCCAGGCGCCTTGCCATACCTGCCAGGCATCCTGCTGACCGGTTTGATGGCATCGGCGTTTGTTTTTACCAACAGCATCCTCAAGAAGTTCCGCATCGCGCTCCCGTTCGCATTGCAAGCAGTGGTCGCAACCCTCGCCGTCTTTTTGACCATATATACGACCCCCAATTTCCGGCAAAACCTGTATTGGATGACAGGCGCCATCACTTATCTGTTCCCGATCATCATCTTCCTGGTATTGTTGGGTATGATGATCCGCCTCAGCGGTGGCTTTGCGCAACTACCAGCCGGCAGCCGGGCGTTGACAGGGTTGGTCGTCTTCCTGCTGGCGTGGATGGACAGCGGTTTTTCCGAAATCCTGACGTTGATCCAGTTGATAATCTTCATCATCGTGCTCTTCCACTTCCGGTTGTTCCGGGCGAACCGCAGCTACTACCTGTTATGGGTGGCGGCGTTTTCAGGGACTTTGGCGGGGATGCTCATCATGATCACAGCGCCAGGGAATGCGGTGCGGCTGGCAAGCTTGAACACACATCATAATGTCATCTTGATACTGGCAAACGCCGCCAAATACTCGCTGCTCTACAGTGGGTTGTGGATTGTGAAGCACGTCAACCTAATCTGGTCCGCCAGCACACTGATCATCATCGGGAGCTTCCTGGCAAGGAAATATTTCCATGATCCCGAACATCACTCACAGCATCAACACCGAACCCAAACCATCTTGATTTTTTCCACGTTGCTCATATTGATCTACGTGAGCTTCCTGCCCTCGACCTGGGCAACCGCCAGCGCGCCGGAGGACCGGGTTTTGATCATCCCTACCATCCTGCTGGTGACCCTGGCGATCTACACTGCGATAACGATCGGCGATCTGCTATATGAGACTGTCACGTTCTTGGGGCAATATCGACCGATCATGACCTATATATTGATCGGCATCGCGCTGTATTTCACGTTTGCCGCCCCCCTATACGAATCCTGGAAGGTTTTGAAGGATAAGGCAGCGGTGGAACAATATGCGCAAGCATGGGATGAACGCGAGGCTGAGATCTACAAACAGGCGGGGGGCGGGCGAGAGCGGGTGCGGGTCGCAGCGCTGCCGGATAACCCATTGGGGTTGGAAGATATCTCCGGTGATGCGACCCACTGGCTCAACGTGTGCACCGCCGAATACTACCGGGTGGATGAGATCATAACGGAATAAGCCAGGCAGCGACAAAACCACAATTTATTCTTGGGGTATACTTTGCTTATACATCCCTTATCCAACCGATGCAATGAGCAATAACGCCATTGAAGTCAACCAACTACACAAGGAGTTCACCACGCGGGTGGGCTTTTGGAGCGGCAGGCGCAAGACGACTGTCGCGGTGGAGGATATTTCCTTCAACGTGCACCAGGGCGAATTGTTCGGACTGTTGGGTCCGAACGGCGCCGGCAAAACCACCACCACCAAAGTGCTCTCCACTCTGCTGCTGCCGACGCGCGGCAGCGTACGCGTGTTGGGCATGGACGTGGTGACGGAAACTCGAACGGTGCGCAAGCGCATTGGCTTCACCTTTGGCGGCGCACGCGGACTTTACGGCAGGTTGAGCGGTCACGACAACCTGCGTTACTTCGCCGAGTTGTACGGGCTGGAGCCGGCGCTGGCGCGCAAGCGCATCGCCGAGATGTTAGAAGTGGTCGACCTGACCGAGCGCCGCAACGACCGGGTGGAGAATTACTCCAGCGGCATGGTGCAACGGCTGCACCTGGCACGCGCGCTGCTGCACGACCCGGAACTGATCTACCTGGATGAACCCACCGTCGGCATCGACCCGGTGGGGGCGCGCGAACTGCGACAGACGATCAAAAACCTGATCGCGCTCAAAAAGACCATCCTGCTCACCACCCACTACATGGCGGAGGCGGAGGAGTTGTGCGACCGCATCGCCATCATCAACCACGGACGCATCATCGCGCTGGACACACCGGCTTCATTAAAGAGGCAGGTCAGCGGTGATACCATCTTCGAGATCGAGATTGATGCCGCGCTCCTGGATGAGCTGCAACGGCAACTGCAACTCATCAACCACCGCCTGACGATACAGGTATCCGAGGCGTACCCCAACAAGAAGGTTAACGTACGCACCGACCAGCCGGAAGCAGTGCTGAAATATCTGACGCTTTTCATCAGTTCCGGTCACGTTCACGGGTTGGAGGTACGCAACCATAGTCTGGAGGATGTCTACGTCTCGATCATCCAGGGGAAGCAAGAATGATCGGGCGGATGCTGCGGCTGTTTTGGCGGCAGATGAACGTCCAGTTGCAGATCCGCACCTTCAACCTGTATACGCTGCTGCTGCTGTTCGTCCAGCCGTTCGTCTTTAGCGCGGTGGGCATGGTGCTCTCACAGGTGGCGGGCAACCAGAAGCCCGACCTGGTGTACACCGTCATCGGCGGCGGCATCCTGGGCATGTGGAGCGGATTGGTGTTCAGTTCCACCTTCGATATCGGGCGCGACCGCCGCGACGGCACACTAGAGTTCATCATCGGCAGTCCCACCCCGTACAGCGTGGTGGAAGCCGTCCGCACGTTGACCAACGTGTTGACCGGGCTGGTCAGCCTGCTGGCTGCCTTCCTGGTGGCGGTGCTGGTGTTCGATTACACGCTCGACCAGGTGCAGGTGCTGCCGGCACTGGTTTCGCTGCTGTTGATCGTGGCAGGGATGTGGGCGATCGGCGTCTTCCTGGCTAACTTCCTGGTGTGGTCACGGCTATCCGGCTCGATCGTGGAGTTCTTCGAGTTCCCGGTGGCAGTGGTATGCGGCTTCATGTACCCGATCCGCATCCTGCCGGAATGGATGCAGGCGATCTCGGCGGTGTTCCCCATCCGTTGGGCGCTGGAAGGCTTGCAGGCGGCGCTATACGGCGTCAGCGATATGAACTTCTACGCCGGTCGCTGGGGGATGGCGTTGGCGCTCGGGCTGCTCTTCTGGCTGACGGCGCACTGGATGGAACGCAAGGTGCACGACCTGATCCGGGTCAGCGGCGAGATGAGTTCCATATGATCCGGTGGCTCACGCGCTACGTGCGGTTGTATTTCATCCAGGCGTGGTTCGCCTACCGCTCGCTGTTCTCCTGGAGCACGCCGTTCAACTACTTCGTCAGCAAGTTCGGTTTTTCATTCTTCGCTTTGATCTATTTCGTTTTCATTGGGCAATTCGTTGGGTTGAGCGACCCGCTGTACATCGTGCTCGGGAATATTTTGATGATTCCGGCGACCAACGGTGTGAGCGGCATTTCATTGACAGTGGGCAACGAACGGCAGTTCGGAGCGCTCTCGTACCTGTTGGGCAGCCCGGCGCCGCGGGCGCCGCTCTTCCTGGGGCGGGGATTCTTTCATATCCTGGATAACTTCATCACCGTCTCGGTGGCGCTGCCGGTGGCGATCCTGCTCTTCCATTACGACGCCTCGCAGGCGAACTTCCCGCTGGTGATGCTATGCGTGCTGATCACATCCTTCACCACCAGTGGCATGGGCTTCATCATGGGCAGCATTTCGCTGGTCAACCGCGACGGCTGGATGATCACCTCCACGCTCAGCCTGGCGCTGTACATCCTGGTGGGGGTAAACTTCCCGGTTACGGCGCTGCCGGGTTGGCTGCAAAGCGTGTCCTACAGCCTGCCGATGACGCGCGGCATCCTGGCTGCACGCATGGCACTGGTGGGCAGCGGCTGGGATTCGATCGCAAGCTTGATACTGGGGGAAGTGTTGATCGGCATGCTGTATATTGCAGTAGGTTACGGCATGTTCCTGGTGCTGGAGCGCCGCAGCCTGGTGAATGGCTCGCTCGATTCGTTATAGTAAAACAACAGGAGCGAGATTACTCGCTCCTGTGAAAAACGTGCGTTTCTCTGGCAGGTCTAGTCGCGTCCCCCGCGTCCATTGCCCGCCCAACCCGGGCGTCCGCTGGCTTCGCGCAGCGTGACGCTGACGCCGCTG
Source organism: Anaerolineae bacterium (assembly GCA_013177815.1). GTDB lineage: Bacteria > Chloroflexota > Anaerolineae > Anaerolineales > Anaerolineaceae > JABLXM01. The sequence goes on along the minus strand of JABLXM010000118.1, from coordinate 10,249 downwards.
GTCTGATCCTGAATGGTGATGACCTCATAGGTGCCGTCATCATCATAGAAACCAGCGAGTAACAGCGTGTTCCCAACTGCGGTGGCGAAACCCTGTTCCTGGGCATAGGACCAAGCGCGCCCTTCGACGAGAAAATCGGTTCCATCCTGCAGTTTCAGCGTCAGTTCATCCGCGGTCACAGCGGTCACCGCGCCGGTCAAGCTAACCACTTCGTCAACCTCAGCCAATGGATCGGGGATGGCTACATTATCGCTAGCGCCGCGACCGCCGGCGCCACCCTGGCGCCCGTTCCCGTCCTGAGCTTCGTTATCAGCGCCTGGCACGAGGGCTTCGCCAGCCGCGCCATCCGGGTTGCGCTGGTTGCGCCCCTGCCCTTGCGGATTCGCGGCGCTGCGACCTTCGCTGCTCGCCTGCTCCAGCGCCAGTTCACGCCCGCGCTCGCCCTGTGCCACATCGTCATCAGCCTTGGCAATGGTGCGGTTCACTGCGCCAAACACCAACGCCCCGACCACACCTGCAAACAAAACACCCAATAAAATTTTCTTTACCATTTTAAGTCTCCTAATTATTGTCTTTGTTCCAATGTTGTTACGTCGATCACTCCGACGCCAGCACGTGTTCGGTTTGTAACGTGGCTGCCGGAGCATGCACGCCAGCCCGGCGGGTGAAGATGCGGCGCGTCACCTTGACGACCCACTGCCAGTGGATGGCAAAGTGAACCAGCGCCAGTATGATCATCGTCACACTCGACCAGGTGTGGATCATATCCCACACGAAGTTGTGGCTGGCAGGAAAAATCAAGAAATAGACGCCGCTGGCTGCACTGAGCGCAAAGCTCACCGCCACGCCGGCATCCAACCAGACGTTGAAGCGACCACGCGCGTTCAGCATGCTGCCCCGACCGGTGATTTCCTTCCAAACGCGGCGCACCATGCCAACGACCCACTGCCAGTGAATTGAAAAATGGATCAGGGCAGCAGCGATCATTGCCACGCCGCTCCAGGTGTGCAGCAAATCCCAGGTGTGCCGCTCGAAGAACAGAGTGACCCCATACATCGGGTTGCGCCCACCCTGGAAACCGCCATTGGGCAGGTAGAGGAAATAGATGCCGCTCAGGGCGGCGACCAGGGCTGCGATTGCCAGCGAGGCATCGATCAGCCAGTTGTTGCGGGTTTGTTTGGATACAGCCTGGATGTTTTGCATCCGTCCACCTCCTTATTCTCAAACATAGTCACAGGATACCCGGCAGGTGTTCAGATCGTGTATAGAACGAAAGAAGAAATGGTTAATTCTTTGCGCGGCTCGACGAGGGCAGCCCGGGTCGTGGCTGGCGACCTTCATTAAGGGTGGCACTTTCGGCAATTTGCGGAGCGATGATCGCCAGCACCCGTGGAGCGGCGTCCGGCATTCATGGATATAATGAAGCCATGTCATATTCAGAAAAAACCACCATCACACTGCCCCACGGCAACCTCCCGCTGCCCGCCTTCCTGCCGGACGCCACGTATGGCATGGTGCGCGCAGTGGATGCCGCCGACCTGGAAGCCAGCCAGGTGCCGGCGCTGGTGATGAATACTTTCCACTTGATGCAGCGCCCCGGCTCCAGCACCATCCAGGCGCTGGGCGGGCTGCACCGCATGAGCGGCTGGCGGCGACCGATCGTGACCGATTCGGGCGGCTTCCAGGCCTATTCGCTCATCCACCAGAATCCCAAACTGGGCTATATCAACGACAATGAACTGGTGTTCAAACCGGAGGGCAAGAGCCGAAGCGTACGGTTGACGCCGGAGAAGAGCGTGCAACTGCAAATGGCGTACGGCACGGACGTGGTGATCTGCCTGGACGATTGCACCCACGCCGAAGCGCCGCGCGCCGAACAGGAAGCCTCGGTGCGCCGTACCATCGCCTGGGCAAAACGCAGCCGGACGGAATTCGACCGGCTGACAGCGGAGAAGAAGCTGGCGCCGGAGCAACGCCCCCTGCTGTTCGCCGTCATCCAGGGCGGCGGCGAGTTCGACCTGCGCCGAGCATGCGCCGAGGCACTGCTTTCGATCGGTTTCGACGGTTACGGTTACGGCGGCTGGCCTTTGGATGGCGCCGGCAAGCTGCTTACGGATATCCTGACGTTCACCCGCGCGCTGGTGCCGCCGCAATTTCCGTTCCACGCCCTGGGGGTGGGACACCCGGCGAACGTTCTGGCGTGCGCCAGGCTGGGTTACAGCTTGTTCGACAGCGCCATGCCGACCCGCGACGCCCGCCACGGGCGGGTGTACGCCTTCACCAACGCGGAGGGTTTGGACGGCAAATGGTTCCGCTACCTTTACATCGAGGACGAACGCCACAAGAAAGCCAATCAGCCGGTCTCGCCCGGCTGCGACTGTGTGACCTGCGCGCACTACTCACTGGGCTACCTGCACCACCTCTTCAAGATGAACGACAGCCTGTTCCCGCGGCTGGCGACGCTGCACAACCTGCGCTTCATGACCCAGTTGACCGCGCGCATCCAACGGAGCGGGACATGACAGGCGCAACCGACCTGACCGAGCTGGTGGACGCTATCCGCAAGGCGCCAGCCTACCGCCGGATCGAACCCGGGCTGGTGGCGCGCCTGGCAGGCGCGGAGCTATCGAAGGGTCGCACCTTCAAAGAAGCCGTAAAAGCGGTGCGCGGCAAACTGCACCAGGTGGCTGGCGCCTATCTGGCGGATGGGCTGGAACTGGACGCCTGGGCAGCGGAACTGGCACTCCTCTCACATGACCGGCACGACCCGGCGTTGCGCGCCTGGTGTCAGTCAAAAATGAGCCAGCACGCTTCCACCCGCGAGCGCCTGCCAACACTGGCGGAATTCTACGCGCAGACACTGGCGGGGCTGGGCGCGCTGCACAGCATCCTCGACCTGGGCTGCGGATTGAATCCACTGGCGCTGCCCTGGATGAACCTGGCGCCGGACGCAGCGTATTACGGCTGCGACCTGTACGGCGACCTGGCGGGATTCGGCGATGCCTTTCGGCAGCATTTGGGGCTGGGCGGCGCGGTGGTGACAAGCGACCTGACGACTGCCATCCCCAACCAGCCGGTGCAACTGGCGTTGGCGCTCAAACTGATCCCCTGCCTGGAGCAACTGGACAAGACCATCGGCAGCCGTCTGCTGACGGGTGTGAACACCGAACACCTGCTGGTATCGTTCCCGGCGCGCTCGCTGGGCGGTCGCGCCAAGGGGATGGGGCGCACCTATGAAAGCCACTTCCTGGAACTGACCGCCGGGCAGGACTGGCAGGTGCAGCGCTTCGCCTTCCCCAATGAACTGGCGTTCCTGCTCTCCCGTCCGCGAATGGAGCCGGCGTGAGCGTCTCGCCCGATATCGATGCCCTGACCGCGGAGATATTGTCTTCGCCCAAATACCGCCGGCTGGACCTACCACCCGGCACCGTTCAGGACTTGCTGCGGCGTGAACTGGCAGCCGGGCGCACCGCCAGGGAGGCGCTCAAAGCTGCACGCGCCAAACTGCACACCATCGTTGCGCCCTACCTGGGCGACCCGGATTACGCCGACGCCGCGCGGCAACTGGATGCGGCGTTCGGCGCCGATAGCACGGAGGCGCTCCAGCAGGTATGCCAAACGCTGCTCGCCAGCCACGCCTCCACCCGCGAGCGCCTGCCGCATCTTCCAAAGTTCTACCAGGCGATCTTCGAAGTGACCTCAACCCCTCACATTTTGCTCGACCTGGCATGCGGGTTGAACCCGCTGGCGCTGCCGTGGATGGGATTGCCATCGGGGATACAGTATCACGCTTACGACCTGCACGCGCCGCGCGTCAGGTTGATCAACCATTTCCTGTCCGGTTACGGGCTGCCGGCGTCGGCGCACCAACAGGACATCCTGCTGGAAGCGCCGAGGCAGCCGGCTGATGTCGCTTTCTTCTTCAAGGAGGCTCACCGCTTCGAGCAGCGCCGACGCGGCTGCAACCGCGACTTCTGGCAGGCGTTGAACGTCGATTGGCTGGTGGTCACGCTGCCGGGCGAAAGTCTGAGCGGGCGGCACGAAAAGCGCGACCAGCAACGGCGGCTGGTGGCGCGCACACTCACCGGGCTGCCGTGGCAGGTGACCGAATTCGAGATTGGCGGCGAGATGGTGTTCTGCATCGACCGGCGGGCGGGAGGAGGCGCGTGAGCCGTAAAAAGGGCAAAAAGACGCCGCGCCAGAGCGGCGCCGAACTGCAACAGAGCAGCCTGGCGGCGCTCCAGCCGCTGCTGGCGCCCGAAGAATACCGACTCTTGCTGGAAGAACTGGCAAGACCGCTGCTGCCGGCGTTGCGGCTCAACCCATTGCTGCTGGACGACCCGGGCGCGGCGCTGGCGGGCTGGGCGCAACGCTACGGTTGGGAGACCCGTCCGGTGCCCTTTTGCCCGAACGGATACTGGCTGGCGGCGCAGGAACAGCCCGCCAGCGCCACCATCGAGCATCGCCTGGGCTACTTCTACCTGCAGGATGCCGCCTCGATGCTGCCGGTGGAACTGTTCGACCTGGCTGACCTGCCGCCGGAGCCGCTGGCGCTGGATATGGCAGCCTCGCCGGGCGGCAAGACCACCCACCTGACCGCCCGGCTGGGCGACCGCGGTCTGGTCTTCGCCAACGACGCCAGTCGCGACCGGCTGACCGCCCTCAAACTGGTGTTGCAGAACTGGGGCAGCCTCTCGGCTGCGGTGACCGCCTTCCCGGGCGAGAAGTTCGGGCTATGGCTGCCGGAAACCTTCGACGCGGTGCTGTTGGACGCGCCGTGCAGCATGCAGGGATTGCGCGCCACCAGCGCGCACCCGTTGCGTCCGATCACGGCGCGCGAGCAGAGCGGGCTGGCGCTGCGCCAGTTCCGCCTGTTGGAGAGCGCGCTGCGCACCGCCCGGGTGGGCGGTCAGATCGTCTACGCCACCTGCACCCTGACGCCGGAGGAGGACGAAGCAGTGATCGACCGGCTGCTGCGGGAATACCCGCACGCCGCCGCGCTGGTGGACGTCCACCCCGCTCTGCCGGCACATGCCCCGGCGCTGGCGCAGGTCGATGATCACAGCTTTCACCCGGATATGCCGCGCGCGGTAAGGCTGCTGCCGCATCACTACGGCACGGCTGGCTTCTTCGCCGCCCGGCTCACCAAGACCGCCCCACTGGGAGAAGCACCAGAGCGTCAGCCACCACGCCAGGCATGGGAACGCAGCGGCTTGGAGCGCTTGGCGCGGCGCGGATCAGCCGACCTGAATCAGCGCTGGGAGGATCGGTACGGCTGGTCGTTGGCGGAACTGCTCGAAGAACATCACTGGTCGCTGTGGCAGCGGGGGCGTGAACTGTTCGCCCTGCCGGAAGGCTACCCCTCGCAATTCGGCAGCCTGCCCTTCCAGGCATTGGGGTTGTGCCTGGCGGAGCAGCACCCCGAAGGGTGGGAGCCCTCGCACGCCTGCGCCGTGCGGTTTGGACGCTTATTCCGGGCTGGCATTCACCAACTGCCGGAGGAACACCTGGCGGCGTGGTCGCGCGGGGAGGATGCGCCGTTGGACACGGCGTCTGCCAGCCCAGCGACATTGCTGGTGGTGAAGCATCCGGATGGCTATGCACTCGGTCGCGGGCGGACGTTCCCCGGTAAACTAAAAAACATGCTACCGCGCCGCGCGGTTATCTGGTAATATAGGCGAACAGAGGAGCGAGACCTAGACAGTAAAAGCTCTTCTTCGGTGACATGCAGCGCCCGAGGAGCCCCAACTGAGCATCAGAGATTTCCAGGACATCGATCTACTGCAGAGACTTGCGAACGCCTCGCAAGCCCTGTCGGGCTGTAACGATGTAACTGACCTGAGCGCTCGATTGGCTGAACATATCGTGGAGATCACCGGCATCAGCGGCTGCCTGGTGGCGCAGTGGGGCACCGGCTGGGATGAATTGCTGATCTGGAAGACAGCCGCCAACCGCCAGCGCCCAAAAGGCATCATCCCGCCAGCCGCCTTCCCCGTGCATGAAATCGAGTGCCTGCGGCAAAGCGTCGAAAGGGAGGAAATCCTAGAAGTCACGCTCGATCAAGCCTGCCTGCAAGAGCGTGAGCGGGCTTTTTTGACCAGCCACCATATCCATCGTATGTTGATCGTCCCGCTGGTGGCTCATCATGACCAGATAGGGATGGTGGCGCTGATGGAAAGCAACCCACAGCGCGTCATCAATCTGCATGATCGCCTGGTCGCGCAGATACTGATCCGCCAGGCAACCACTTTCCTGGAGAGCACCCGCCTGGTGGAAAACCTGATGCGCTACTCCAACGAGATGGAGACCATCTACCAGGCAAGCCTAAGCCTGACCGCCAGCCTGGAACTAACCACCGTCCTGGACGAGTTGCTGCGCTGCACCATCAGCCTGCTGACGGACGCCAGCAACGCGCATATCTTCCTGTACCGGGATGGCGCGCTGCGCTTTGGCGCAGCCCGCTGGAAGGACGGTCAGCAGGAGCAGCCGCTCGCCGAACCCCGCCAGAACGGGTTGACCTATAGTGTGGCTCGCTCGGGTGAGATGATCGTGGTGCCGGATATGTCCATCCACCCGCTTTTCGAACGTACCGTTTGGGTGGGCGCCATCGTTGGTTTGCCGCTGAAGATCGGCTCGCGGGTGGTGGGGGTGATGAACGTAGGTTTCAGACAGCCGCACCCGATCCCCGAAACAGAATTGCGCCTGCTGAGGTTGTTGGGGGAACAGGCAGCCATTGCAATCGAGAACGCCTGCCTGCACGAACAATTGAGCCAGGCAGCGCGAACGGATTCGCTGACCGAGCTGCCCAACCGCCGCGCGTTCGATGAGCGCCTGCTGGACGAAGTCCGCCGCGCGCGCCGCTACAACCACACCTTCGGGCTGGCATTGATCGACCTGGACCAGTTCAAGAAGATCAACGACACGCACGGTCACGCCACTGGCGACCGCGCGCTGCAAGCCATAGCAAGTGCCATGCGAAAAGCGCTGCGGGAGAGCGATTTCGTGGCACGCTATGGGGGGGATGAATTCGCATTCATCCTGCCCGAGGCAGGGGAACCGATCGCCCGCCAGATCATGTCGCGGGTGAGGGATGCCATCCAGGATGCATCCAGCGCGATGCCGGAAATCCCGCCCAACAGTTTTGGCGCTTCGATCGGGATCGCCATCTATCCCCTGCACGGTGGAAGTTTGACGGAACTGGTGCTGGCTGCCGACAAGGGGCTGTACGATGAAAAACGAAACCATTTCATCCGGATGTGAGCGACGCCTGTGAGACGGGGCGCGGGCATCATCCCGGTCGTCACCCTATGCCTGTTACTGGTTGCCTGCAGAACTACCCCACAGCCGACCCCAACCGCATCCCCGCCCATCGCCAGCGTCACCCCTTCACCGGCGCCCAGCCAAACGCCCAGCACAACGCCATTCTCGCATGGCATGCTGACACACGCCAGTTTCCCCGCCCGCAGCGGTCAAGCCATCCGCCAGTTGTGGGTGTCTCCGGAGGGCACGTTGTGGGTGGTCACCGAGGGCGGCATCTTCTCATACGGCGCGGAGGGCTGGTCCTTCCGGCTGCAGGAACGCGACTGCCACATCCAGGGCGTGGACGGCAGCGGCTGGTTGTGGACTTTCGCAAACAACGGGCAACGCATCGCCGCCTGGGACGGGGAGCGCTGGCGCACCTACGGCAGCGCTGAAGGCTGGCTGCCGCTGCCGGCAACGGAATACCTCAGCCCAGGCGTGGGGGACGGGTTGGTCACCGATGGCGGGGGGTACGTCTGGCTGGCAACCGGCAGCCGCGAAATACGCCGCTTCGACCGCTCCGCCGGGCGCTGGGAAAGCCTGCCCGCCGAGGAGGTCGGCTTTACGCGCGCCTACCAGGACGGTTTTCAGGGGTACTTCCTGACCGACATCGCAGTCGGTGCGGGGCGGCAAATATGGATCAGCGGGTGCCTGGGCGCGGGCGAGAGCCTGGCGGGCGATGGCATCCGCCGCTGGAGCAACGTGCGCTGGTGGTCCGTCACCGGCGCCGAGAGCGGTTGCATCTTCGACCTGGAAGTCGACCGGCAGGGGCGGATGTGGGCGGGCAGCTTCGACGCGCTGTGGCGATTCGAGGGCGTTCCAGCGCGGCAAACGATCTACCCCCTGCCACCGCATGAACGCAAACAATTCATCTCAAAGATAGACCTGGACGCCAGGGATGTGCCCTGGGTGGAGGTCATCACCTACGGCGCCGCGCATATGTTCGGGTCGGTCTCTTACCTGCACCTGGACGGCGAGGAATGGGTGAGCGATTATGCGCCAGGCGACTACGCACCCGCCAGCCGCGCCCTGGATGCGGCGGGCAACGCCTGGTTCTGCAAACAGGGCGGGCTGTACCAACTGGCGGATGGCGAACTGGCGCTGGTGGGCGCGCTGCAAACCTATGACTGCCTGGTGGCGGTGGACGGGGAGGATCGGATTTGGGTCGCCGTCCCGGTGGGGCAAGACGCCGGCATATGGTATGGGACAATCCAACCATAGGCAGGTCACCAGGGTGCATCGGCGCCCAACAATACCCCCCGCAATGGCTAAAACGGTGAATTGAAGTCCCGGGAAAGTGGGATTATAATCAGCCGGGTCAATCCGTACGCTCCACCTGGTGTGAACGCCGGACATCCTTGTCCTGAAGAAAGTACAATCGTCCAAAATGCCAGCAAATCATCTTAAATCCGTGATCAAATTCAAGCAGCCGTGGCTGCCGAGAGTCACATTCCTACTGATAGCCGCCAGCCTGGTTTTAGTCTCCTGCCAGCCAGTCAGCCCGGCAGCGACGCAGCCCGCCGCCAGCGAAACCGCCGCGCCAACCGCGCCCCCCACCGCAACCGCCATCCCCCCCACCGCGACGCCAACCCTGCCGCCCACCCCGACGATCGAACCCACGCAGGCGAACTTCCGCATCACCGAGAAGGACCTGATGGAGCAGATCTTCATCCCGGCGGGTGAATTCCTGATGGGTTCGAAGGACAACGACGCGCAAGTCTACTTCGAGGGAAACGGGGTCGCCTACCCTGAAGTGCCGCAACACACGCTGATGCTGGAAAGTTACTGGATCGACAAGTACGAGGTCACCAACGGGCAATACGCCGCCTGCGTGGCGGATGGCACTTGCAAGCCGCCCTACCTGATGGGGCTGTACACGCAAGAGCATTATTACGATGACCCGGCATACTCCAATTACCCGGTGGTGCATGTGGACTGGTGGATGGCGAGCGCCTACTGCACCTGGGCTGGGCGCCGGCTGCCGACCGAAGCCGAATGGGAGAAAGCGGCGCGCGGCACGGACGGGCGGCGTTATCCCTGGGGCAACGACAAGATCACCAGCGACAAAGCCAACTTCTGCGACAAGGATTGCCCGCGGGCGCACGCCAATCCGGGCTTCGACGACGGCTACCCCATGACGGCGCCGGTGGGTTCCTTCCCGGCGGGCGCCAGCGCCTACGGTGTGATGGATCTATCCGGCAATGTTTGGGAGTGGACCAGCACCATCCCGCAGCCATACCCCTACAACGCCAACGATGGTCGCGAGGACCAGGATGCCTACGCCCAGCGCATCTGGCGGGGCGGCACCTGGACCAACGGCGAGTGGTGGATCCGCGCCACCACCCGCTACCGCTCGGTGCAGAAGTACTGGTTCTACAGCCTGGGCTTCCGCTGCGCGTCCAGCCAGTAGCCCCAGGAATAATATCTTCTAGAAATAACCTTCCGAAGGTCTACTCCATGTTAACCGTTTCGCCGCCGTATTCACCGGTGAGCGAATAGGTGCCGGCGCTGTCATCGCGCACGAACTTCAGCACACCATCCTTCAACCCATTGACGGTGGCATCGATGGTGAACACGCCCGTTCCGTAATCATAGCCGCCAGAGCCGCTGACGGCAAAGCCCTCCGCATAGGCGCACCGATCGAAGGTGTAGGCTTCGCCAACATCGCTCGGACCGAAGGTGAAGGCGCCGCCGAATGGGCAGGCGACCGAAACATCCTCTTCGAAGTACCCGTAGAAATACTCCGGCTGCAGGGTCATCTCGGATGCAAAGGACTGGAAGGCTTCCAGCGGGTCGGCAAATGCGTTGGCATCCGTAGGAGGCAGCGGTTCATAGGCGCGGGTGACATCCGTACCCCAGTCCTCACAGAGGATCTCGCGTTGCTCCGGCAGCGTGCCATCGATCATGAAATCCACAATGTAGCGGTCTGGGCAGTCATAACCCCAGCCAT
>JABLXM010000117.1 GCA_013177815.1 Anaerolineae bacterium | reverse complement strand
CGCCGGATGATTCTGTGGCGGTCCAGGTCATCGAGTACTTGCTCATCCCACCCAACCGAGTGGGTGATGATATTCCAGATTTCGATATCGTTCATCATCTGTGAGGTGATCATCCCGGAGCGCAAACCATCGTCCAGGTCGTGCGCGGTGTACGCCAGTTCGTCTGCTGCATTGGCGATCTGCGCTTCCAAGTGCCCCCGCAGATCTGGTTCGAATTCCTGTGCGTCAGCCACGTCGTACTCGGTTTCGTGTTTCACGATGCCTTCCAAAACCTCCCAGGATAGGTTCAGACCGGGGAAATTTGGATAACGTTGTTCAAGTTCGGTGACGATCCGAAAAGAGTGTTTATTATGATTGAACCCGCCAGCATCCTTCATCAGTGTGGCTAAAGTGCTTTCTCCGGAGTGACCGAAGGGTGGGTGCCCCAGGTCGTGCGCCAGGCAAATTGCCTCGGTCAGGTCTTCGTTGGCGCCCAACGCGCGAGCGATGGTGCGTCCTATTTGTGTGACCTCCAGCGTGTGGGTCAGGCGGGTGCGGTAGTAATCCCCCTCATGATTGATGAATACCTGGGTTTTGTATTCCAGCCGGCGAAACGCCGTAGTGTGCAGGATGCGGTCGCGGTCGCGCTGGAAACTGGTGCGGTAATCCGGTTCTTCGTCTGGATACAAGCGTCCGCGGGATAGTTTGCTGCGAATGGCGTAAGGTGCCAGCACCCGCTCCTCGTTATTTTCCAATTCTTGTCGAGTGACATACATATCAAAATTCCTCAGTCTTTCTGCTGGATGGTAGTCCCAGGGTATCCACCCATAAGTGCGGTATATAGGTTGCCGGTTTTTTCGCCAGAGAATATGGATACTTTCAGGTGTGAATATTTTTCGACCAATGATGCCATCAATCGAACCTTTTCAGCCATCCCACCGGTGACGTCCGTTGCATTCGAGCCGCCGAGACTCTCGGATAAAGATGGCAGATCGTCTGGCGTCATGGTTGGGATTAAATCGTGTTTGGTAGCGAAATCTCGCCAGATTCCGGGCTCGGTGCCGGCTAATAGTATCCGGTCGATGTCGATGTGGTCTAACAAGTAAATGAAGATGTCCTCGGTTGATAGGATGGTTCCGTTGATGGCGATATCGAACGCCACATCCCCATTGACCACCGGGATCAACCCTCCCAGCATCGCTTGTTCGATCGGATAAGTGTCCCAATCGAGCACTTTTTTATTCCGTGACACCACTACTGCCGATGGCGGAAACGCGATCACCGGCAATGAATTGGCGCGTAGTTCATCGATGACGATCTGGTTCAACCTGCGCGCATCATACCAGACCTGGGCAAATCCCAGCCACTGCTCATGAGTTTCGACGCCGGCGCGTGTCTGGTGTTGGCTACCGCTCACATGACCAAATGACCCCGAACCGTGCCCCAGGATGATTTCAAGCCCTGGGTTTGCGTCTCGTGCCCGCACCAGGTCTTGAGCCAACGAGCGAATGATCTGCCGGCGGGGCGCCCGCACCTTGGATTTATGGGTGATCAATGAGCCGCCTAATTTAATTAAATACTTCATTCGATCATTCCCCCGTAGCTGGGTTTGAGTTCCGTGATGATGGTTCGGTTGGCGCCGGACCTGGTTAATGCTGAACATATCTTTTCTGCGTCTCGTCGGTTGATCAAGGCGATCATGTTGCCGCCCCAACCTGCCCCCGAGAGTTTAGCGCCCAATGCGCCGGCGCCCAACGCGGCATCGACCAGGAAATCCAATTCTGGTGAGGAGACATTGATCTTTTGTAATAAGGCGTGGTTTTCATTCATCAATCCACCCAACTTAAGACTATTTCCAACCTTCATTTGCTCACGCGCTTTTCGGGTAAGTATCCCAATCGATTGAAAGTACAACTCGTAGATTTCCGGTTGGGCGCTCCAGCGACGTCTTACATCGGATACCACATCGATTGTGCGGCTCGGTGCGCCAGAATCGCCGATGATGAAGCATAGTTCCGACCCAATATCCAATGGTTCAAAGGGTGCACCACGAGTGAAAAAGATGGGTTTCTCGAATGTGACCACCGTGTTGTCGATCCCGGATGGTGTGCCATGATAACTTTTTTCGACCTGGAACGCAATTTCATTCAGTTCGGTGTCGCTGATTTGAAAGTTCATGAATGCGCAAACCGCACGGATGACAGCCACCGAGATCGCCGCGCCCGATCCCATCCCAGCCGCAATCGGTATGGTCGAGTGAATGGTGATGTGCATAGCTGGTAACCTTGGCGCCTTCATCCTTTTCGTCAAGGCGCCAAACAGGGTCTGGAAAGCGTGGTCCACCGGCAGATCAGCCAGCACCTGGTTTAGGTGGATATCCGGCGCTTCGATCCAGACTTCTCCCTCCGGGCGCAAAGGCGCGGCAGACACCACCGCGTTGGCGTTTACCTCGCTGACAGGGATGGCGATTGCGGGTTGGTCATAGACCACCGCGTGCTCACCGAATAATATGATCTTGCCGGGGGCTTTGCCGGAAAATGAAGGCATGTGTTTCCCTAATAGATATAAAAAACGACCAGGACAGCCAAAGCCCACATCAGGACCGTAGCCTGTAAGGGGCGATCATGGAGTGCCAGTTCTTCTGGCGCGCCACCTTCGTTTTTCACCTGCAGGAGGTATAGATATCGGAAAATGCCGTATAGTACGAACGGGATTGTCAACATCATCGAGTGATTATCCGGCAGGTTCGGGGCAGAAAAGGTGTATAGGCTGTAGGATACGATGGTCGTGCTCGAAACGATCATGATCAATTGATCCAAAAATGGAATCGTGTAGCCATTCAACACGCGCCGGTGGTTTTCAGCTCTTTCTGCCAACAGGCTCAATTCTGCCCGCCGCTTGCCAAAACCGATGAAAAGTGCGAACAGGGAGGTAACCACGTACAGCCATGGCGAGAATCGTTCGACATCGATCAGGCTGACGCCGGCGCCAACCCGGATCACAAACCCGGATGCCAAGACGATGACGTCCACCAATGGGATGTGCTTGAGCCAGAGGGAATACGCCAGGTTGACCAAAAAATATATCAACGCGATGGTAGCGAATTTTGTGGAGAGGAGAAAAGCCAGCAGCATTGTGACCAGCAGCAAGATGACCGAAAATGTGATTGCGACCGGAATCGGCAACTTGCCGGAAGCGATCGGTCGGTTTCGTTTGACCGGATGCATGCGGTCAGATTCGACATCGAAGATGTCGTTGATGACGTAAACTGTGCTGGATAACATACAGAACAGGAAAAAACCCGCCAATGTCATCAACGCAGGTGTCAGGTTAGTGATCTTGCCGGTCTGGAAGAAAACTTCCGGGCTTGGTAACTGCCGATCGAACACCAGTGCGGCGAATATGAAAATATTTTTTGTCCATTGCCGTGGGCGCATTGTTTTCAATATCGCTGGAATCATGAAATAATCATATCATAATCACCAAATTGAATGGATGTAAAATACCACACATATGAAAAAGAAAGAACGCTTGGATGTGCTGATGTATGATCGTCACCTGGCTGAGTCCCGCAGCCTCGCCCAGCGCTTGATCATGGCAGGGCGCGTCCGAGTGGATGATCAGGTTGTCATTAAACCCTCCCAAATGATCGATCCAGGGCTGGAGATTTCCATCGATCCTGGTCAGCAATTCGTCTCCCGCGGTGGGCAAAAATTGCAAGCCGCCTTGCTCGAATTTGGTCTGGTGGACCTTTCCGGTTTCACCTGTGTCGATATCGGTGCATCGACGGGTGGATTCGTGGATTGCTTGTTGCAGCACGGCGCAGCCAGGGTCCACGCGGTGGATGTTGGGCATGGCTTGCTGCATTGGAAATTGCGCAATGACCCCCGAGTGGTCGTGATGGAACGCACTAACGCACGGGATCTCGCCGGCTTTTCCGAACCCATCGACATGGTTACCATCGACGCGTCGTTTATATCTTTGAAGTTGATCGTGCAGCAGATGACGCATTGGCTCCAACCTGGCGCGCGCCTGGTCGCGCTCATCAAACCGCAATTCGAGGCTGGTCGCAAGGATGCCGCCCGTGGGGGTGGCGTCATCCGCGATGCTGCCCTTCATCGTCAAATTGTCGAAGATATCCTGTCCTACATGCGCTCACTGGGTTTTGGTCTTCACGGGGTCATTCGTTCTCCCCTCAAAGGTCCCAAGGGAAACACTGAATTTTTAGCATTTTGGACCTGTCAGGCTGATGATGTGATATCGGCTGATGGTGTCGTTTCCCACTTGTTCGACGATGGGGGAAATGTGGGATAATTACAATGAAATACCCTTGCTGTTGTCTCAATTATGGAGGTTGACATGACCGGTGAGTACCTGAAAAGCCTTATGGGTGATAAAGAACGCATCCTGTTGATCACCCGCCAGCATTGGTTTATCCTGGTGAGGAACATCCTCCTGGAAATTGCATTGATACTCATCATTCTGGCGGTATGTATTGCGGTCAGCATTTTAATGCCGCCTATTGGCTCGTTGGCGTTCCTGGGTTTATTGTTGGCGATTATCCCATTGGTTGGCTTGGTTCATGATGTTCTGGTCTGGTCGAATAATCAATTCATTGTTACCAACCGGCGCGTCATCCAAACGATGGGTATCATGAATAAATCCACGACCGATTCTTCCTTGGAAAAGGTGAATGACGTAAAGTTGGAGCAAAGTTTCTGGGGTCGGCTATTCAACTATGGCACCATTGAAATATTGACCGCAAGTGAACTGGGAGTCAATATCTTCCATTACATCGGCGCGCCTATCCGCTTCAAGACTGCCATGTTGAACGCCAAAGAAGAAATATCCAGTTCTGATGAACACCCTTTCGCAAAACATGGCGGGCGCAGTGAAAACATACCAGACCTGATCGCAGAATTGGATGAATTACGGCAAAAAGGTATCGTGAGTGAAGAAGAGTTCCAGCGTAAAAAGACCGATCTTTTATCACGAATGTAAACAAAAGATTTATCGGGTATACTTTTCCAACCTATGACTAGTCACATCCGGAATTTTTGCATCATCGCGCATGTTGATCATGGTAAGTCGACATTGGCTGACAGGATGCTGCAAAGCACCGGAACGATTGCCGATCGTGATATGGTGGCACAGGTATTGGATAGTATGGATCTGGAACGGGAAAAAGGCGTCACCATCAAATCATCCGCAGTCCGGATGATGTACACCGCTAAGGACGGAAATTCATACGAACTGAACCTGATCGATACACCCGGTCACGTGGATTTCAGTTATGAGGTCAGCCGGGCTTTGGAAGCATGTGAGGGCGCTTTATTGGTTGTCGATGCAACTCAGGGCATAGAAGCGCAGACGCTCGCCAACCTTTACCTTGCGTTAGATACAGATCTGGCGATCGTACCCGTGATAAACAAGATCGACCTGGTCTCCGCCCGACCGGATGATATCGCCCAAGAGATCAGCAATCTAATGGGAAGCAATCCTGAAGATATTCTGCGCGTTTCTGCCAAGGAGGGTGTGGGGGTTGACCAGGTCTTGGAGGCGATTGTCAATAAGATTCCACCTCCCACCGGGGAAGCGGAGTCGCCCTTGCGTGCGCTTATCTTCGACTCTCACTATGATTCTTATAAAGGTGTCATTGCATACGTCCGAGTGATGGAGGGTGGCATTCGGCAGGGCGAAACTATCCGGCTTATGTCCACCGGTGTGGATGTCAAACCGGTCGAGATCGGATATTTCTCGCCGGTCATGGTTCCGGCAAAAATCCTTGATGTTGGTGATGTTGGTTATATCGCCACTGGATTGAAAACGGTGTCCGAATGTCGGGTGGGTGATACCGTCACCAGTGCGTCGAACCCGGCAATGCACCCGCTGCCGGGATACAAACAATCCAAGCCGATGGTCTTTGCAGGTATTTACCCTGTGGAGGGTGAAGACTACGAAGACCTCAAGGACGCCATAGAAAAGTTGCAGTTGAATGACGCCTCGCTCGTATTCGAGAAGGAAACCTCTCAGGCTTTGAATTTCGGTTTTCGTTGCGGATTCCTGGGTTTGTTCCACATGGAGATCATCCAGGAGCGTCTGGAACGAGAATACGATTTGGATATCGTTGTCACGGCGCCTTCCGTGGAATATGAGGTTGTCCTTGAAAATGGCGATGTCATGATTATCGATTCCCCGGCGCTGCTCCCGGATGAGACCACCATCCGCGAGATACGCGAACCGTGGATGGATCTCGAAATTTTCTCCCCGACCGAGTTTTATGGCACGGTCATGGAGATCGTTAGGAAGCGACGAGGTATTTTTAAATCTCAGGATTATCCCGCCCCCAACCGGGTGCAACTTGTGTATGAAATTCCACTATCAGAGCTGATCGTCAACTTCTTCGATCAACTAAAATCGCGCACCCGTGGTTATGCCTCGATGGATTATCATTTCCTGGATTATCGACCTGGCGATCTGGTCAAGTTGGAAGTGCTTGTTGGCGGTGACCCGGTGGATGCCCTGGCTGCTATCGTCCACAAGAACGATGCCTATCATAAAGGGCAGCTTCTGGTGAGCAAATTGAAGGAGTTGATTCCCCGTCAGATGTACGATGTTGCCATACAGGCGACCTCCGGTGGGCGGGTCATCTCGCGGGCGAACGTCAAGGCGCTTCGCAAAGACGTGTTGGCGAAATGTTACGGAGGTGATATCTCCCGTAAGAAGAAATTGCTGGAAAGACAGAAGCGAGGAAAACGTCGAATGAAAATGGTTGGCAATATCGAAATCCCTCAAGATGCCTTTATGGCGGTGTTGCGATTGGAGGAAGATTGAACCGGGAAGATCGACGCGGACGGCGCACTTGGTTGCAATGGTTGCCGGGCGCCCTAATCAGTGTTGTCGCATTGTTTGCCGTTTTTCGTCTGGCTAATTGGAGTGACCTGCAACTGGCTTTCGCATCGATCCGCCCGTTGAATCTGACGATAGCGATTGTGCTGACGATCATCTCATTGTTTACACGTGCGCTTGCCTGGTGGACCATCCTGGAGCGGAAGAGCACCGTCCCACGGGCGTTTTTCATCATCAACGAAGGCTATTTACTGAACAACCTGTTCCCGTTCAGGTTGGGTGAATTGGCTCGTGCCATCTTCATGGGGAACGCTTCAGGTCAGGGCACTTTCCATGTTCTCTCGACCATCGTCATTGAGCGCGCGTTGGATATCATCATGGCTGCCGGGTTGCTGTTGGCGACCCTGCCGCTTGCGCTTGGGATGGATTGGGCAGGTCCGTTCGCGTGGCTGATCTTGGTGCTCGTCCTTTTGGGCTTGAGCGCGCTCTATCTGCTGGCGCGTCATCACGAGGCTGTCCAGGCATGGGTTATCAAGGTTGGGTCGAAGAATCGTCTCGTCGATCGTTGGGTGGTGCCTCGGATCGGTTCGCTGTTGGATGGTCTGGCAGTGATGCGGCAACCGCGCAAGTTCCTCCAAAGCGTGTTCTGGATTGTAGTTTCCTGGGTCATATGGGTACTCATCTACTACGTTATGTTGCTCCCCATCGCCCCGCAGGCGAAATATTGGTGGTCGATGTTTATCGATAGTGTTCTCGCGCTTGGCATTGCTGTACCATCTGCGCCCGCCGCGTTGGGCGTGTTCGAAGCGGCGTTGGTGGGTGCGTTGACTTTACTGGGCGTAAATGCCAGTGCGGCGCTGGCTTATGCGATTGCGATGCATTTCCTGCAATTCGTTGTGACCGGTATCTTTGGATTCTGGGGTTTGATCCGGGATGGTCGTTCCTTGAGCACCCTCTTTCAGGATGTACAGGCACAGAGCAAGGCAATAAATGAAGTTGACTCGCATCCCTCCGGTGAGGCGCATGACCCCGTTGATTTATAGAATTTAACCAGGAGAACAGGCATGTCGGTAAAAAACTATCTCATCACAGGCGGCGCGGGATTTATCGGTTCGAATTATGTTCATCGCCTGTTGGAGCATGGTCACAAAGTGACTATTCTCGATAACTTGACGCGCGCAGGCGCAGAACGTAACCTGCGTTGGTTGAAGGAACAACACGGCGCCAGGTCGTTTCGCCTCGTCATCGGTGATGTTCGAGATGCCAAGGTTGTTGATGAAACTGCCAAAGACGTGGATATCATCGTTCATCTAGCTGCCCAGGTTGCGGTGACGACTTCGGTTATCCAACCGCGTGAGGATTTTGAGATCAACGCGCGTGGCACCTTCAACGTGTTGGAAGCTGCGCGAGCGTCAGGTCGCAATCCAGTATTCCTTTATGCTTCGACTAATAAAGTTTATGGTGGAATGGACGAAATCGAGGTCATTGAAGAACCGGACCGCTATGTCTACCGCAAGTTGCCACACGGCGTTTCTGAAGCGCAACCATTGGATTTTCATTCTCCTTATGGGTGCTCGAAAGGGGCGGGTGACCAGTATGTTCGGGATTATCACCGCATTTACGGTCTGCCGACCGTTGTTTTACGGCAGAGTTGTATTTACGGTCAACGTCAGTTTGGTATCGAAGATCAGGGTTGGGTTGCCTGGTTTGTCATCGCTGCGTTGACCAAACGTCCGGTCACGATATATGGTGATGGGAAACAAGTGCGCGATATTCTCTTCATCGATGATCTCTTGGATTCCTATGACGCCGCAATTGCGAATATCGATAAGGCGGCAGGACAGGTCTTCAATATCGGTGGGGGCAAAGACAACACGCTCTCGGTTTGGCGGGAATTTGGTCCCATGCTGGAAAGATCATGTGGTCATGTGATCAAAGTCAAACACAGCGACTGGCGCCCCGGCGATCAGCATATTTACATTTCGGACATTCGCAAAGCAAAACGTGTGCTCGGTTGGGTTCCCAGCATTGGCGTCGAGCAGGGTGTGGGCAAATTGGTCGATTGGGTCAAAGAAAATCGCAACCTTTTTTAAGGACGCCTTCAAGTATGCGTATTCTCATCGTTCTCACATACTATCGCCCGCATACCAGCGGGTTGACCATTTATGCCGAGAGACTTGCCACCGCATTCGCTAAACGTGGACATGCGGTAACCATCCTGACCTCCCAGTATGACCGTGCTCTCCCTCGCGAGGAGATCAAAGACGGTATCCGTATCGTGCGCGCGCCTGTGCTGTTCAGGATCAGCAAAGGTGTCGTCATGCCGACTTTCGGTGGGCTTGCCAGCAAATTGGTTGCCGAGCACGATGTCATTCAACTGCACTTGCCACAGTTTGATGCGGCGGGTGTCGCATTGCGCGGTCGAATTCTCCAAAAACCCACCGTAATCACTTACCACTGTGACCTGATCATGCCGCCGGGGCTTCTTAGTGGCTTGGCTAATCAAGCCGTGAAATTCATGAGTCACCTGGCTGCTCGTTTCACCCATCGCATCGTCACCTATACCCAGGACTACGCCGACCATTCGCCGTACATGAATCGCTATCTTGACAAGGTAACGATCATTCCGCCGCCTGTGGTGCTGCCCCCTGTTGATGCAGAACAAGTGCGCGCATTTGCTGCCCGCACGAACCCAGATGGAAGAAAACCCATCATTGGCATGGCAGCCCGCTTCGCAACAGAAAAAGGGGTGGAAGTATTATTGGCTGCCTTGCCGCCGGTGTTGGAGAAGTTCCCCGAAGCCCAGGTTTGGTTTGCCGGTCCCTACGAGAACATCACTGGGGAAGAGGGTTATTTTGCCAGATTATCGGGGCGTATCCATGAACTGGAGGCGTCCGGTCATTGGGTTTTCACTGGTTCATTGGATCCGGCACAAATGGCTGCTTTTTACCCTAACCTGGATGTACTGGTCCTGCCCAGCTTGAATTCTACCGAATCGTTTGGCTTGGTTCAGATCGAAGCCATGATGAACGGTGTACCCTGTGTCACTGCTGACTTGCCGGGCGTCAGGCAGCCCGTCCGCATCCATAACATGGGAGAGATCTTCCCGGTAGGGGATTCCGAAGGTATGGCACGCGCGATGATAAACGTCTTGTCCAGGCGAAAAACAATTCTTACCGATGACGCCAACTTGTTAGCTCGTTATAATCCGGACGCGACCGCAGTGGCTTATGAAAACCTCTTTGTACAGATTGCAGGAGAATTAGCCGCCAGTGAACGGCAGGTAGATTAAGCTATGGTGCATGGTTCTAAATCCATCGATCACTATTGGGTGAATATCTCCGAACTGCCATACTTCCGGGCATTGCTGCGGGCGGTTGAGGCGCGTTTCTACGAAGGAATTGATCTGGGGCGACCTATTCTTGATCTTGGTTGCGGGGATGGGCAATTCGTAACCACGGCTTTCAGTGAAAAGATCGATATCGGTTTGGACCCGTGGACCGCCCCTGTGTTGGAAGCCTCTGGACGGGGCGGGTATCTTTCGGTCGTACAGGGTTCTGGCTACGACCTGCCGTTTC
>JABLXM010000116.1 GCA_013177815.1 Anaerolineae bacterium | reverse complement strand
CGCTCACCAAAGCCACCCAGTGCTGGCTGCCGCTGTGCTGCGGCTACGAGATCAGCGTACCGGCGACCAAGACCTTCACCAACCAGGTGGTCACGTTCCTGTACCTGGCGTACAAACTGGCGGGACGCGACACGGCAGAGTTGAACATCATCCCCGACTTGATGAGTGAGACACTGGCGATGACGGATGAAGCGGTGCGGGCGCTGGTGCCGGCGGTCAACCCGTGGAACGACCTGTACTGCCTGGGCTACGGCGCCACCTACCCAATGGCGTTGGAGGGCGCGCTCAAACTCAAGGAGATCACCTACGTCCACTGCGAGGGCATGCTCTCGACCGAGTTCAAGCATGGACCGCTCTCGGCGGTGACGCAGGACTTCCCGGTGCTGTTCGCCGCCGCGCCGGGGGATGTGCCGTTGATCGTCAGCGGCATCAACGAGGTGACCTGCCGCGGCGGGCGGGCAATCGCCATCGGGCAGGAGGATGCCAGCCTGCGCGCCAACGCCAGCCACCTGATCACCATCCCGGCTGCCAGCCCGGCGATCTCGGCGCTGCTGGCGGTGCTGCCGCTGCAACTGCTGTCGTACTACATGGCGGTCGAACGGGGCTATGACCCGGACTTCCCGCGCAACCTGAGCAAGACGCTGACGGTGGACTAGAAAGTGGGAACCACCGGACAACCCGAATTTGCCCAAACCGGCTGCGTTTACGGAGAGCTGAGCGGTTAACCCTGCTGGTAGGCTTGCCGGAGTGCGGCGATATCCAGCTTGACCATGCCAAGCATGGCTTTCGTCACCCGCCGGGCGCGGGCGGGGTCGGGGTCCAGCAGCATATCGATCAGGATGACCGGCACCACCTGCCAGGAAAGCCCGTACCTATCGCGCAGCCAGCCACACTGTTCGGCTTCGCCACCCGCCAGCAGCCGCTCCCAGTAGTAGTCCACCTCTTCCTGCGTGTGGCAATCGATGACGAAGGAGACCGCCGGGGTAAACTGGTAGTACGGTCCGCCGTTGATGGCGGTGAAGGGCTGCCCGTCCAGTTCGAAGTCGATGGTCATGACCGCGCCTGCCGCCCCAGGTCCTTCGGGACCGTAATGTAGAATACGGTTGACGCGCGAGTTCTTGAAGACCGAGCAGTAGAATTCGACCGCTTCTTCGGCGTTGGAATCGAACCACAAGTTGGGGGTGAGTTTGGACATGATCTATTATTTTTTAATTAATTTATTACGCCGTTTGCGCGTTCATCCTCGCAGATGAGCTTGGCGCCAATGCCGGGCAGCGGCTGGCGCTCGCCGGCGGGCTTGAGCTGCACCCCGCGGGTAAAATAGAACGACGTGGTGGAGGTGTAGCCGTTGATGGGTCCGAAACCAGCCATATCGACCTCAATCAGGTCGGCTTCGCGCAGCATTTGAGAGGTCTTTTCATGCCAATCGGCATTATCCAGGATGATGAAACCATCGGGGCGTAACTTCTTGAGCGCTTCGGCGCCGCATTCGTAGCGATAGTGCCGACCATCGATGACGATCACGTCGAAATCCGCTTCTTGCTCGTGAATGGCATTGATGTATGCCTGCTGCTCTCTACGGAACAGGTATTCGACGTTGCCCGGTAGTTGCCCCTTGATCTTCTCGTACCAGTCGAGGTCATCTTCAACCGCAACTACCTGCCGGCAGCGCGCGGCGAAGAAGCGGGTGGAGTTGCCGGAGCCGAACTCGAAGATGGCTCTATCCGAGAGATCCAATTGCTTGAGGAATTCGACCGCCGGGTAGGTATACCAGGGGATGGGATTGCCCTGCGCGTCGATCGATTCCCACCGGCGCATGGACTTGAACTGCCCAAAGTCCCGGCTTAGGATCTTATGACTTTTCAGCGTTGCGCGAATTGGAAAAGGGACGATGTGTTTGATCTTGTTCCTGAAGAAATCTTTGAACATGGTGCTCCCATAGAAGTTCGGCTGTCGATGGTGGGGTTGCCACAATAGACAACTATACAGTAAAACGCCGGGATTTCCAATGGGTGTGATCGGGAAGAGACGTTTGTCAGGCTTCTGTAAGGGGGGCGCCACCAGGAGTTGTGCAGGCTTGCGAGAAAACGATCGCAGCATATTGGCGTAAACGACCGCTGTTCCGCTTTGCGGAACGCATATTCCAGGAGGCGAAACACAAAATTTGACATCCTTTCTCCAACATCTTATTATGAAGATGAAGTCGATGAACCCGGGAATTCAACGACAAAACCTCATCCACCATAACCAAATATTTCAAAAGGAGATGACCCCATGCAAGCAGCCAATACTGGTTCCAGTACGAATGCTAATTCCTACGCTGCGGGTAAGGAAGCCGCAGCTAAAGCAAAAGCTGGACTTTCCAACGTGAAGCTTGCTTTTGCTTATGCCAGCGTTGAGAACGATCTCGGTCAAGTGTTGGACGGCATCAAAAGTGAAATGCCCGGCGTGCCCGTCATCGGCAACACTTCTTTCACCGGCGTGATAATGCCGGAAGGTTATATAAGTGGTGAAACTGGTTTTGTGGGCATCATGGCGCTTTCGGACGAAGAACTGACGGTGGGAGTGGCTGCGTTCCCCAAAGACGGCAACGCTCGCGATACCGGCAGAGCCGTTGCCAAAAAGGCGCTTCAATCCGCAGGGAAAACCGCTTCACCCGATTATTTCTACATGGTTGCCCCTCCCGGCGAGGAAGAATTCTTCCTGAAAGGCATCAGCGATGTGATCGGACGGGTGCCCTTCTTCGGCGGCAGCGCTGCCGACAACGACATTTCAGGGAAGTGGAAGCTCTATACCGATCAGGGCGCTTTCGCCGATGGCGTGGCAGTGGCATTCTTCTACACCGACAAACCCATTGCCAACTATTTCACCGGCGCATACCGCGAGACCGGCGACATGGGTATCATCACCAAGGTCGAGGGCAACCGGAAGCTGGTCGAGATCGACGGAGTCCCCGCCGTCAAGAAATACGCCGAATGGACCGGGGTTGCGCCTGACAGCCTCAAAGGGATGGCGCTGCTCGGTGCGACGATCACCTCCCCACTGGGCGTCAAAGACAGGTTGGGAGACCTGGTTGCCATCCGCCACCCAATGAACGGCAATGATGATTATTCGATGAACATCGGCAGCAACCTGACGGCTGGGACGGCTGTCATCCGCATGGAAGCCACGGTGGATGAACTGATCGATTCGACCAGCCAGGCAATCAAAGCGGTCAAACAAAAGCTGGCTGCGCCGGTGGCGGCGTTGCACCTGGCGCATTGTGGCGGTCGGCGCGCCGGGATTGGCGACCGGATCGATGAAGTCACCGCCCACATCCAGCAAGAAGCCGGCAACATCCCCTTCATCTGCGAGTTCACATTTGGCGAATACGGCTACGAGGATGACGGCAACAATACCTGCGGCGGGCTGATGCTCTCGTTCACCGCCTTCGGCAAGTAGTCAATATACCTGGAGAAGGAACCTCATCATGAAAATGTCCATCGGCGGCAAGCCGGCAGAGGCTTGCGATAAAACAGTCATCGAAATCGTCAACCCGGCGACCGGAAAGGTGATCGACACAGTGCCCAACGCCGGGGCGGAGGATGTTGCGATTGCAGTTGAACACGCCCAATCTGCCCAAAAGGAATGGGCTAAGGTGCCGGTGCACCAGCGTGCCACCATCCTGCGCCGTTTTTTGGCGCTGGTCGAGGAGAACAAAGAAGAACTGGCTCGAACCCTCTCGGCTGAAACAGGCAAGCCGATCAAAGAGGCTCGCGCCGAGATCGGCAACATCTTTATCGGCTTCGAAGCGTTCATCGAAAAGGGCAAACACCTTTACAGCGACGTCATCCCCCACGGCATCGAAGCCGGGCAGGAAAAAACCATCCAATTCACCCTGCGGGAACCGATTGGGGTCGTTGCGTGCATCATTCCTTTCAACTTCCCTTGTGATCTGTTCGATCAGAAGGTTGCTCCCACCCTGATGGCTGGCAACGCCGCCATTGTCAAACCGCCGCATCAAAACCCGCTGACGTTGGTCAGGTTGACAGAGTTGATGATCGAAGCCGGGGTGACCGGCGGCGCCATCCAGATCATCACCGGCGAAGGACCCAAAGCAGGGGCAGCCCTGACCGCGCATCCGGAAGTGCATAAGATCACATTCACCGGGTCAACCGCGGTCGGCATCGAAACCGCCAAAGCCGCCGCCAGCCACCTGGCGCATATTTCGCTCGAATTGGGCGGCAACGATGCTTTCATCGTGCATGAGGATGCCGATGTCGATTTGGCGGTGGAAGAAATGATCTGGGGGCGCATGTACAACTGTGGACAGGTTTGCTGTGCATCCAAACGCTTCCTGGTACACAACCGCGTTCGGGATGAATTTGTCCGCAAAGCTAGCCAGCGGATGAAAGAAATTAAAGTGGGGACGCCGGATAACGAACAGACTCAGATCGCTTGCCTGGTGACCGAAAGCGCGGCGCAGCGGGTTGAAGAACAGGTGAACAAAACTGTCGAACAGGGTGGAAAGATCGTGCTGGGCGGCAAGCGCAACGGCGCGTTCTATGAGCCAACCATTCTGAATGATATCCCCAAGAGCGCGGATGTAGCGAAAGATATGGAAATTTTCGGACCGGTTGTGTCCGTGATCGGTTTCGATACCATCGAAGAAGCGATCGAGATCGCCAACGCTTCCAAATACGGTCTGGCTGGATGTATATTCAGTAGCAATATGAAAACTGCCATGAAAGTAGCCACCTCGCTGGAATGTGGTAGTGTGGTCATCAATGGCGCAAGTTTTTATCGCAGTTTTGAAATGCCGTTTGGCGGTTACAAGTATTCCGGATTGGGCACAGAGGGGGTTCTCTCTACCTATGCGGAGGTCACCCGGACCAAAACGGTTGTGCTGAAGGATATCCTCGCTTGAGATAAACCAAACAATGAGGGGCAATATCGCATGGGTATGCCCCTCATTTACTACTCCTTTTTACTTAATTGTTTCATGGCACATAACCCAGCCTTTGGGATATGCGTGCGGCAGAGTCCCTCACTTTTTCCACCGCCAGCGGGATACGCTCATCGTTGAGGTTGGCTGTCGGTCCACTCGCGCTGACCGCAGCGATGACATCCCCACGGTAATCAAAAATGGGTGCGCCCACACAGCGATAGCCGGCATCGTGTTCCTCATCGTCCATCGCCCAACCCTGCGCACGCACCTGGCGAAGTTGTATCTTCAGATCCTTCAAGTTCGTGATGGTTCGCTCGGTGAAGCGATCGAATGGACAGTTCGCCATCACTGCCTGCAATTCGTCGCTTGAGAGGCCGGAGAGCAAGCATTTCCCCAGGGAGGAACAATAGGCTGGCACACGGAAGCCGATCTGCGAGTAAAGCCGGACGCCCGGAAACACATCCAGTTTTTCGATATAGACCACTTCGTGAGCATCCAAAATACCGAGATGGGCGGTCAACCCAAGCTGCGAAGTCAGATTCCAGAGGAACGGTCTGGCTTCCGTTTGTAATTCCAGGCTGTTGATGTAGTAGCTGGCGATCTCGATATATTTCAAACCGAGCCGGTACCTGCCCGATGCGACCTCATGGTCAACATACCCGCGTTCGGCAAGCGTAGAAGCGATGCGGTGAACTGTTGATTTACTTAACTCGGTCTTCTTGGCGATGGCGGTGATCCCCAAACCGTCCTTTCGCATGGCGAGCGCTTCAAGAATATCGAGCGCACGGCTGATGGATTGTATGCTGTTATCGTTTTTGATTTCCATTTAGCTCTCCGCAACGCAATGGATGAGAGAGTCTTATCGAGTGGGTTTACCAAAATAAATTATAGCGTACGCCTTATATGGAATCAAGTGAAGCCTGAAAATGGAGGCGTTTTCCACGGTTCTTTGAAAGGTTGGTGTTATTTTGGGGCATCAGAAGGGTAGTGACGATCCTCAAAAAGGGTGAAGCAGGGTTTCCAATCGGCAACCCTCGGCGGCGGCGACATCCAGGTCCCGCGCCGTCGGGAAAAGCCCGCGCGCGGCTGCCAGCAATTCCGGGCGCACCACCACCAGCGCCAATTTGAACTGACCTGATCGAACCGCCGGGATGGCTGCGATCCAACCCTCACCGCGCTCCAGTTCGAGCGGACCCAGTTCGTCCACCAACAGCAGGTCGCATGGTGTGGCAGCGCGCCAGACCGTGTTGCCCCATTCGATGGCGCTGTCGTTGAACAGCCAGCGTTCCGTACGGGTGCCGCCCTGCCCAGACTGCGCCAAAACCGCCAATGGATGCAGCTCACCCATGCGTACATCGAGTGCTTGGATGGCGATCTTTTTGCCGTCCAGCAGCACCGCCGGGCTGAGGATGCCGGCGGCGACCCAACCGAGCGCATGCGCCTGGCTGGCGAAGCGCTGGCACAGGTAGGTCTTGCCGACGTCGTGTTCGCCGGTGATGAACCAGACGGGCGCTAATCCCACAGCACCACCTTGCGCCCGCCGACGTCCTCCACCGTCAACGAGATGCCGTAGGTGGCGCTGAGTAGTTCCTCAGTCCACACTTCATCCGGCGTGCCGCTGTACAACATGCGTCCGCGGTTGATCAACACGATCTGGTCGGCGATGGCGCTGACGACTTCCGGCTCGTGCGAGGTCAGCAGGATGGAGACGCCGCTTTTAGTCAGCGCCTTGAGGCAATCCACCAGGCGTTTCTTGTTGGCGAGGTCCAGATGCGAGGTGGGTTCGTCCAGCAGCAGCAGGCGCGGCTCCTGCGCCAGCGCGCGGGCGATCAGTACCAGTTGCAGTTCACCGCCGCTGAGGGTGTGCAGCGAGCGGTCGGCGTGCTCGTGCATGCCGACTTGCGCCAGGGCTTCTTGGGCGCGCTGGCAATCGCGTTCGCCGGGCATCTCCAGCGGTGAAAGGTAGGGCGCACGTCCGAGCAGCACATACTCCAGGATGGTGTATTCGAAGGGCGTGTGCTCGCGCTGCGGCACGATGCCGACCTGCTTGCCGAGTTCGGCGCGGGTATAGCTGTGCAGCGCTTTGCCCGCAAGGCGCAATTCGCCGGCGGAAGGGCGGTAGCGCCCGTACGCCAGGCGCAGCAGGGTGGATTTGCCGGCGCCGTTGGGTCCGAAGATGGCGGTGGCGCGCGCAGCTTGCAGCGAGAGCGAAAAATCGCTCACCACCATTTGGTCGCTCTCCGGATATTGGAACGAGACGTTTTGGTATTCCAGCAGGGGTTGGCTCATGCGTGGAACCTCATCTGCGGGCGGGTCATCAGGAACAGAAAGGTCAGCGCGCCCACCAGCGAGGTCAGGATGCCCAGCGGCACCTCACCTGCCAGCAAGGTGCGCGCCAGGTTGTCGCACACCACCATGAACACCGCGCCGAACAGCATGGAAATGGGGATGCTGTAGCGGCTATCGGCGCCCGCCAGGCGGCGCGCCAGATGCGGCACGATCAGACCTGCCCAGCCGATCAAGCCGCTGATCGAGATGGATGTCGCGGTGACCGCCACCGCCGCCACCAGAATCAGCAGCCGTTCGCGGTTGACGGCGATGCCGAGCGAGAACGCCACATCATCCTCCAACGAGACCAAATTCAGCCGCCAGCGCATGAGGTAGATGACCAGCAGCCCCACCAGGATGAGCGGCAGCGCCGAGAGCAGACGCTGCCAGGTGATGCTGTAAAGCCCGCCTAGCAGCCAGAAGGTGATCTCCGGTAGTTGGCGCATGGGGTCTGCCAGGTATTTGAGCAGTCCGACGCCGGCGGAGAACATGGCAGAAACGGCAATGCCTGCCAGCAGCAGGCGCAGCACCCAGCCGCCGTAACGCACGCGCCGAGCCAGGGCGTAGGAGGAAGCCAATCCTAGCAAGCCGAAGAGGACGGCGCTGCCTTGCACCAGCCAGGCGGCGCCATTCAGGAAGACGATGCTGAAGGCGGCGCCAAAGGCGGCGGCTTGGCTGACGCCCAGGAAACCGGGTTCCACCAATGGGTTGGAGAAGACCATCTGGAAGACCATACCGGCGGATGCCAGGCTCATGCCGATCAGCACGGCGGCAAGCAGGCGCGGCAGGCGCAGGTTCCATACCAGTTGGGCTGCCAACGGATCGTTGGAGAGGTTTGCGAGGGGCAAAAAGCCCACCCGCGGGTAGCGCCCCCAGAAGAGCGATAGCACGAAGACCGCCACCAGCAGCCCCAGGAGTACCCAGGGCTGCCAGCGGCGTGAAAGGCGTATGGGCGCCGGTTTCGTGTCGGTTTTATCCGGGGCGCGAAGGTTATCCGGCGAAGTCATACCCTACAGGTCACCCTGCAGGCGTGGTTGGATCGATTCATCGAAGACGGCATCGTCGATATTGTACCATCGTGAGAAGAAGGCGCGGGCTTCTGCCTGCATGTCCACATCCGCGAACAGCTCCGGCTGCAATTGCTGCGCCAGCCAACGCATTCCGAGCACCCAGCGGGTATCTGGCTGGTCCCAGCTATAGTAGTCCTTGGGAAATGCCAGTAGTTTGCCCGCCTGCACGGCGCTGAGGGCTTGCCAGTTGGGATCGTCCTTCAATTGCGACACCACCTCGTCCGGGTTGCCGGTGTAGTAGATGATGAAGATGTATTCCGGGTCCCAGGCAGCCACCTGCTCGAAATTGACCTTGGTCCAGCCTTGACCCAGTTCGATGTCCTCCCAGACGGGCGCCCCGCCCGCCTGATGGGTCATGACGGTCTGGATCCAGGTCTTGGGTGCGACGTTGAAGGCGATCTCGCCGTCGCGGCTGGAGTAATACAGCAACAATGTGCGCGGTTGTTTCGCGTCCGGCGCAGCAGCGATGGCATCCGCCACCCCCTGCACCTGGTCCAGGTAATACTGTGAGAGTTCAGTTGCACGGGCTTCATCCTGGAACAACTGCCCCAGGATGGCGAGATCGCGGGTGTACTGTTCGGGAGTCTCGAGATCCAGGTAGACCACCGGGATGTTGAGCGCTTCCAGCGGGGTGCCGAGCGTCTCTGCCATGTAGCTCTTCATCAGGACCACGTCCGGCTGCTCGGCAGCCACAGCTTCGGGACCGACGTTGGTATCGAACTTGACCTTATCGGTGAAAGCCGGGTCGACCAGCGTTAGAAAATCGCCGGTGCCGCTTTGCCCCTGCGTGGTGCCGGAGACCGCCACCACCCGCCCGGTTGCCTGGGGGAACAGGTAAACCGCGTCACCCAACAGGGTGGAGGCGCGCCCGGCAATGACGATGCGCTGCGGCGCAGCCGCCAGGGTCACTTCGCGCCCAAGGGCGTCGGTGATGGTGATGGGGGCTGCCGTCTCGGGTTTATTTGGAGGGGGGAGGAAGCCATAACCGGACAGCACTTCCTGACCTTGCGATGACAGCACAAAATCAACGAAGGCTTGCGCCAGTTCGGGATATTTGGCATCGGCGAGGGGGGCGAGCGGATAGGTTGCGACCGTATTCAACGCGTCGGGGATATCCAGTTTGACGACCTTCTCGGCGGCATCGGGGGTGATATCGGTTACATAGACAATACCGGCGTCCCCTTCACCTAAGACAATTTTGGTCAATACCGCTTTGACGTTCTCCTCATAGGAGACCACATTGCTCAACACATCCTCTTTGAATTTCTCGCCGAAGGCAGGGTCAGCGGAAGCCTTGTCCAGGAAATCCGCCGAATACTTGCCCACCGGGACGGAAACGTCTGCAAGCACCAGTTTAAGACCCGGTTTAGCCAGGTCTGCCAGTTGGGAAATCTCACCGGGGTTCTCTGCCGGGTAGATCACGGCAAGCCGATTGGTGGCGAACGTACTTGCGGCGCTGCTATCCACCCGTCCGGTTTCGATGACGGCATCCATGTATTTGGTGTTGGCGCTGGCGAAGACGTCCACCTCTGCGCCCTGCTCGATCTGTTGGGCAAGATCCTGGGAGCCTGCAAAGTTCAGGGTGACCGTCACGCCTGGGTTGAGCGATTCGAACAGCGCGCCCAATTCCGTGAACGATTCGGTCAGAGAAGCCGCCGCCGAAACGGTCAAAGTCCTCGGTTCGACCGGCGCCTCGGTGGCTTGCGGGAGTACCGCCGTTGCCATAGGAGCAGTTGGCTCGATGGCTTCGGTAGCCAAAGGTGTCGCCTGCGGTGTACATGCAGAAACGATCAGCACCATGAGGCACAGTATCAGTGATATTGTTTTGGAACGCATAGTCTTATTCTCCTTTATCATTTGTTACAGCCAATGTAAGCAGCAAGCAATTCGGAATTTAACAGCCACACTCGTATCTTCTGATGATCGCGCTCCTTTCATTCAAAACAAGTCCATAAGCGAGAGATGAAACATCTGGTGACCGATTGCCGCTTCCTCTTCCATGAAGCCGGGCGTAGCCATCGCCATCATTTGCGATACAGCAAGCCCTTGATGATGGTTAGGGTCAAGAAAGAAAAATTGATCAGAATGATGGCGAGCGTCAGCGCTACGTTCATATCAAGCTCGAAGCCGATATAGATCGCCAGCGGCATGGTTTGGGTGCGGTTGGG
>JABLXM010000115.1 GCA_013177815.1 Anaerolineae bacterium | reverse complement strand
GCATCCCGATCTTGTTCTGATACTTTCCGGCGACCATATCTACAAAATGGATTACGCCGTATTTATCGCCCATCACCTTGAGAAAAAAGCGGATGTTACGCTGGCGACTATCCGCGTCCCAATTTCCGAGGCGTCCAGGTTCGGAATAATCAATACGGACACTGATGAAAGAGTCGTCTCGTTTGTCGAAAAACCGGACGATCCGCAATCCAACCTGGTGAACATGGGGGTTTATTGCTTCAATGCTAATATCCTGGATCAGGCTCTCTGGCAGGATCACCTGACGCCAACCTCCACCCATGATTTCGGCAAAGATGTCATCCCGGCTCTGGTACAAAACGGCGCCCGCGTTTTTTCATATTATTATGCTGGCTATTGGATGGATGTTGGCACGCTGGAATCATATTGGGAAGCCCATATGGGATTATTGGAAAAACCGCCGTCATTCGAACTGAACGACCGCGGCTGGATCATTCATACTAAGACGGAAGAACACGCGCCTGTTCGCATCGAGACCGGCGCGAAGGTCGAAAACAGCCTGATCAGTGATGGCTGTGTCCTTGAACCAGGTGCCGAAGTTGTACACAGCGTCCTCTCACCCGGGGTTCGAATATCCGCCAATGCCCGCATTCATGACTCGATCATATTGACTGACACCGTCATCGGACACAATGCCTTGATTCACCAATCCATACTGGATAAACGTGTCCATATCGGCGCCAACGTCAAGATTGGGCAGCCGCTCACTGAAGGCTTGCGCCTGACGACCATCGGTCGGAATGCCATGATTCCCGATGAGACCATCATCGAAGCAGGCGCCACCATCGGGACGGATGTCCACGCGCCGGATTTGCCTACCCGCCACATCCAATCTGGTATCACCATATACACCAGGAGGCTACCCAATGAGTTATAAGCGTTCATCAGGCATTTTGCTCCACCCCACCAGCCTGCCAGGACCGGATGGTATTGGCGATTTTGGACCGGAAGCGTATGCGTGGGTTGATTTCTTGGCAAAAAGTAATACCCACCTCTGGCAAGTCCTCCCATTGGGACCAACAGGTTACGGCGACTCTCCCTACCAGTGTTTCTCGGCGTTCGCGGGCAATCCATATCTGATCAGCACCACTTTGCTCCTGGATCAAGGTTTGCTCGAACGCACAGACCTGATCGACCGGCCGGATTTCCCCAGCCATCAGGTGGATTATGGACGCGTTATCGAGTGGAAGATCCAGTTACTCAAACGCGCCTATCGCAATTTCAAGAAGAAAAGGAACGCGACCGATAAGAAGAGCTTCCTGGAATTCATTGATTCGGAGAAATGGTGGTTGCAGGATTTCGCCACCTTCATGGCGCTCAAAGAAGCTCAGAACGGCGCAGCCTGGAGTACCTGGCAAATGCCATTCCGGCGGCGAGACAAAGATACGATTGATGCATTTATTGAAAAGAATCGCTCAACCATAGAAATGTATTCTTATTGGCAATTCCTTTTCTTCGAGCAATGGACGAATTTGAAGAAATATTGTAACGAAAACGGCATCAAAATAATCGGCGATATCCCGATCTTTATCGCCGCGGATAGCTCCGACGCCTGGGCGCATCCCGAATTGTTCCATTTTGACGACCAATTCCAACCCACAGTCGTTGCCGGCGTCCCCCCAGATTATTTTTCTCCCACCGGTCAATTATGGGGCAATCCTTTATACCGCTGGTCTAAACATGAAGAATCATCCTATTCATGGTGGATCGACCGCTTCCGCGCCACCCTGCGCATGTACGATATCATCCGGCTTGACCACTTTCGCGGATTTTCCGGCTACTGGGAAGTGCCCGCCGATAAACCCACCGCGGAGATCGGCAAGTGGAAGAAAGGACCCGGTCGGAAGCTGTTCGACACATTGGTGAAAGCTCTCGGCGATTTGCCGATCCTTGCGGAAGATCTTGGGGTCATCACACGTGACGTCGTTCGATTGCGGGAGAGATATCACTTCCCGAGCATGAAGGTTTTTCAATTCGCATTTTCGACCGACGCCGGCGATCCATTTTTACCGCATAATTATCCATCGAATTGTGTAGCTTATACCGGCACCCACGACAACGATACAGTCCTGGGATGGTATTTGAGCGCACCAGAAGCGGAACGAGACTTCTGCCGGCGTTACATGGCGCGGTCAGGGCAGGATATCTCCTGGGATATGATCCGCCAGGTGTGGTCGTCCGTTTCGGTATTCGCCATCGCGCCGATGCAAGACCTGCTCGGGTTGGGCAATGAGGCAAGGATGAATTTTCCCGGCAAGGCTTCGGGGAATTGGGGCTGGCGAATGCTGCCCGGATCACTCAACGAGGAACTCCTCGGCAGGTTGAAGGAAGCAAATTACCTGTATCTACGTGATCACGCCCAACGAGCCGATCTGGCTGAGACGTAGATCCCACACAGGATGATAACCCCGCCAAGCATCTCCAGTCCCCGCGGTGCCTCATGCAGCAATAAGACCGCGAGGATACTGGCGCCTACCGGCTCACCCAACAATGCCACCGAGACAAACGAAGCCGGTAAATATCGCAACGCCCAATTGAATGATGAATGACCAATGATCTGTGGCACCACCGCAAGCGCCAGCCCTATCAGGTAAACCTGCCTGGGATAACCGATTATGGGCTGTTTGAAAATTAGCAAGAGTATCATCAACCCCAAGGCTGCGAACGAATACACGACGAACGTGTAACCGATCAGGGAAAGGTCTTTTCTCAGGCTGCGCCCCACCAGCAGGTAACCCGCGCTGAACCAGGCGCCTGCCAACGCCAATCCATTGCCCGCCATCTCTCGAACGTTACTGGCATCTATGATCCGGTCGCAGGTGATTGTTCCACCCGCCCAACCACAAGAATTGCTCAAACCGACTAAAACACCACCCAATAAGGTCACCACCAACCCAAAGATCGTGGAGGCGGATAATCGCTCCTTCAATAGCGCCGGCGCCATGATGGCGACCCATAAGGGGGTAGTAGTGACCAGTACCACAGAACTGGTTATGCTCGTCATTGCGATTGAACTGATCCAGCTCGCAAAATGCAGGCACAACAATAGACCCGAGAGTGCCAACAACAACCATTGGCGCCTGGATAACGAACACAGTTCATTTCTTGCCTTTTGATAAGCGATTGGCGCCAGGATCAGTGCCGCAATACCCATTCGTAGTTCAGCCAGCACCAGGGATGGTGCTGACTGCTGCCCGATTCTGATCAATATCGATGCAGTCGAAACGGCAGCAATACCAAGAAAGAGCATCAAGACCGGCGGTGTGCGTTGAGCGCCCATATGCAGGATGGCATTCGAGAATTCGTTGAATTATAGAAATTCCGATTAACCCGGAATTTGTGGTAAAAATATCCTTGTAAGCCTGACGTTTCTCTTGTAAACTTGACCTATAGAATCGAGTGGCATGAGCGTTCATTATATCAGTCGCATCTACTTACCAGTTTGAATTTGCATGAACCCCTGCAATAATCATTGACTCGCATCAAACATAAACCATTTTATTTCTTGTAGGAGGAAAAAATGACCCATATCATCACCAGTCTCTGTTTGCGCGATGGCGGCTGTAAAACAGTTTGCCCGGTGGATTGCATCGTCCCCGGCAAATCGGTCGACAAATGGCCCCTGTACTACATCGACGCCGACACCTGCATCGATTGCGGCGCATGTGTGCCCGAATGCCCCTTTGCAGCCATATTCCCTGAGGACGAAGTGCCCTCACCATACAAAGCGAAAGGTGGAGAAAAAATATCCGCACCGGTCGGCACCGCTGGATTCACCGAAACTTACGATGGCACCGACCATGAAGGGAATGCCGTGCACTTGACCGCGGTCCGAACGCTTCAAGCCGGCGAAGAAGTTGACCTCCAACCGGATATCGCATCCAACAGCGGCTTTTTCAAAGAAGGTCTTGGTTATAAAGCCTTGGATTGATTACTGCGAAGCCCATTCAGAGGAAGTCCAATCGGCTTCCTCTTTATATTTAATATGGGGGACTGCCGGCTGCATACTAATGATCATGGCTTGGCTTCTAATTCCTGTGCATAAATAGCTGCACCGATGATGCCTGCCAGGTTCTGCAATTTCGCCGGGTAGATTTCAGCTCGCGCATGGATTAACATTGAGAAACTGTCCCAATACTTGATCATACCGCCGCCAAATATGATGTGATCCGGCGAGATCAATTGTTCCATCTTTTCTATATACTCTTGCAATCGCAGTGCGTATTTTTCCCAGCTAAGCTCTTTTTTCTGCCGGGCATAATCCGATGTCCGTTTTTCGGCATCCTTTCCCCGGATCTCGATATGACCAAATTCCGTATTGGGAAACAGCTTGCCATCCACGAATACCGCTGAACCAATGCCCGTCCCAAACGTCAAAACAAGGACTGTCCCGTTCTTCCCCAAACCTGCCCCCAGGCGCATCTCCGCGATCCCGGCGGCATCCGCATCATTCAAGACATAGGTCTTTTGCTGAGTGTGCTTTTGGATCAAATCCGCCACGTTCACACCAACCCATTGGGGATCGATATTCGCTGCTGACCATGCCACCCCGTTGTGCACCACCGCAGGAAAACCACACCCGATCAATCCTTTCCATGCAAATTCCTGCACCAATTGCTGGACCACATCCGCCACATTATCGGGCGTTGCTGGCTCGGGTGTCGGTATTCGTTTGCGTTCAGTCAAGAGCGCACCATTATCGCAATCGACCACAGCGCCCTTGATACCTGAACCCCCAATATCGATTCCTAACACATCCATCTCATCCTCCAATTGATTTATGGGCAGGCGTTCAATATATGTTCTTCGTATGTGACAGAAAATTGGTGTGTTCCGGAACCATCACAACTCGCCCTGAAGAAATAGTAATCCGACTCCGCAGGTGATGCAACCGCCGCCAACGCATCCTCACCGGGATTGCAGATCGGTCCAGGCGGCAATCCCAAGTTTTGATAAGTATTATAGGGTGATGAAACCATCAAGTCATCCAAAGAAAGTGGATTCGTCCACCAGGATTTCTGATCTGTATTATATCCAATTGCATATTGCGCCGTCGGGTCGGATTCCAGTTTCATCCCGATTCGCAAACGGTTGTAGAATACCGATGCGATCAGTGCCATTTCCTCATTGACGATTGCCTCGCGTTCGACGATCGACGCCAGGGTGATCGCCTCGTGGAGGGAAAGCTGTTGATCCGAAATGCCTTGGATGAATTCCGGCGTTGTTGCATCATTGAATCTGCCAACCATCTCATAGATCAATGCTGGCATTTGAGTTGAGCGTTCCAATGTGTAGACGCCCGGGAATAACATCCCCTCCAATGACCCAAAATCACCTGTGCCATCATGCAGATAATCCCGGTAGCCGCGAGTCGCTGCATCAATAAAGTTATCTTCGCTGATATCCAGCCCGGAATTCGCGACAGCGGCAGCCACTTCTTCCAAACGCCATCCCGCGAATACGGTAAGGTTGATCCTGGCATTGCTGGATTGTTGTAAAATGTTCGCGATTTCTACGGCGGACGCCGCCGGGGATAACCGGAACTCTCCCGCCTGGAGGGTTTTGTCGTAACCCTTATAGATCAAGTACATCTGGAAAGCGCCCGCGTCCTTGAGAATGCCGGCTTCTTCCATCCGGGCGGCGATTGTCGGAACACTCTCACCAATACCGATCGTAAAATCGATCGGTTCACCTACCGGGTCGACCGGTGTCGATAACGCTCGCTCATGTAAATAGAGTTGAAACGCCAGCGATAATTTTTGAGAGGAGGATAGATCTTCCGCCGGCGCACCATATTGTGTTCGTGCTGCCCGCACCAACGAAAAGGTCAGCCAGGTCATAGCGCCTATCAGCAAACAAATTAGGATTGCAAGCGCCAACGGAATGATGGTAGCAGAACTTCGTTTCCGTGTCGTCAATTTTCACTCCCCGCCAAATCTCGTTCGTGATCGAGGAAATCTTGTAGGATCATCGCTGCCGCCTCGTCGTCGACCGGCTTTTCCCGCTTATTCCGTGATTTACCCATTATCGAACGTTGTTCCATTGCAAGCTGTGTGCTCCGGTATTCATCCCAGAGCAATACCGGTATATTACTGATTGACGTTATGACTCCCATTAACCTGGTTGATTTCCGTCCCTGAGCGGTTGGCTCGCCGTTCTCGTCCAACGATTGACCAATGATGATCATTTCGACATCGTTATCCTCTGCAATTTTCGCAATACGTTCCGCATCTTCATTCCTTGACTTGTGCGGGATGATCGACAGCGGTCGCGCCAGGGTTGCAGATAGATCGCTTATCGCGATTCCTATGCGTGTATCGCCTGGATCAACACAAAGCATCTTGCCCATTATTTTATTATCCAGGTGATACGATAACCGTTGAACGGCAAATGTGACAGCCAGGTGGGAAAGATATTAATGCCAGGAACACTCTCCAAATCCAGTTCGTTTGTGATGATCCGATCAGCCTCGGTTTTGGTTTTACCGGTGATTTGTCGTGTAATCACATCTTTATCGAAGTCGTAACTGATTGACCGCGCTGTATAGATCTGCCACGTGACCGTCTCGTCGGAAATTGACGGTTGCGAGATCGTCGTAATCTCGATAGGTTCCCCCGTCGCTTTGAATCCTTCCGGTAGGTTGGCATCCAATGAAAGGTTCGCCACCGAAGCCAGGTCTTCGTTCATGTAGGCATAGGTTATGAATTCAACCTTGAGCGTCAGCCTCAGCCGGTCGGACGGCTGGTCGATTTCTGGCGTCCGCTGTTCATTGATCTCCTTGATCGTGACGATATCAGCGATCAGCGTTTGATCAGGCGTCAGCCTGCCCTGCACGTCCTCGAAGGCGCGTTCAACCAGCTCTTCCACCATTGACTGTCGAAGTCTATCGTAATCAGCCTCGCTCGGTGTTGGCGCTTCGGAATCACTACCCCCCACCACCGCTTCGGTATTTTGCACCACAGCAACCAGTCCCACCGGTCCTTCGATCGCGTTGATCATACCCGCCTCAGCGTTGCCGGAACTTCCCGGCGTAATCGCCAGGACCGGCACCGCATAAGCCTTCCCATCCTTGGGCGGCAATGCCAGGTCCTCAACCGTTGCGTAGCGTTTACCCGCATCCCTGCTGTTCACCAGGATCGTCCCGGCAGGTACCTCTACCGCTTCATCCGTAATGTTTTGGAATTCGACCGCACCACCGGCGTATGTGTCGGGGATAGTCACCTTCCCGCTGCTGAGTGCATCCGCCTGGCTTTCCAGTACCACGGAATAAGTTTGTACTGGCAAACCACCCGAAATATTGGGCTGATCGATCCCAGGATTCGATCGAATATCGATCACCAGTGATTGTTCCATCGTCCGGGGTGAGACGGTTACCTCCGCCGACGGCAGGAAGAATGCCCCCAACAAGATTGATGCCACCGCAGTCAAAAGGAAAAAGATCCCCTTGCCGCTGCGCTTGGATTGGTACTGACGGTGTTCAATGAGCTTGTGATCGAAAGCCTTCTGTTTGCGGGCTGAACGCCTGGGCAGAACATGGCTCCCTTTTCTTCTTGTCAATCGCCAATGGCTGGATAAAGCAGTATCAAGATCATCGAAGACCGGCACCCCCATATCTGTTGCCCACTCGGTCACTTTCGCTTGCTGTGTCACCAGCCCAACGATGATTCCGAGTGCCTCGGCTTTTCTGAGCACCCTAACGAGATGAACCTTGTTCTCGATTGGGTTTCCGCGATCGGGCCATACCAGCACCACCCGGTTGGTCTTTGCCCAACCTAATTTATCCAAAGTTGATGCCAGGTCATCCGTCCGCTCGAGGTGAACCACTGATATATCCATGACTAATAAATTATACTCGCGATGAAAATCCCATTTCCTCTACATTTACAGTAGAACGTTTTGCTGCTCCCAAATGATATACAAAACCGGCGCCGTTATCAGAATACACTATAATAATGACACTGGCTCCTGGAGGCAATCATGAAAAGAATGCTCATAAGCTCGATTGTATGTATGCTTCTGCTGGCTGGTTGCAACCTGCCTTTTCGCCGTGTGACCCCGGACCCACGGGTAGTAGCCACGCTGGTGCAAATGACGCTCACCGCCGCTCCGAATACGCAACCATCGATGATGGTTCCGTCGCCTGGCGAAACAACGTCGCCAACCCAAACCAATACGGTGGTTGGGGTAACCGAAACACTCACCCCAACCCCGACCGAAACACCCACACCCACCGTCAATCCAGATGATCCGCGCACCTATTTGGGCGCTCCTGTATGGCTTAACCCGCTGGATAACGGCTCGGCTTTCGGTTTGGATGGCGTTGGTTATAGAGACGACCAAAACGAGATCTACGTTTCCGGTGGTTCCATGGTGCTGACCGCCCTCACGACCTCAGGTTATCGCGGATGGCGCCTGTGTTCCCAACGCCCTAAAGATACCTACCTGGAAGCTAAATTCCAGACGCAATCCTGTGGCGGCAATGATACATACGGCATTGTCCTGCGAGCCAATGATTACGGCAGTGGTCAGGGTTACTACATCGGCTTCACCTGCGATGGACGTTATAACCTCTTCAAGTGGAGCGATAGCGGTAACCAATTCCTCATCAATTCGACCACTTCACCACAGATATTAGCCGGTTCCAACCAGGTCAACCGCATCGGCGTTTGGGCGAACGGCACGCAATTGCGGCTATACGCAAACGGCAAGATGCTGCAAGAAATCGAAGATTCATCCATAACATCCGCTGGATACATCGGCGCCTTCATCGCCGGCGGAACGACACCCGGTTTCACGGTGCGCATGGATGAAATTGCCTACTGGAATTTGCCATGAATTTTTCCGCTGGCAGCCAATCCGCCATCGCCAGCGCCAGGCAAGTCCTGGCGAACGCACCCGTCTATTTGGATACTGAAACCACTGGAGTTTCAACCCAAGACGAGATTATCGAAATATCCATTTTGGATAGTGATGGCGCCCTGCTGCTCGATCAATTAATTCGACCTACGAAAAAGATACCGCCAGAGGCAATCGCCATCCACAACATCACCAACGATCAAGTGGCGGTCGCCCCATTCCTGCCCTATGTTTGGCAATCCATCAAATCAATTCTCAACAATCGCATCATTGCCGCTTACAACGCCGATTTCGATATTCGCCTGCTCAAGCAGTCGCTGGCGCTCTACAACATTCAATGGCAG
This sequence comes from Anaerolineae bacterium, assembly GCA_013177815.1. GTDB lineage: Bacteria > Chloroflexota > Anaerolineae > Anaerolineales > Anaerolineaceae > JABLXM01. The sequence goes on along the minus strand of JABLXM010000115.1, from coordinate 1,277 downwards.
GCGCCCATCAATCAATTTTGCATCATGAAATGCTACGCTCAATTTCGTGGTGATTGGGACCCAAGGCGAAGATCATATCGGTATGTCAGTCTGGATGTAGCCGGAAAGCAGTGTGGCATCACCCTGCCCAACAGCCATCGGGCACAGGCGGATGCGCTGCTCGCCCGCGAGATCCTCCTGTATATCGCGCATCAGAATTGATTGTTCAATGTATGAATTCGACCTCAGCGCAGCGCAACAGGAGTTGATCGATCTCCCATTTCCGAGCACAACTTGCCTCACCGGTCCTGCCGGCGCCGGCAAAACGACCGCCGCCCTGGCTTACTTATCCAACCTGGTCTCACAAGGAATTCGTCAGGAAAACATTTGTATCATCGCGCCCCAGCGGAACTTGCTTGACCCTTATTTACGTCTGATCAACGCGCGCGAATTCCCCGCCGGGGCGCCGCCCAGGTTGATGACATTCGGCGGGCTGGCACGCCGCATGGTTTCTTTGTTTTGGCCCCTTGTGATCGAACCCGCTGGCTTTTCAGGCGCTTCGAAGTATCCGACATTTCTGACGCATGAAACCGCTCAATATCATCTCGCAAAATTGGCATCCCCCCTGATCCAAAATGAAAGATATTTCGAAGGTGCTGCCATCCACCCAAGCCGGCTTTATTCACAGATCATCGATAATTTGAACAAAGCTGCCATTGTTGGCTACCCTTACCAGGCGAATGCCGAGAAGCTGCGCGCCGCCTGGACGGGCGACAGCACAGCCTGCATCATTTATGATCAAGCCCAACACTGTTCCCAATTGTTCAGGGAATACTGTCTGCAAAACAACTTGCTGGATTTTTCTCTCCAGGTCGAGGTATTTCGTGATTTTATTTGGAATTCTGAGCTGTTCAAAAAGTATTGGTACGGCGGGAACAAACACCTGATCTACGACAACGCTGAAGAGGATGCCCCTGTATTTCACGACTTGGTGCTGGATTGGATGCCCGATCTCGAATCCGCTCTCTTCATTATGGACGATGATGGTGGCTACCGCACCTTCCTGGCTGCGGATCCCATCAGCGCTGATCGGATTAAAGATTCATGCCGGCGCGTGCTTCAATTCGAAAATTCGTTTGTCCAATCCCCAGAGGTAAGCCAGGTAACCGCTCTATTGTCAAGAGCCATCCATGGCGAATGGCTGGATAAACGAACTCAAGACTTGCCAAGTTTCAAGGTGTTCACCCATCGCTTCATTCCGGAAATGGTGACCGCTGTCTGTCATTACTGTGCAGATT
>JABLXM010000114.1 GCA_013177815.1 Anaerolineae bacterium | reverse complement strand
CCCGACGGCAGGGTATTCGTTTTTGGGGTGCCGGTATTAAGAAACGAATGGAACGAATGGGCGGGGGGCAGCAATATGGGGGATGTTAAGGTGCAAGCAGGCAGACCGGCAGCCGAGCGATGGATGCCGGGAGTTCGCCATGCAGTCTATTATAGAACAAACATTCTAATTTGTCAAGAGATACGGTAATCAGTTGATTGGTCAATCAGTGAAAAGGGCGGTATGGTTGACATGGTTGCATTTCATAAGGTCATGGAGAGCGGGAAGGAAGGCACGACAAGATTGAATTCTAGTCAAGTGGCTGGGTGGGCGAATTATATTAAACTTTACAGCAGGTTGGAAACTTACAAGCAGGCGAGGATGAATTGAGCCAGAAGACGACAAAGAAACCGAATGGGGCAGCCAGAGGAGCGGTTCTGGGCAGTGTTCCCTGGCAGCGCTGTCAGTTCCGTCCGCAACAGAATGCAGGAGCGTATTTGCCAAAACAGTTCATGAGACTGGAGTGGCTGCCGATATCCGGGCAATGTTCAAGGGGTATTTCTGACTCAAATTTTACAGAAAATTGGTTGCGTAATCCATACACATCGTTTCAATGTGGTTTCTTTAACATTTCTTAAAAACGTTCCATCATCAAAATTGTAGCAAGGTGCTTGGGTGCGTCAAGCCCGCTTCGCTTTATTTGATCTGCCCTGCGCACCTTGCTTTTCTATGGGTGATGGAGCTTCACGCACTAGAACCTTGTACTGTTTCAATCATGCTGTGAGATCAATTTTCTCGACTGCCTCGTTTACCGTCCTTGCCAAATGTTTCTCTGCTATCAATTCTTCATAGCTGGGCGGTATCAGGCTGATTGGGTTCATCACATACGGTTTGTACCGGAGCGGCTTCTTTTTTTCCCCCTATTGAATCGTGGTTCTTTAAAAATGGAAAGGGCTGCCTGCTTGCTTTTCGGACAGCCCCATAAAGGGGTGGGAGTGATTATAGGAAAATTGCGGTATCAAGGATGATCGACAATATTAATCGTTACCTCAAATGGACCATTTTGAATCATGCATTGACCCATGCCGCTGCCCTCATATCCGATAACATAATAGTCTGGTGGAACGCCCATTACATTGGATATCCTTCCCAGGATAATTTCGGGGACACAATTAAGTTCCAGGTTTGCAGCCGGGTATTCTGTCTCTTTGAGGACTATCGAAAATCTTGAAGTCAACCAGAAATCAAATGACTTGCCACTATCACTGGCAACGATTTCTGACGGCGAAGGCGTCCAGCCTGTCCAATCCATAGTTGGATACAGCTCAGTAGGAAAAGGAGCCGCCGGATACATTGTTGCTTCCGCAGCCTGAGTGAATTTAGCAGATACAACTGCCGTACCCGTCACCAGATTGGGTAAAATGGTCTGCTCGCCTGGCTGTTGATTCTTTACCGGCGAGCATCCTGTGAATAATAAGATCAATAGCAGGAACAACGATGAATAACCGGTTTTTGTCACCTGGGAAAAATCCTTGTATTGAATAAATATCCAAACAGTTGTTATTGGAGATCAAATACAATGGCATCCGTTGGTGCCGCTTCCTCGGTCAGGGAATCCTGTACTATCTTCAAAGCCTCTGCTTCTGATAGCCCTTCCGGTTTTTTGGTAATCAAAATATTTGATCCATGACTGACAATCACATAACTAAATTCAATACCTTCCTCGGCAAGTTGATTCTGTGCGTGGGCGATTAATTGATAGGATAAACGTTCAGGTTGATCTCTGGTCAATTTCGCCACCAGAATGGATAGTTCTGTTTTGGGGTCACTTGTAGCGTCAAGACGGAATGTATACGAGTAATTAAGTCGATAACACATCTCCTGGCTTGTGTCCCCGCTTGAACCGTCGATTAACCCCGCGCTGAACGGGGTAATAATATTACCCTTATAGAGAAGATTGACGCTTGGAAACCACTGTTCACCTTCCGGATCGAAAACACAAAAAATTGCCGCTGCACTGGATGGATTTACTTCCAATCCTTTGAATGTAACGGTCTTGTTTTCTATCACAGCAGTCTTTTGGGTTGCAAAGGTTAATGATCTGGAATAAGTGGGTTTAACTTCCAAATGAAAAGTGGTAGATGGAATCGATCTGATTTCTCCCGTTTCGTCAGTAACAGATCCGCCGACCGGAATATCCAGGATATAAGACTCTTCTTGAGCGATTGCAGAAGAGGTTTCCTTCAATGAATATTCGAAAGTCTGGTTATAGTAACAGGATACTTTTTCTTCTGAAGGCTGCTCCTCTCCTCCTCCACCTCCACCCCCACCCCCAAAGTTGGTGTGCTGTACTATTTCTATCGGGCTTCCATCGGCTTTATATAGTGCAATTTTCCGCGGGTCAATAATGTAAACAGGCTTGAAATCATCCGGTACAGGAAGGTCGCATACCGTTATATCCAGATGCATTCTGCCCGAATCAATGTAAAACCAGTTCAAGAATAGCTTGACAACCGTTGAATCAACAGTCTGGGTAAATGTGTACTCATCATCGACAGGTACTATTTGTTCCTGAGAAGGTGCTGGGGATGGGTTTACGGCTGCGCCAGTTTCAGGTGTGGGAGTTGCTTCCGGTGTTTTTGAGCTTCCCCCTGAATTTTTGGAAAAGATGGAAAAGATAATCAGTATGCCGATCAGCAAGCCTGAACCTATCAATGTTAATTTCTTTTTTTGCATGGGAATCCTCCGTGGTGATATCGGCTTTTTGCCATTATCATCCGCCATGGGAGGGATTACTACTGTGGATTTCCGCAAATCATCGACAGTTTGCCTATTGGATGATGGTAGGGAGGAATTTTTCGTAATCATTAATATGGCTTCTGAACGCGAATTCACCCCCAGCTTGGCATAAATGTTACTCAAATGAAATTCAATCGTTCGACTGGATACACCAAGGTCAAGGGCAATTTGTTTATTGCTTTTTCCCTGGAGAAGAAGATCTATGACAGCCTTTTCCTTTTCACTAAACTGGCTTAGTGGCTCCATATCAGGTTTTTCCGTTTCCCATACTCGCTTTGCAACCCTCGGTAAAATGCGTTCCTGCAAGGTTCATAGAATTTTCATTGATCCGATGAGGATCACCCGTATTTATCGTGAAATTGACAGATTGCCGAATCGATACGGATCGAATCAAACAAGTTCTTTTGCGCTTTATTTTACTTGACGGTCCCCGAAGAATTTCATTCAAATATCAATTTTCAACCAGTAATTTCCACAGGCGAGCCTGTCCATACATTTCTGCGGTATTCCACAGTCAATTATTCTAATCATAGGATGGACGCAGTACTGTATTTACTCGATATAAAATAAGGATTACCGCTTATTATGGAATTTCACTATAATACTTGAGTTTCTTTACCACAAATTGCTGTCCAAAAAAAAGGGCTTTTGGGACAGTCCTACGTAGTGATACCTACCTGATTCTTTGAAGATGACTGGAGATGCCTCCCCGACTCGCTCCATGTTGACCCGTGAGATTCTTCCTCTGCGAGGATGCTTCGCGATCGGCTGCTGCGCAGCCTCAGAATGACGAGGGGGGCGAAGGGGCAGTTAACCTCGCCCTCATTGACTTTTTACTTTTCTCTCATTGCCTTCCTCTTCACACACTAGAAAACTTGTACTATAATATGCGCACGCCTTGACCACTACGATCGATTGATCTGAAGAGAAACTCATGGAATTCAACCTGCATTATCCCTACCAACCCACCGGTGATCAACCGGAAGCCATTGCCCAATTGGTCGAGGGCATCCGCAAAGGGTATAAGGATCAGGTGCTCCTCGGTGCCACCGGTACCGGGAAGACCTTTACCATTGCCAACGTCATCCAACAGGTGCAGATGCCAGCCCTGGTCATGGCGCACAATAAGACCCTGGCGGCGCAGCTCTATGCCGAATTCAAGGAATTTTTCCCAGAAAACGCCGTCGAGTATTTCGTCTCTTATTATGACTACTATCAGCCCGAAGCCTATGTCCCTCAGCGCGACCTCTATATCGAGAAAGAGACCGAGATCAACGAAGAGATCGACCGCTTGCGGCTGGCAGCCACCACATCGCTCATCTCGCGTAAAGATGTTATCATTGTCGCTTCGGTCTCCTGCATCTATGGTTTGGGCGACCCTGCTGCCTATGGACGTGTCGTTGTGCGGCTCGAAGTCGGCGGGCTTTACCGGCGCAATGCCTTGCTGCGACAGTTGATCGAGGGGCAGTATTCCCGCAACGATATGGAATTGCGCCCGGGCGTCTTCCGTGTGCGCGGCGATGTCTTGGAGGTCTTTCCGGCTTACGAAGAAAAGCTGGCGTATCGCATCTCCTTCTTTGGTGACGAGGTGGAACGCATCATGTCGTTCAACCCGCTCACCGGTGAGATCCATGAACAGCCGGAGCAGATCGAAATCTACCCCGCCAAACATTACATCACCGTCGAAGAGCGCACCAAACAAGCCATCATGGATATCGAATCTGAATTGGAGCAGCGTCTCGCCTACTTCAACGCCGAAGGTAAATTGCTGGAAGCGCAACGCCTGGAGCAGCGCACCCGTTACGATCTCGAAATGATGCGTGAGGTGGGCTATTGCTCCGGCATCGAAAACTACTCCCGCCATCTCGACCAGCGCGCCCCCCAATCTGCCCCCTGGACTTTGATGGACTACCTGCCCAGCGAATATCTCTTGGTCATCGATGAGTCCCACATGACCATCCCGCAGGTGCGCGGCATGTATAACGGTGATCGCTCACGCAAGACCATGCTGGTCGACTACGGCTTTCGCTTGCCGTCCGCGCTCGATAATCGCCCGTTGATGTTCGATGAATTTGAAAAGGTGATGGGCTATACCATCTACACCTCTGCCACCCCGGCGCCATTTGAACTCAAGCGCGCCAAACAGATCGTCGAACAGATCATCCGCCCGACCGGTCTCATCGATCCGGAGGTGGAGGTGCGCCCGACCCAGGGACAGGTGGACGACCTGATCGTCGAGATACGCAAACGCACGGAGTTGGGCGAGCGTGTCCTCGTGACCACCCTCACCAAGCGCATGGCTGAAGACCTGGCGGATTATTTGCTCGAGTCGGGCATCAAGGTACACTATTTACACTCCGAGGTCGATACACTCGAACGGATTGGCATCCTGCGTGATCTGCGCTTGGGCGTTTTTGATGTCGTAGTCGGGATCAACTTGCTGCGCGAGGGTCTCGATCTGCCCGAGGTATCGCTGGTCGCCATCCTTGATGCCGATAAGGAGGGCTTCCTGCGCTCGCCCACTGCCCTCGTCCAGACCATTGGTCGCGCCGCCCGCCATATCAACGGTCATGTCATCATGTACGCCGATAAGAACACCGATGCCATGAAATATGCCATTGATGAGACCAATCGTCGCCGCGCCAAACAGCTCGCGTATAACGAAAAGCACGGCATCGAACCGATGGGCATTGTCAAGCAGGTTTACGACCTGACCGCCCGTTTGACTTCCACCCAAATGACTGCCGAAGAGCGTGCCGACTATGCCGGGGGCAATCGTACGCGCACCATGCCGGAGAAGGACCTCAAGCGTTTGATCGTTGAAATGGAAAAGGAGATGAAACAAGCCGCGCAAGACCTGGAATTCGAGCGCGCTGCCTTGTTGCGCGACCAGGTCTACGATCTGCGCAATATATTGGCAGAAGAAAGCAACTTGCCTCCCTGGAAGAAAGCCCGCTTGTTGGCGGGCGAGTGATGCGCTAGATGGACGAGCGCACTCGAAAATCGCTGAATTCCCCCGTGGCGGCTTGCCATTCGATGCTGACGTTGATGACGTGCGCTGCCCGTGGTCCTTGCTGCAGCCGGGTGATCAGTTGATCCAACTGCTCCCGTGAGCCTTCTGCCAGCACCTCCACGTCCCCGTCGAACGTGTTGCGCACCCATCCGGTTAATCCTAACTTGCTCGAAACTTCGACCACGAAGAAACGAAAACCAACGCCCTGCACCAGTCCCTGTATCACCGCGTGGAGTTGGCGGTCGTTGTCGTTCATTTGCCTCTCCTTGTCTGGATGGCAATCGCAAGTGCGGGCGCCAGTGGCGCCAGGATCAATAACACCAGCAGGGCAGCCAGGGCGGTCATGTCGCCAGCCGGGTTGTTCGCCGAACTCACACCCACCACCTGCTTTTGCCATTCGGCTTCGATCTCAGGCAGGCTTTGCTTGTAGGTCGTGTAAAATGCCTCCTGGCAGGTGCGTTCGGGTGAGGATTGTTCCGTCAGTCTGACCAATGAATCCGCGCCGTATTCCCTGACCAGGAATTGGACGAATGATTCGGATTCCGCATATGCCAGGTACGCTGCCGCGTCGTCATTCGGAAAGCTCGTGCATAGTTCTTCGATAGGGATCAAAGCGTTGGCTGCTGCTGCGCTCTGCAGCACTGCCCGGCGTTCCGGGTCGGGGCGCAGCTCCGCAACGCTGGCGCTGCCTTCGACCAGCCACGCCGGCAGGGAGGAGAAATTATCCCGGCTGTAAGCCGCTTGAAGGATATGTGTGATCTCGTGCGGCAGCAGCCGTTCCACTTCAGCCTTGGTTTTCATCCCATCGGCTAAAACGATCAGGATTGTTGCATCTTCTGGGCTGGCGTGTCCCACCGTCCATGTGTGTTGTCCTGGCGCCAGCGCCAGGCGCAAGTCATCTGTGTTTTCATAAATGTAGATTTTGATCGCTTCGGTTGTCGCTGCCGGGTAGTACTTCAATGCGTTTTGCAGTGAACGCCGGGCAATTGCCAGGATCTGCCTCCCGATCCGCGCATCCGTTGTACTCCAATAGATCTCGAATTGTTCATCCTTGTGGCTGGACCAGGAAAAACGGTTATCCGTGTAGACGAAGCTATACTCGCGGCTCCTGCCCTCTTCACCCTTGCCATCCTTGATTTGATACCAGTACCGCACCTCAGCGAATGGGCGGATTGGGTCGCTGCTTGCATCCAGGTCGTACTGGAGTGCGCCAGTGCTGTTGGGCGTTACTGGAATGACACGTGTGCTTTGCCCGGCGATTGCCACGAATAGCAACGCTTCGGTGATCGGATTTTCAGATTCGCACGTCACGCGGAATGATACCGTATCGCCGAAAGTATAAAACGCCGCTGCTTCATGGAATGAGATTTTGGAAGGCGTTACGGTGAACGATGATAATTGTAGCCAGGCAACCAGGAATATTGGGATCAGGGATAGTCTTTGAATATTTTGATGCACCAATGCTGCCTTATGTCTTCTTCTTGGTTTTCCGTCCATCCTTGCGGGTGATGCGGGGCTTTTCGGTTTCCTGCTCGTCGTCTGTTTCGAGCAGGTCGAACTCAAACGGCAGATCGTCTGTTTCACCTTCCAGCCCATCCAACTCGACCTCGAACTCGAACATCGTGCGGTTGAATGTCTCGGTGAATTCGAGGTTGTCCAGTGAGTCCTCTAGCAGTTCCGCCATGTCTTCATCTGCTGCATCGATGATTTCCTCAAGTCGCTTGCGTACGCCCTGTCCACCGATCTTGGATAGTGCCCACACCGCGTTGAAGAATACCTCCTCATCCAACTCTTCCGGCTCCTCCAGCAGGATGAGTAAAGGGTCTCGCGCTTCAGCCAGTTCCAGTTCGCCAGCCGCCCGCACAGCCTCGGCGCGCACCTGTGTATTCGGATGAACGAACATTTCCAACACCATACGTCCCCACTTGGGGTTGGCGGAGCGCCCCATTGCGAACAAAGCGCTCATGATCCAATCGCTGTCATCGGATTTGTACGCCGAGCGGATATGATCATCGATCTCGTCGTCTGAGCGATACCCCAGTGCTTCCAAGGCGCGTCGCCGCACCAGCGGCGTGTCCTTGCTGGTCAGTAATACCATCAGGTGGTTAATCACCTTGTCCAGCAACATCTCTGTGATTTCTTCCATCTCTCCCAGGTAGACGTAATAACCCAGCCCGGATGCTGCTGCGGCTCGTACCAACTCAGAGACATCCGTTTTAGAGAGTTCGATCAAATCATACGCCAGGGATGAATCGCCGGCGTCCCATAATAACCGGATTGCTGTGCTGCGCACGCGTGCATCGGGGTCTTTTAGTGTGAATCGCGCCAGATCCTCGAACGAGACCAGGGTATCCTGGTCGCTGATTTTTTCCAGGTCATCCAGCAGGTTAGCCCTGCGTTCACAATCCACCTTTTCCCAGATGTTCTTAACGGAATCCAGGTCCTCTGGTGAGATATCGGAGAACCGGTGCAGGAATTTAGCCGGGAATGGCGTGGTCGGATCAAGCAACGCGGTGATCACGTCATCGAACGTGGGCGGGTTGGTTTGGGGTTGCTTCATGATTCATGCCTGCCTCAGGGCAATACCACTGGATTGATGATATCTTGCGCCGTGATGAATACCATCACCAACATGAGAATGCCGAAACCGATCACATGCACCATGTTCTCCAGTTCTGCCGGAACACGCCGCCGCAGGATCAATTCCGGCAATACGAACAGGATTCGCCCCCCGTCCAATGCGGGCAGGGGCAACAGGTTCGTCAACCCCAACGCGATCGAAAGTGTTGCAGCGAACCACAATGTGTTCACTGCCAACGACTGCTCCACTGGGTCGGGTGACGCCGTCGCCGCTTCGTCCCGCTCACGCATCTGTGCGTAGACGTCGTAGATGCCTTTCGGTCCCAGCATTCGCGCTTCATCAGAGTTGACTGTTCCTTCGATCAATTGCGCCGGTAATAATATTATCTGCCGGCACTGCTCGAAGGTGACTTGGGCGCCATATGGGATTGCTTCAAGATAACTGATTGGTTTCACCGGGTTGCCAAGCATCACGCCCAGCGGTCCCTCCCCTTCTGGTGGGTTGCTGCGCGGTGTCAATGTAGTTTCGATTGTCTCGCCGCCCCGATTGATCGTGAGCGTCACGGGAACACCCAGGTTATCATTGATGATCGCGATCAATTGATTGGTGCCACTGACCTCGGTGCCGTTCACTGCTACCACGATATCATCTGCCAGTAGTCCGGCGCTCATCGCAGGTGAGTTTTCCGCGATCTGGATCAGTTGCACAGTCTTGACGTCCGATGCACCCACGCGCGAAAAGACCATCGCGAACAGCAAGATGCCGGCGATGAAGTTCATCAATGGTCCGCCCAACATCACCAGGATGCGCGAGAGCGGTGCGGCAGTCATGAATCCATCCGTCACATCTGGGTCTGTTTCGCCTTTCAATCGAACAAAACCGCCAAATGGGATCCAATTCAGGGTGAAATCCGTACCGGCATAGCGGAACATGTGCCACAGCGGTGGGCGGTTGGGGATGGGAAAACCAAATCCAAATTCTTCCACTTTGACCTTCGTCAATCGCGCCATCAGGTAGTGCCCGAATTCATGGATGAAGATCAGTAAGCCGAAGAAAAGGATGAACGTAACAATGTTAATAAAAATACTCATCTTTCACTATTCTTTCTGCCAATATTTTCATTGATAGCCGAAGCATGCGACGATTATTATATCCTTATTACACCGGATTGGCATTTGCTTGTGAAACGCTTGACCTGCGTCGATCTGCTACACCAGGTTTGCCGGTCCGCCCGGTCGCGCGCTCATCACTTGCCAAATACCGGGGATCTCCTTCAGCCGAGTTTCCACCTCATGTGCAGCGTCAGCCAGGCAGAGGGCATGGACGTTCGGACCTGCGTCCAGCGTATAGCAAACCGGTATGCCCGCCTGACGCCATGCGCTGATTGCCTTCATGACCGTGATCGATGCCGGCTGCCAGTAGAACAGCGCCGGCGTGGAGGTCATCATTACCGCGTGCATCAGGTTGCTGTCCAGTTCCACCACGTTTGCGAATTTCTCGAAATCACGATTCAGGATCGCCTCCCGGCAGATCGCCAGTCGCCGCGGAGCGTCTTCCACCCGCGCTGCTTGTAGCGGGCTACTCCCGGCTACTGCGTGACCTTCGGTCGATCCAACCAGCTTATGTTGCGCTTCCACGATAGCGATGCAATCCACCAGATCGAAGTGCTCCGGACTGGCGATCGACTCTGCAAAGGAAGTTACATCAGAATCCCCGGCGTGCCACTCGACGAACCCGCCGGGGATGGAGCGGCTGGCAGAACCCGAACCCTGCCTTGCCAGTCTGGAGAGTTCCGTCTCGGTTAATGCCAACCCTGCCGCGTGGGCTGCCGCCAGACTCAGCGCTGCGAACGCTGAAGCCGAGGAGGCGATGCCGGCGCCCATCGGAAAATTGTTCATCGAGACCACGCTGGCGCGCGCATCGATCCCTGCCATTCCGCGTACGATATCCAGGAATCGCGAGACGCGCTCGAGCGCCTTGCCGCCTACAGGTTGGTTGTTGAGCGCCAGTTCGTCCACTTGCAGCGCATCGTCGAACGTCACCGCCGTGCGGGTGAAAAGCCCGTCCAGGTTCATAGAGATCGACCCGTTCATCGGCAACCGCAGGGCTTCATCCCGGTTTCCCCAGTACTTGATGAATGCGATAT
>JABLXM010000113.1 GCA_013177815.1 Anaerolineae bacterium | reverse complement strand
CTACATACATCTGAATGGCTTTCTTGCGCGTCTCTAGATCATATCCGCGCGCTTTCTGCACTGGCGTGTATTTGCTTCCGCATTGCATGCATTTATATCGCTGGCTACCAGCTCCTGTCACCCCATCCCGGTTCTGGCGTTCCTGACTTCCGCATTTGGGACATGTTTTCATCCCTTTATTTTACTACCCCCATCAATCTAGACACTCCCCTTTCTTGTGAATGCCGTGAGGTGCGTTATCAACAAATACGTGGCAAGATTTCGCCCGCGAGACGCTCCAGTATCCGGGTTCCGCCGATCGCGGTCTGCATCAGCACTTGACCGGCATGGCTTTGCCGGACTTCGCCTATGATCGCGGCGTGACGCCCATATGGGTTTTCCTGTATCGCCGATAAAGCCTCCCTGGCTTCATCGGCGGGGACAATTGCAATCACCTTACCTTCGTTTGCGATGTACATTGGGTCGAAACCCAACATTTCACATGCAGCGTTTACTGCGGGGTTAACGGGGATATCCTGTTCTTTTATCCATATACTAACCTGACTTTGATTGGCGATCTCGTTCAACGAAGTTGCCAAACCACCGCGGGTTGGGTCGCGTAGAACATGGGTGTTGGGGGCAGAACGCAATAGACCCGCGATGAGATGGTTCAATGGCGCAACATCGGATCTCAGGTCGGTGAGGAATCCCAGTTCTTCTCGGGCAGCAAGTACGGCGATACCGTGATCGCCAAGTGTGCCTGAAACGATAACAACATCGCCGGGTTGTGCCATCTTGCCGTTGATTTGCCGAGATTTTGGTAACCAGCCGATGCCGGTGGTCGCGATAAATATCTTATCAGCCTTGCCGCGCTCAACGACTTTCGTATCTCCGGCGATCACCTGAACATTGGCTTCTTCCGCTGCTTCCTTCATCGATTTTACGACATCCCGCAATTGGACGACCGGCAAACCTTCTTCAAGTATGAAACTGGCGGTTAGATACAGTGGCGTGCCACCTGACATGGAGATATCATTCACCGTTCCGCAAACCGCCAATCGACCAATGTCCCCACCAGGAAAAACGATAGGTGAAACGATATGCCCATCGGTCGAGACAATGAGCGAACCTTCTGCCGTTTTATTTGGGTCGGGTTGAACAACGGCGAAGTCATTTGCTTCGGAGAGGGGCGGGCTGGCTAGATGCGGCATGAAGACATTTTTTATAAGATCGTCGGTCAATTTACCGCCACTGCCATGACCCAGAATGATCTCTTCCGTGTGCCGCAACGGCACGGGACAATTCAGACCTTCATATACGGGGGGGTGATGATCGCTCATTCGACTCAACTATTCACATGCGATGATTTATAACGAAAATACGCGGAGCAGGCGCCTTCTGCGGAGACCATCGTGGCTCCTAGCGGGTTCTCCGGGGTGCAGAGCGTGCCGAATGCTGGGCACTCGAATGGTTTCTTGATCCCTTGCAGAATCTGCCCGGCAATACAAATGGAAGATTCTTTGGTTTGGATATCGCCGGTATTGAATTGAATGTCGGCATCGAACCGGTTGTATTCATCACGCAGTTTCCAACCACTAGCAGGTATCAGCCCTATCCCGCGCCAATTTCGATCACAAGATTCGAAGTAAGTGTCGATCATTCTTTGTGCGGCAGTATTCCCTTGCTCTGTGACAACCCTGGAATACGCGTTGGTCACATCGAATTGCCCTTGTTCCAACATGGTGATATTTTGGCGAATACCCTCCAATAAATCCAAGGGTTCAAAACCGGTGACGGTTATGGGTACATGGTATTGTTCCGCAATGGGGGGATATTCCCAGTAACCCATCACTGAACATACGTGCCCGGCGGCGAGAAAGCCTTGCACACGATTGTGTGGTGAGCCGAGAATGGCATGCATGGCAGGCGGTACACGCACCTGAGAGACGAGGATCGAGAAGTTATCCAACCCAAGACGTTCCGCTTGAGCGACCGACGCGAGGTTGGGGGGCGCTGTCGTTTCGAATCCGATGGCGAAAAAAACCACCTGTTTCGATGGATTTTTTTGCGCGATTGTTACAGCGTCAAGGGGGGAATAGACCACTCGAATGTCTGCGCCAGCAGCCCGGACCTTAAAAAGGTCGCCATTCGAACCCGGGACCCGCAACATGTCACCATAGGATGTGAAGATCACATTCGGTTGCCCGGCAATGATCAACGCTTTGTCAATCAGTTCAAGGGAGGTCACGCAGACTGGACAGCCAGGACCGTGAACCAATTCGATATTGGGCGGTAGTAATTCATCCAAACCATAGCGCAAAATGGCATGGGTTTGACCACCACAGATTTCCATGATAACCCATTCATGCTTTGCGACTTTATGGATTTCCTTGATAAGTCGTTTTGCCAGGTCAGGGTCTCGGAATTCATCTATGTAACGCAAGCTCTACTCCGATTGTGGGTCAATGCCGTCCAGTATTTCTTCTTCATCGTACAAAGCCAGTTCGCGTAACGTATCGAGGGTTAGCATCGCTTCATCTTCAGACAGCAGGTTCAATGCGAAACCGGCATGGACGATGACATAATCTCCGATCTTCGCTTCGGGTAGGGTCTCGATACACACCGTTCTGGATACGCCGCCGAAATCGACCTTGCACATTTTCAAGCCAGGCTGGTCGATGAATTCCGTGATCTTTCCAGGGACACCCAAGCACATAATTTCCTCACATTCCTTTCGCTAACTTTGCCGCGATCATCAATTGACCTAGAGATATGCCGCCATCGTTGGTTGGAACCTGACGGTGGATAAGCGGCTGTAGACCAGACTGCATCAACTTCTGGTATGTTCTTTCCAGCAGGAGCTTATTTTGCCACACTCCGCCAGATAGGGCAACCACTTGTGTATCGTAGGTGGTGGATGCGGTCTGGCAGACTTTCAGGGATATTTCCGCCAGGGTGTTGTGGAAGCGGGCAGACAGGGCGGCAGGGGAGACACCATTTACTAAATCGGTATAAATGCCACCAACCAACGGAGCGATATCGATCTGATCGTCGCTTAGATTAATATCGTACGAGCCAATTTCATCCGGATCTGCAATTGTTTGCAATTCCACAGCAGCCTGAGCTTCGTAAGTGGTGAATTGACATACGCCGATCAGGGCGGATATGGCGTCAAACAGACGCCCCATGCTGGTGGTGATCGGCGAGTTCAGTTTCTTTTCCAACTGGGTGCGCAATGCCAGCCGCTCTTCATTACTGGTAGCTATCACAGGGGGCAGGCTTTCATCCCAATCCAATCCGAATTGCCAAAGCAGGGAAAGGGCAATCCTAACGGGATTGCGGATAGCCAATTCCGACCCTGGCAGGAGAAATGGTTCCAAATGGTACATACGTACAAAGGAAGCATAATTGCCAACCAGAACCTCGCCGCCCCAAATGGTGCCATCCGTGCCGTACCCGGTGCCGTCGTAGCACAATCCGATCACGGGTTGATCTGAATAGTATTTGTTATCGGCGATACAAGCTGCCAGGTGGGCATGATGATGCTGGATTTGGAAAAGAGGCAATTGCTCTTCTTCGGCGCGTTTCAAGGCGTAGCGGGTCGACAAATAATCCGGATGGAGATCGCACGCCAAGATTTTGGGTTCAATGCGGAACAAGCGTTCATAATGCTTGATCCCCTCAGAAAATGCTTCATAGGTTTCGTGGTTTTCCAAGTCTCCAATATGGTGGCTGACGAATCCATAGGAACCGCGGGAAAGGCAGAATGTATTTTTCAATTCAGCGCCGGTCGCAAGGATCTCGCCGACGTCAGAAGGCAATTGGATCGGGTTGGGGGCGTAACCACGTGAACGCCTGACCGGATATGGCAGATCCATGAAATATTGAGATACTGAATCATCCGTGCGGATATTGATATCACGATCATGGGTCAGGATGCCATCTGCCAAGGGTGACAATCGAGTTCGCGCGTCCTCGTCACGATAGGCGATCGGCTCTTCGCTAAGGTTGGCGCTGGTCATGACCAAGATATCCGGAAAAGGAGCTTCTGCTTTGAGCAACAAGTGATGCAGGGGGGTATATGGCAGCATGAAACCGAGTGTGGATTGTCCAGGGGCGATCGCCTGATCCAATTCGGAATTCGTTGACCGGTCGATTAGGACCACAGGCTTCTCTCTAGATCGCAAAATCATTTCGGCGACCGGTGACACGATGGCATGTTTTTGAATTATTCCCAGGTCACTTGCCATAAGTGCGAAGGGTTTATTAGACCGGAGTTTTCGCGCTCTAAGACGTGCGACAGCGCCAGCATCATACGGGTTACAAGCAAGATGAAAACCGCCGATTCCCTTTATGGCAACGATCTTTCCATCCAAGATCATGCTGCGAGCGATTTGGATTGCATTGTCACGGTTTGCAATTGTCCTGTCGTCAACAAGCAGCGATAATTGTGGTCCGCATTCGTGACAAGCTACCGGTTGAGCATGGAAGCGGCGATTGCGTGGATCATCGTACTCCGCCTGGCAATCGGGGCACATGCGAAACTTTGACATGGTCGTTTTGGGACGGTCATATGGAACATCCCGAATAATGGTGAACCGGGGGCCGCAATTCGTACAGTTGATAAAGGGGTAACGATATCTGCGATCAGATGGATCAAACAATTCACGCAGACAATCTGGACATATACCGATATCGGGTGAGACGGGGACGAATGCAGTTGGGTCTGGCTGGCTTTCGATGATCTCGAAGCGCGATAATTTACAATACGCCCGATCTTCTGAGGTGATCAAATCAATGCGCGCCAGTGGCGGGGGCGAATCGCGAAGCGTGTTGATGAAGGCATCCAAATCCACCTGTTTACCGTGTATCTCTATTTCAACCCCGCTTGAAGTGTTCCGTACCCATCCTTTCAGATCATATCGGTTTGCAAGTTCATATACAAAGGGTCGAAACCCCACGCCTTGAACGATGCCTGCGATATTGATGTGAGTTCCGGATAACATTCATTCCTTCGGATGACTATTCTGCCTGACCCGCTGCAACAGCCATTCAGTCCAAGATTTTACACCTTCGCCAGTTTTGCATGACAACGGAAACGAAACAAGTTCAGGATTCAACATCCTGACGCCCTGTAAAAAGTAATCCATGTTAAAGTCAATATAGGGTAACAGATCTATCTTATTAATAATCAAAATATCCACACCACGATACATGGCTGGATATTTATATGGCTTATCATCGCCTTCCGGTATCGATGCGATCAATACGTTGAGATGGGTGCCCAGTTGGAACGCGACCGGGCAGATGAGATTGCCAACGTTTTCCACGATCAACAAATCGATATCCGATAAGGGAAATTGTTCCAACCCGGAAGCGAGCATCACTGCGTCCAAATGACAATCACCACCGGTGTTGATCTGGATCGCCGGCACCCCCGCCTGGGTGATCTTATCTGCATCAATCGTGACCGGCGCTGTATCTCCTTCGATAACCCCGATCTTGATCGTATTTTGCAAATTTTGAATGGTTCTCATGATCACGCTTGTCTTGCCTGCCCCCGGAGATGCCATAATGTTGATTGAAAATATATTTTTTGTTTCAAGGCGTGCGCGATTCAATTGTGCAACCTGATCATTGGCGCTCAATATTTTTTCGACAACAGCAACTTTTTCTGGGCTCATCATTTCTCCTGCTATTAATCAACGCTCGATTTCAATGCTATCCAGCCAGAATTCCTCGCCTGTGGTGACTTTTACCTGGGGGCTGCCACACTTGGGACAAGGCATAAGTTCTCCCTCCAGTTGGTACTCATACTGACAGTTAAGGCAAAGCAACATGGCTGGAATGCGTTTGAAATGCAGTTTTGCTCCTGAGCAAAGGGTATTTTCACTAATGATATCCCAATAAAATTGAACCGAATCATCCACAATGCTGGATAGCCTTCCCAAAACAATATGAATATCAGTTACTTTTATTGCTTCGGCTTGTTTGGCATGTCTGCTTGCGATTTCTAGAATACTTTCTGTCACCGATAATTCGTGCATAACCTACGCCTAAGTTATATGTTTATACCACTATTATCATAATATGAATTACATATCCAGAGAGCGGTTCCATGATTTTTGGATGATCACATTGGACATAAAGATCTGCATTTCTAAAAATCGGCGCGCCATATCGTTGGCAACGCGGTTCAGAACAATATATCCGATTTGATGGTCTTTACGGCACAGGTCGGATAACATTGACGAATTAAACAACAATGCGCGACCTTCTTCAAGCCCAACCGCTCGAACGATCATATCATGATAAATTGGTGTCATACCAGTCCAGCCAAGCAAATCCAACGCCTCGGCAGTTCCAACCTTGACAAACGATTGAATCGGAAGCCGGGTTTCTATCGAAGCTGAACCGGTCAGGATGATGACCAGATCAGGTCTTCCGATCCCTTCGTCAATCAACACATCACCCTGATCAAATTCCCATATCTTACCTATGGATGCCAATCTCGCCAATTGCGTATCATCCAGATCAAAGAACCATGGAATGGATTTTAGTGCCCTGATCAGTTGTGAATCTGGTTTCATAGGGATCTTATCCACTTAATTCTCCAGGCTGTTTTGAAACCCGTGCCATCCGCGAATGTGGGAACGAGATACTGCTACTCATAGCGCTTTTCTCGCAAATAGATGAACCAGTAAACCAGACCGACCATAAATGCACCACCAATGATATTCCCAATTGTAACGGGCACAAGATTTCCGAAAAAGTTTGCCCATGACACTGTCGAAAAGTCTGCGGGTTGCTTATTTATTATTTCAAAAAACTGAGGGGAACCCCAGGTTCGAATGAAAATCCCGATCGGAATGAAATACATATTGGCAACGCTATGTTCAAAACCGCAGGCAACGAAAGCCGTGATGGGGAATATGATCGCGAGTATTTTATCCGTGGTTGTTCTGGCAGAAAAGCATAACCATACAGCCAGGCAGACCAATGCATTGCACATAATACCCAGAGCTAACGCTTGAACAAAATCAAGCCCGGTCTTGGATTTGGCGATATTCAATGCTGTCAGACCGACCGTGCCATTACCAAAGGTATATTGGCGGGTGACGAACATCAAAAGAGCGGTCAATACCGCACCGATCATATTGCCCAGGTAGACGATCACCCAATTACGGAGCAGTTTTTGGGCTGACACTTTACCGGATGTGAAAGCCATCACAATCAAGTTATTGCCAGTAAAAAGTTCAGCGCCACCAACGACCACCAGGATCAAGCCAATCGAAAAAGACAGCCCGGCAAGAAAACGTACGATCCCGTACGGTAGATCATTGGCGCCAGCGATAACGGTGGTTGAAAAGAAAGCACCAATTGCTATGAATGCACCGGCAAGAATTGACAATAATAAGGTAGGCAAAAAAGCCAGATTAGCTTTCTTGACACCGACCGTTTCAGCGCGGCTAGCCATTTCATTGGGTAATATTGCATCAATATTGATCGTATTGTTGTTCATTTGCTTTTTTCCTTGAGATTATTATGAGCGCAAACAGCATTCAAGCATCGGAATTCGAGTTGATAAAACTCATTATTCGGTCAGTTGCAAGTGGGACGAGTTTTTTTGTTCTTTCTGAAAGTGATTCAATAAAACCAAATTCGTAACCTCTGATAGAGACAAGTAACGCCCGGGGATTAACCGAGTATAAAGCGTTGGTGATTGACAGCAGAGCGCTTGGTGTAAGGTGATGAGTGAGGGGAGATGAAGAATATTCAGCAATTACTTCACTTACTGAGACATCTTCAGGCACGATGCCGGTATGGGCATCCACGAAGCAAACCCGTTCGTATTGGGCGATTTGCTCAGCCATTTCAGGGACGATCTGTAACACACTCCACAAGTCTACAGGTTGGGAAGCAGGTAGAAACCCCTGCTCAAACGGAGCAGCAGCGGGTATATCCAATCTTCCAGAAAGTTCTTGCAGGATATGCCATGCAACACCATCATCCTGGCGATATGGATTCCCGTAACCGATTATCAGTTTGCTCATACTAAAAGTGGTGGGTTTGGATGGATGGTATTGCCACCCAAACCCAGAAATGGTTGAATAATGTACTAAATCAATCGCGGCGCATTGATCGGATCAGCTCTCCGGATTGGTCTACAACATCTACGATCATCGGCATTTGCCCGATGGCGTGGGTCGAACATGATAGACAGGGATCGTGGGCGCGCACTGCTGCTTCGATGCGGTTCAGAATGCCTTCGGTGACAGGTCCGTCGATATAGGTTTTCGCCACCTGGTCAACCGATTCGCTCATCGCCCAGTTATTGTGACCGGTAGCCACGATCAGGTTGACACGCTCGAGCTGACCATTCGGTTGCGCCCAATAGTGGTGGATCAATGTGCCGCGCGGAGCTTCGATGATGCCAACACCCTCGCCTTTAAAATCGGTTCTGGTGTTAATGATGTCCGTTTTCATGATGTCCGGATCGTCCAGAAGGTGTGCCACTTTTTCCGCCGCAAACAGACATTCGATCAAGCGGGCGTAATGGAAGTAGAGCGTATTCTCGACCGGAGCGCCGTTGTTAATGGCTTTCCAATTCATGAATTCTTCCTGGGCGAGGGGTGTATCGATTTTTTCTACCGTGTTCAGGCGCCCCAGCGGACCGACGCGGTAGACACCATTGGGCCAACCCATTTTCTTATAATAGGGAAATTTAAGGTACGACCATGGCTCCACATGCTCTGCGATATAGTCGAGGTAATTCTGAGCGTCGTACTTTTCAAGCTCGAAACCGGCTTTATCCACCAGCCTGATATTCCCATCATATAATTCGAGGCTATTTTCCGGGGTGACCAGACCCATATATCCGGTCTGTAATACCGCAAATTTATTGATATCTTCCATATTTTTGGAAGCCCAGTCTTTCATGATCTGGATACCCAGTTGGATTGTGCTGATCGCCTCATCCACACCTGCGAGGATCGTTTCACGTTCAGCGGGTGACAACGCTTTATTGACGCCGCCGGGAACAGCGAAGACGGGATGGATGCGCCTGCCGCCAAGCGTGTGGATGATCTCCTGCCCAAACTTGCGAAGATTAACCGCTTTGACTGCCAGGTCCGGATTGACTTGGATAAGCCCAATCACATTGCGGACAGCCGGGTCTGCATCGAAACCAAGCAGAAGATCCGGTCCGGCAAGTTCAAAGAAGTGCATACCATGACTTTGGATGATCTGCCCCATGTGCATCAATTCTCGAAGTAGAGAAGCCGGTCTGGGAGGCGGCGAGCCTACTACGATATCGGCGGCTTTGGCGGCAGCCAAGTGGTGGCTTACCGGGCAGATGCCGCAGATTCTGGGGGTGATGTGTGGCATCTCGAAGACGAGCCGTCCCTCACAGAACTTTTCGAAACCGCGAAATTCATTAATATGCAAATACGCATGGTCGACCTTGCCATCATCCTTCATACGGATGGTGATTTTCGCATGCCCTTCAATCCGGGTCACAGGTTCAATCGTAATTTTTTGAGCTACCATATTGGACTCCTTAATCTAATTCCACTGGAGAAGGTCGTCCTTCAATTCAGGAATACGACCTTGCGCCAGTTCACTCAGCGCGTAAAATATGACATCCGGATCGGGCGGGCAGCCAGGCAGGAATATATCCACTGGCACGACTTCATGAATTGCGCGCACTTTAGTCATGGTGCAGAGTTCCGGGTCATCCGGAATCTTGCCTTCGGAGTCGGTGCTTTCGGTATCAACATAGGCGCGTTGTAGTGAGGCTTCGATGCCATGAAAGTTGCGCATTGCCGGAACACCGCCAAATACGGCGCAATCGCCGAAGGACACCAGTAATTTACAGCGGGCGCGCATTCTATGCGCGACTTCCTCGTTGGCTGTGTTGTTGATGCCACCTTCGAGGATGCCAACATCCACACCATCCTCGTCAGGTTCTTTCAGGTCTGTGATGGGTGTAGCGCGGAGATCCGCGAGCTCCGCAATTTTGATGATGCGCTCATCGATATCCAATAATGACATATGGCAGCCAGCGCATCCAGCCAACCAGTCGCTTGAGATCTTGGGTTTCGTCATGATCGTCTCCAATTCATCTTTCAGTCAAAGGAAAGATTATTCAAATAATACAGCCGAAGACGCCCGGGTAGTTAGTTCCTTCTTCCAGGTGTGTCCTTCTGCTTTAATGCCCAGGGCTTCAGCAAGTTCGTGAATGATCTTACTGCTCGTCCAAATATTCTCGGGTGCATCAAGCGAGGCATTGGCTTTCTGTATCCTGCCTTCAAGATTGACATAATGACCGCTTTGTTCCATCCAATTGGCGGCGGGCAAGACCACATCTGCCTTGGATGTCAATGCTGAGGTGTAGGTTGCAGAAACCGCAAGAAACGGCACTTGCTCCAGTGCTGACATCGTTCGTTGGCTGATTTCGTCATCGCCAAGTGAAACGAAGGCCACTTTTTGGTCAGCGAGGTCCACCGCTTTATCCAGACCATATTGGGTAGCTGCGAGGCTGTTGGCTTTACCTTTCAATCCCAATAAGCCCGAATAGTCATCTCTCGGCAAGCCCAATGCTTTTTTGAGGTCAACGACCTGATCGAACAGATCCGGTTCATCGGCGGAGATATTCTTACCGTAGATGAACACCGGGCGTTGAGAATCTTTCAGAAGTTGCGCCGCTGTGGTGAACTGGTCTTGTGGTACTCCAGAGGCGGCAGATGCCTTTTTCACCCTTTCATTATCAGCCATGAGGGCGGCATGTAAACCGCTGATAACATCCTTCACCGCTGCTTTGTCAATCTTTATGAATACATCAGCAGGCTGACCGAGTTTATTGTCCTCGCTGGATAGAACCAGTAATTTGGCTCCATTCGATATCGTTCGTTTGACCATGAAGCCGGCAACCTCATGCTTGTCAACCAAATCGCAGTCAAGGACGACGATGCAGTCTGACCGGTCGATCACTTCCAAACGGGCTTCGAATGGACCCGATACTTCCGCATAACGGGTTGGATTGGCGTTTGGTAAACCTTCTTCCAAGCTCGTGACTGCTTTGCAGTCCAACTGATCAGCAAATAATTCCTTGAATTGGAAAAGCGTTTCTGCCGGCAGACGGGTTGAAATCAAGCCGGCGACTTTCGTTCCGTCACCATTCTTTGACGATCTTATCTGATCGGCGATGAAGCCAATGGCTTCATCCCAGGTGGTTGCCTTTTGTTTTCCATCTTTACGAACGAGCGGCGTCAGAATGCGCTCGCGATCATTATCAACTGGATGAAAGCGTCCGACCTTGCAAATGACGCCGTTGTTGACGGCAGCCTCCCAATCGCCTTCGATGCGGACCAGGTTGTTGTCACGGGTCAATACATCGATACCACAACCGATGCTGCACCCCACACAGATGGTTTCATGGTGATCGACCTGAGTTTCGCGACCACGATACGCGCTCCAGCGATCGATCAGTGCCCCGGTGGGGCAGACTTGGACACAAGTACCGCAGGAGATACAGGTGCTTTCGCCCAGAGGCACGCCCAGGTCAGCCACGAGCATGGAATCTGCGCCACGTTCTTCGAAGCCCAGGGTGAAATTGCCTGCCAACTCTCCGCACGCGCGAACACAGCGCCGGCAAAGAATGCAGCGGTTGTGCTCCAAAATGATGTATTCGTGCGAAGCGTCCATTGGGTAGGATTTCCAGTTGGGTTGCAGGGACCAATGGGTCATTTCTTCGCCATATGCAGCGTTTTGTAATTCACAATCGCCGCCACTTACCTGGCAATAGGGGCAGAAATGATTCCGTTCGCTGAAGATCATGGTCAGGATGAACTTGCGGGCTGTCTTGACCCGTTCGGTATTCGTTCGCACGACCATATTCGGAACAACCGGAAGGGTACAGGATGGTTGCAGGGTGCGAGCTCCATCGATCTCGACCAGACATAGGCGACAACCACCATAGGGGGACAATTCCGGGTGGTCACATAAGGTTGGAATATGAACGCCAACCCTACGAGCGGCTTCCAGGACTGTGATATTTTCCTCTACCTGGTACTGCACATTATCAATCGTAATGTTTATCATCATATCGTTACTCCGTCCTGAATGGTCATGCGTGAACAAGATGCCCACTCATCGAGCAGACACCCGTCGGGCAAAGTTTTAGTTTTATATGCGCATCAACTTCAGCGCGGAAATGTTTGAGCATATCGTTGATCGGCGTTGCGGCGGTTTGTCCAAGCCCACAATTCGACATCTGATAAAGGTTGTTGCTAATCGAGATCAGGGTATCCAAATCTTCCGATTTCCCCACCCCTTCGGTGATGTTGGTCAACAACTCATACGCTTTTTGTGTACCGATACGGCAGGGATTACATTTGCCACAACTTTCGACGCGGAAGAAGTTGACCAGGACGCGCACCAAGTCGACCA
Organism: Anaerolineae bacterium; assembly: GCA_013177815.1. Classification (GTDB taxonomy): domain Bacteria; phylum Chloroflexota; class Anaerolineae; order Anaerolineales; family Anaerolineaceae; genus JABLXM01. Next base: position 222 of record JABLXM010000113.1, on the reverse strand, counting down.
CACAGGTATCCTCATCGCAGATCAGAAGAGCGCCGGAACCAAGGGAGACACCCGCCTTGGAATAACTATCGAAGTCCATGGGAGTGTCCTGTAACGAAGCGGGGATGATAGAGCCACTGGAGCCACCGGTTTGAGCCAATTTGAATGTGCGCCCGTTCTTGATGCCCTTGGCGTAAATAGCGATGACCTCGCGCAGGGTGATGCCCATCGGTACTTCGACGA
>JABLXM010000112.1 GCA_013177815.1 Anaerolineae bacterium | reverse complement strand
CACCAAACCAGCGCGGGAATCGCTCCTCCAGCCAGAACAACAAACGCAGCCAGTATTTACCTGCCAGCGGCGCATGGATAACCGCGCGCAGGAAGCGCACGCTGACGCTACGCCAGGCGCGAATCTCATACGGCATGATGGGATCCAGTTGATCGCGCAGTCTGCGGGCATCCAGCTTACGCACGAACGTCCCGGTTGGTCGCTCTTGTTGACCGGCGGCTTTCCCGGTTGGCTTCGTCGGCGTCGGTTTGCCGCGCAGGCGGGCAATGGCGATGCCGACCCATTCCATCACAGCCACCAATGGCTGGAAGAAGCGCATCAATGGGGAATACGTCCAGCCATTGACCACAACGGCGCGGCGGTCGGGCATCAACACCCGGTGGATCTCCCGGTAGGCGTGCAACTGTTCATCCTCCGAAAGATGGTGCAGGGTATGCAACGAGACGGCGCCATCGAAAACAGCCGAGGCGAACGGCAAGCGGGCAACATCCGCAACGACATATTCCCCCTGGTCGCCCAGGCGCTGGCGTGCCTCTTGCAGCGCAACGATCGAGATATCCAGGCAGACGCGCTTGCGATAGCCCGCGGAGTAAGTCAGGTATTCCTCGTATTGCACCGGACCGGAGCCGGCATCCAGCAGCATATCGCCACCGGGCGGCAAATGCCTGCCGACCCTCAAATGGCACCGATGGATGTATTCGCGTGAAACAGGTCGCAGATCCTCGTAGCGCGCGTTCTGGTAAAGATCGTCTGCGCCCTTTTGCCAGCCGACCCGGTCGTAGAAATCCTGCACGCTATCTTGAATGCGCGGCTGGGACATGGCGGCTTACCCCTCCACCGGGCGGGCGAGTTCACAGCGCCAATCGATAGGTTCACCCACCAGGTAATCGAAGGTCCTGCCGTACTTTGCCCAGCCCTGTTCTGACAACACCTCATCCAGTGGGTGTTCCTGGTAATCCTCCCAACAGCGCACCAGGTGCCAGGGGAAGGGCAAGGGGTAACTGAAGAAGAAACGATAGGCATAACGCCAGGCGTGTTCCAGTTGGGTTGGGTTCAAACGATGGGCTGCCGGATCTTCCAAGATGGTGCCCAATTGCTTGAGATACGCCACCCACGAATCCGGGTCATAAGTAAAACCGCGCCCGCGGTAGTGAGTTTGACCGGCAACGATGACCGGCAGCCCGCCAAGCGCCATTTCCAACCCGACGGTGGTGGTGTACACCAGCCCCAAATCGGCGATCTCGACGATATCGTAGGTGTTGACCTTGTCCTTGGGACGGATGAGGTGAATGTTTTCCGGCAACTTGGGCAACACATTGTGGACGACATCCATCATCGAGACGCCGTGGGTAAGCACCTCCCCCGGATGGATGCGGATGACCAACTGGGTATCCGGTCGCCCGGCGAAGTATTGCACGGTACGGCTGATCCATTGCGACATGGTATGGGTGAACACCTGCCGTCCGAGCGTGAGGCTGTCCCCCAGCACATTGGTGGCAAGCAGCACAACCGGGCGTTCGTCCAGTTTGAGGGCGGCGCGGGCAGCCACGCCCCCGCTGGAAGGCGTATCCTGCCACAGGCGCAGGAAGTTCTGCCAAACGCGCCCATTCTGGCGGGCGCGGAAGAGTTCTTTGACCTCGGTGATCTCATGCTCGCTCAAGGGCTGGTCCTGGCAGGCGCGCCACAACCCATCCGTCTCCTGACGCATGACCTCGCCATCCTGCGCCAGCCAGATCCGGTCGCGCTGGTCACCGAACTCATAGGTGGTGACCGGAATCTTCATAGCGCGCGCCAGGCGATAGATGACGCCAAGCTCCTGGATGGATCCATTGGGGACAATGACAACATCTGGACGGTTGGCATGGAACAGGTTATAGCCGACGCGGGCGACGGCTTCATTGCGTTGCCAGCGCAACTGGTAGATATCCTCCGCCGGATCGACCTCCTCCACCTGCATCGTATACTGGCTGTCATACTGAGTGACTTTTTCTACGATCGAATGCAGCGTATCCGGCATGGGGCGGAAATCCGGTTTGACTTGCAGAAGGCTGATCACCCGCATCACCTCTTCTGCCGGCGAGAGCACTTTTTTAGCGTAGGCGTTGTTCCGCCGCAGGTCGAAGAGATTGATGGGATTCTGCCATTCGCTATATGGCAAATACCCCAGCGTCACCTGGTGTCCGCGGGCAGCCAGCGCAACGCCGACCAGGGCAGCATGTTCGATCCAGTAATGCAGCGTGGCAAAGATGAAGACCTTCTTGCCCGGTTCGGCGCCGGCACGAAAATTCTTCGCCGTTTTCACCAACCCCGGCAATTCGGCTTGCAAATGTTTGAGCGAAAAGCGGCTGATGGGTTTGCCGCGCTGACGCAGCAGCCAGTAGACCTCGGCGGTCAGTGGTATCTGTCCTAAAAAGTTCTTGATGTTCTCTTTGCTTGATCCCATTATCCATCCAAATGGTTAATCGTCCAATCCAATCGCGGTCGCACGGGACCCAGGCGCGGCTCCAGCCAGTGCATGCCGGGCGCACCGGCAGCATCCACGTTGAAAGCCAGCGCTTGCTCATCTTGAAAGTAACGCTTGACCCGGAAACTGCTGGCGTTGACGCCGACCAGGTAGCGCCCCTCGTTCAAAAAGTCCGGCGGAAGGATGCAACGGCTGGTGTAGCGTCCAGCCGCACGGGCGCTAAGGCGCTCGAATGCCTGCGGGTCATCGGTATCAAAGGAGGTGAATATGTACTCGCCGCGCGTGGTCATCAGGTAAATGCCGACCCGCAAGCCGGTCAGGGCTGCGGTGAGTTCGTATTCGACCTCGATGGCGGCTGCTTCGACAGAACGAATGGTATCCACCACCTGACCATCCTTGTTCAGCACCCTGACCTTCAGCGGGCGGAAAGGCGCGGCTTCAAGCGGCACCTCATCCGGGGACCAGGCGCGCTCACCCTCTTGCGAAAGCCCATGCGAAAGGTAGTAATCCACCGCCTGCGCGGATGGCGCCCGCATCACCAGGTTGCCGTGGTCAAGCACCAGCGCCTCACTGGTGAGACGCAGGATGGCGGACATGTTGTGACTGACGAACAACACCGTGCGCCCCGCCTGCGCCACGTCGCTCATCTTTCCCAGGCATTTGCGTTGGAACTCGGCATCACCAACCGCCAAAACCTCATCGACGACCAGGATCTCCGGTTCAAGGTGGGCTGCCACGGCAAACGCCAGTCGCAGGTACATACCGCTGGAATAGCGCTTGACGGGCGTATCGATGAATTTCTCGACTTCCGAGAAAGCCACGATCTCGTCGAACTTGCTCTCGATCTCGCTGCGCTTCATGCCCAGGATGGCGCCGTTGAGAAGGATGTTCTCGCGCCCGGTCAACTCAGGATGGAAGCCGGTGCCGACCTCCAACAACGCACCCACCCGCCCGCGAATTTCGGCGTAGCCCTCGGTCGGTTCGGTCACGCGGGAGAGCACTTTCAGCAGGGTGGATTTGCCGGCGCCGTTGCGACCGATGACCCCCAGCACCTCGCCCTGTTTAACCTCGAACGATACGTCTTTGAGCGCCCAAATGTAATGATCCTGCGCTTTCACCCCATCTTTATGGCTGGCGCGGCGACCAAAGCGTGCCAGCCCATCACTCATCTGATCGCGCAAGGTCATATATTGGGTGACAGGAGCACCGATACGGTACTGTTTGCCGAGCTGTTCGACGCGGATTGAAAGGTCACTCATCGTCATTCACCCTATATGCGATCCGCGAATTGGCGTTCCATGCGCCGGAAGTAAATCAACCCGCTGACCAGCAGCAGCACGGCAATGGTCGAGGAGACCGCCAGCGTGGGACCCGGTGCGCTGGCTTCAATGCCCAAAAGCGCCCAGCGAAAACCATCCACCACCCCGGTCATGGGGTTGATGGCATAGAGCAAACGCCACTGCTCCGGCACCAGGGAACCCGGATACGCGATGGGCGTGATGAAGAGCCAGAATTGGGTCAGGAAGGGGGTGACGTAGCCGACATCGCGGTACAGCACGTTCATGGCAGAAAGCCACAGGCTGACGCCCAACGACGTCACCAACGCCAGCAGCAGGAACAGCGGCAGCGTCCAGACGTGGGGGGTGGGCGCGATGCCATAATACAGCATCATGCCGCCCAACACCAGTAAGGCGATGCCAAAATCGACCAGACCGGCGAGGACCGACGAGAGCGGCAAGATAACGCGCGGGAAATAAACTTTGGTGATCATGTGGGCATTGTTCACCAGCGAGCGGCTGGCGACGCTGAGGGCATGGCTGAAAAGTTCCCACGGCAGCAAAGCCGCGAAGGAAAAAATGGGGTAAGGCACACCTTCGGAAGGTACACCAGCCAGTTGACCGAAGAAGATGCTGAAGACCACCATGGTCAGAAAGGGGCGTAAAACAGCCCAACTGGCGCCCAACAAGGTTTGTTTGTAGCGCACTTTGAGATCACGCCAGGTCATGAAGTAGATCAACTCGCGATAACGCCACAGGTCACCCAAATTGAGCGACAACCAGCCGTGCGAGGGGCGCAGGAGCGTGATGGGGGTGTATTTACTTTGGGTCGTCATAGGTCATGCCATCCGGTTGGCGCGGAACCAGGCGATGGTGCGACGCAAACCTTCCTCGAAATCCATTTGGGCGCGGAAACCAAAGCGCTGCGCAGCGCGGCTGGTATCCAGCGCACGGCGCGGCTGCCCGTTGGGCTGGCTGGTATCCCACACGAAACGACCGTCGAAACCCGTCAGCCGGGCGATGAGCGCCGCCAGGTCCTGGATGGCAATCTCATTGCCGGAACCGAGGTTGACCGGGTCTGGCTGATCATAGCGCTCGCTGGCGAGCAGAATGCCCTCGGCAGCATCATCGACATACAGGAATTCACGCGTGGGCGAACCATCGCCCCACAGGACGATTTCATCCCGACCGGCTTCTTGGGCTTCGATGCACTTGCGGATGAGAGCCGGGATGACATGGGAGGAGGCGGGGTTGAAATTATCGGCAGGACCGTAGAGGTTGACCGGCAGGAGGAAGATGGCGTTGTAGCCGTACTGCTGGCGATAGGCTTGCGCCTGCACCAATAGCATCTTCTTGGCGAGACCGTAGGGAGCATTGGTCTCTTCGGGGTAGCCATCCCACAGGTTGTCCTCGCTGAAAGGCACGGGGGTGAACTTGGGGTAGGCGCAAACGGTGCCAATGGCGACGAATTTCGCCACGCCGGTCTGCCAGGCGCGGTGCATCAACTGCACGCCCATCATCAGGTTGTCGTAGAAGAACTCCGCCGGATGTTCGCGGTTGGCGCCAATGCCGCCAACCTGCGCCGCCAGGTGAATGATCACATCCGGGTGAGTATCCGCCAGCATACGGTCGATGTCGGCTCGTTCGACCAGGTTGTATTTTTCGATGGTGGGGATGATGATCTCCGCTGCGCCGCGCTGCTTGAGTTTTTCCACCACGACACGACCAAGAAAACCCGCTCCGCCGGTAACGCATACCCGTTTGGTAGACCAGAATGAATCACCTTCAGCCATGCTCAATCTTCTCCTTTGCTCGATGCAATGGGAAACTCGACGAACAGCTTCAACCCCACCAAACGCATGGTGGGGGCATTTTCATCTTCCACAATCTCCACGCCCTGCTCCAGGCAGGTCAACTGGCACACCTCGCCAATATCGCCATCGGCTTCCAGACGAATTTGCTCGTAGCCGGCAGCGCGCACTTCCAGCACGGCAGCCAGGACGCGTTCGCGAATCAATCGATATAGGCGGAAAGAGTTTTGGATGTAATCCATCGTCATTTGCGCCCGCAACGTCATGCCCTCAGGCGTGATGATGTAGCGCAACTTCCGCCGCTCAAGACGGCTGACCTTGACATACCCCTTCGAGATCAGACGCTTGAGGTGCCAATTGACGGTTCCAACCGCCACCCCCAATTGAGCCGCAAGGCTGGCTTGCGAGGATTCAGGGTCTTGTTCAAGTTTTTCCAAAATTACCAGGTCGTGGTTGTTTGGCGAAGACATAGGCTGTCCAATATTCAATACTTGAATTATAAAACTGAAAGCGACATCGGTCAAGGTTATTGGCGCAAAATGAATGGTTTCTCACTTTCACCAGAGGAACTGCCGGCATGTATTGGCGTAACGCAACGCCTCATCGGCAGTTGTTTTTGCCATCATTGTGTCAGTTTTGACTTAATTGGCTTGATTCTATTGACATATGCCGATGCCTGTGCTATAAAACGCACCAATATGTTCAAGATCCAGGTTGCCAAGCGTCATCATCATAAGACCAGCCTTTCATCCGAAGGAGCGGTGGCGCGTACCTGATCTCAGATCATTCATAGCAATCATTCACCAAAACAGCCCTCCCCTCCTTCAGAGTGGAGGGTTTTTGTTTTCCTGCGCAGAACGACTCAAAATGACCGGAGGTGATAAACGAACGATACAACCAACCAAATAACGAGCACCAAGCTGACTATGCTCCCAGCCAGAGCCAGGTCAAAGACAGAATAGCAACTAGATAATCACAATAAAAAACAAAAGAGGAGTAGCCATGAAAAGCAAAAATTTGTTCGCCGTCAGTATCCTTTTGATCGTATTTGCCCTAAGCGCCTGCACGCCCGCCGCCACGCCGGCGCCCGAGGGCTGCCTGGGTGACCCGGATGCCATTATCGTTGACCTGGAGTGCCAGGAGATAGAATTTGCGGTCGAGAACGCATACCTCCCGTTCAACTATATCTCCCTGGAAGGCGGCGAGCCTGGCGGTTGGGATTATGAGACCTTCAACGAGATCTGCCGCCGCTTGAACTGCACGCCGGTGTACGTTGAATCGGCTTGGGACACGATGATTCAGTCCGTTGCGGATGGTCAGTTCGACATGGCTGGTGACGGCATCACCATCACAGAAGCCCGCGATGAGATCGTCGATTTTTCGATCGGTTACATCCAGATCAACCAACGGCTGCTGGTGCGCAAGGGCGAAACCCGCTTCGACAGCATCGAAGCCTTCGCGGCGGATGAGAGCCTGGTGATGGGCACCCAGATCAACACCACCAACTATGAGACTGCAACCGGCTACCTGCCGGAGGAGCGCATCAAAGGTTTCGAGCAATTCCCATTTGCGGTGCAGGCGCTGCTTTCCGAAGATGTTGACGCGGTGATCATCGACGAAGTGGTCGGGCTCGGTTACCAGGGCGAAAACGCCGACGAACTGGACCTGATCGGTCCTTCCATCTCATCGGACGAATTGGGGTTCGCTTTCCCCAACGGCTCGGAGCTGGTGGATCCGATCAATCAGGCACTACAGTCGATGATGGATGATGGCACACTGAACGAGCTGAATATGAAATATTTCGGTCCGGGCTTCAACATCACCTACGACGATATTCAATAATCGCCAAAAAGAAGAGAAGATAAATGGGGCTGTCTGTAGGGTCATTTTGCCAGGCTGGTCGAAAGTAACTACGATTTTCTATGCGAGACCCTTCGCATCAACCGGCGTGACGGATATCCAAACAGGCAGCCCCACCCTTGCTACTTGATAATGCCGACCCAACCAAGATCCGGGGAGGATCCCATGAGTATTGAAGAACGGGCGGAACCCGCCCGTAGTTTTGGATTATCTGAAGAAAGCCGGCAGCGTTGGCACGCCCGCTTTGAACATTTTCCGTGGTGGCTGGCGGGAATGGGCGTGCTGGCAGTGCTGGTGTTCGTCCTGATCACGACCGACCCGGATTTCAACCAGGCGTTCAGCATCATCCGCGCCGGATTGACGGTGACGATCCTGACGACCATCATCGCGTTCGCCGTCGCCATCCTGTTCGGACTGGTAACCGGCTTGGGACGCATCTCCAACAACGTCCTGTTCCGCAACCTGGCAACGTTCTACGTCGAATTGATACGCGGCATACCCATGCTGGTGCTGATTTTCTTCATCGCACTGGTGGCGATCCCGGGTTTTGTGCGGGGGCTGAACGCGCTGGGGGCAATGATGTTGGAAGCCGGATTTGGCAGCCTGGCGACGCCGTTCATCTCGCTGGAGATCAGCCAGGTGGACATGAACCTGCGTGCCATCATTGCGCTATCCACCACTTACGGCGCTTTCCTGGCTGAGATCTTCCGCGCCGGCATCCAGTCGATCCCGAAGGGACAGATGGAAGCCGCCCGCTCACAAGGCATGAGTTACACCCAGGCAATGCGCTATGTGATCCTGCCGCAGGCGATCCGCAATATTCTGCCGGCGCTGGGCAATGATTTCGTTTCCATGCTCAAGGATTCCTCGCTCGTCTCGGTGCTGGCTGTGCGCGATATCACACAGATCGCCCGTTTGTATGCCGGGCGTTCGTTCAAGTTTCCAGAAGCGTTCAGCATCCTGGCGGTGATGTACCTGGCAATGACGGTGGCACTTTCCTTCCTGGTGAAGGCAATGGAGAAAAGGATGCGCCAGAATGAACGGTAAGAACGATATGATATCGATGCGCAACGTGAAGAAATACTTCGATAGCGTGAAAGCGCTGAACGGGGTCAACCTATCGGTTGAAAAGGGGCAGGTGGTCGTGATCATCGGACCGAGCGGCAGCGGCAAATCGACGCTGCTGCGCTGCATCAACCACCTGGAAAAACCCACCAGCGGCGAAGTGTGGGTGGATGGCGAACTGGTGCACGACCACCCCAAACGGTTGAACGCCGTGCGCGCCGAGATCGGCATGGTGTTCCAGTTATTCAACCTCTATCCGCACCTGACCGTATTGGAAAATATCACCCTGGCGCAACGGATCGTCAACAACCGCTCCAAGCAAGAAGCCGCGCAGGTCGCTCAGGCGCAACTTGAACGGGTGGGCATCCCGGAAAAAGCCAACGCATACCCCACCCAGCTTTCAGGTGGGCAGCAGCAGCGGGTGGCAATCGCACGCGCGCTGGCGCAAAATCCCAAAATCATGCTGTTCGACGAACCCACCAGCGCCCTGGACCCGGAAATGATCAAGGAAGTGCTGGATGTGATGCTGGACCTGGCAAGAGCGGGCATCACAATGGTGGTGGTGACGCACGAAATGGGCTTTGCGCGCGCTGCTGCGGACGAGATCGTCTTCATGGATCACGGGCAGATCGTAGAGCAGGCGCCGCCGACGGAATTCTTCACCAAGCCACACCAGGAGCGCACCCAAACCTTCCTCTCCCAGATCCTGAGCCACTGAAATGCGCGCCGTGATAAAATTCGTCACCATCACGCGCCGTGCCGGGGTAATCAAACCGGTTGTTGACGGGCGCAAATCGTACCCAGAGCGGGTTGATGGTGGATAGAACGCCAATGACGGAAACCGCGCAACGTATCATCATCAAGTTAGGCACCAGCACGCTGACGGCTGGGGGCGACAAGATCTCAATCCCGCACCTGTTGGAACTGGTGAAACAGGTGGCGGGGCTGCACGCCCAGGGTCACCAGGTGATGCTGATATCCTCCGGAGCCATCGCCACCGGGCGGGAGGCGCTCAACCACCCCGAGCTGGAAAAACACATCCCGGCGAAACAAATGCTGGCTGCGGTCGGTCAATCCCGCCTGATGGAACTCTACAACAAGCTTTTCCAGATGTACGGCATCACCGTAGGGCAGGTGCTGCTGACGCGGGATGACCTGTTGAGCCGGCGGCGCTACCTGAACGCCCGCAACACGCTCGAAGCGCTGCTGGCGTATCGCGTCATTCCTGTTATTAATGAAAATGATACCGTCGCCACGGACGAGATCCGCTTTGGCGATAACGACAACCTCTCGGCGCAGGTGGCGAGCCTGGTGGAAGCCGATCTGCTGGTGCTGATGACCGACCAGGATGGATTGTTCACCGGCGACCCGCGCCGCAACCCCGACGCAAGTTTGGTGAAGCTGGTCGATTCCGCCGAGATCCCACCGGAACTCTGGCAGGCGGCTGGCGGCAGCCAGGGCGGTTTGGGCACCGGCGGCATGGAGACCAAACTGCTGGCGGCAGACCTGGCGCGCCGCGCCGGGGTGACGGTGGTGATCACCAATGGCAAACGACCGGAAGCGCTGGCGCAGATCACCGCGGGTGAGGTGGTTGGCACGCGCTTCACGCCGGTGATCTCGAAACTGGAGAGCCGGAAGCGCTACATGCTGGCAAACAGCGCCGCGGCAACGTTCCAGATCAAGGTGGATGCCGGCGCCGCCAACGCCATCCGCAAGGGCGGCAGCTTGCTGCCGGTCGGCATCCGGGCTGCCAGCGGCGGCTTCGAGCGGGGCGACGTGGTGCAGATCGTGGATCTCAAAGATCGCCCGGTGGCGCTGGGCATGGTGAACTATGGCGCCAAGGACCTGGAAAGCATCGCCGGGCAACGCTCCAACCAGATCGAAGCGCGTTTAGGATACACCTACGGCGATGAGGTCATCCACCACAACAACATGCTGATGGTGAATCATGAGTGATATTGTGACCGGAACCATTGAAACCCGCTGCAAACAGGCAAAAGTCGCCAGCAGAGCACTGGCACTGGCAAAGCGTGAGCAAAAAGATGCCGCCTTGCGCGGCATGGCGGCTGCCCTGCAGGAGACTGCCGGCGCAGTCCTGGCAGCCAACTAGCGCGATATTCGTCAGGCGCAGGCGGCGGGGCTTTCCGCCGCGTTGATCGACCGGCTGACGCTCGACCCGG
>JABLXM010000111.1 GCA_013177815.1 Anaerolineae bacterium | reverse complement strand
TTTAATACCCCATTTACACAAATAATCTGATCAAAATTCGAATTCCCTTGCCCCCTGCCGGGGTGCTGCGCGAGGGGCACTCACTTTTTAATACCCCATTTACACAAATAATCTGATCAAAACAGGGACCCCCGGTGCGGGGACGTCGTTCGAATTCCCTTGGGGCACTGGTATATACAGATAATGTTCACACAAGAGGTTTCCCCGGATGCACTCCCGGGAAGATCGTTCAATTATCGAGAACAGATTATTAATATCGGATATGGTATAATATCATCAATCCGATACCGATATACGCCTGCGATGATCGAAGTTCGATTACTTGAACGTCTGGAAGCCAAGAAAGCCCAACTGGATGGACTTCGTCCCCTCCCGGTTGCAGCGGTCAACCGCTTGAGGGATGAAATTCTTATCGAATGGATTTATAACTCAAATGCAATTGAGGGTAGTACAGTTACCCTTCCAGAAACTCGCTTGATTCTTGAAACCGGACTGACCATTGGCGGGAAAACCTTGCGCGAACATTTTGAAGTGATCAACCATAGAGATGCCATCCAGTATGTCGAGGATCTGGTCCAAAATACTGAGCCGGTCACAGCATTTCATGTCCGCCAAATACACAAGCTTATCCTGACGAACATTGATAATGAAAACGCCGGCAGTTATCGAAAAACGCAAGTGCGAATTGCTGGCGCGCCGATAATCCCGCCCGAATCCTGGCGAATTACCAATCTCATGGCTGAATGGTGCAATTGGGTCATGAATGCAGAGAACAATCTTCACCCTGTTGCTCATGCGGCTCAAGCACACCACCGGTTGGTTGCGATCCACCCGTTCGTGGACGGGAATGGTCGAACAGCTCGGTTGGTGATGAACCTTTTGCTGATGCGAAAAGGATATCCTCCAACGATTATATTGCGTGCAAACCGCGGGCAGTATTATTCTGTTTTGGCACGGGCAGATGCCGGAAAACCCGATGCCTTGGTCAACTTTATTGGACGAGCCGTGGAACGTAGTATCAATCTTTATCTGGAAGCATGTGCCCCCCCATCTGGAGCGCCAGAACCGGGGGACGAATGGATGCCTCTGCGCGATGCCTGTGTTGGAACCCCCTATAGCCAAGAGTATCTCAGTTTACTAGCTCGCATGGGTCGAATTGAAGCTATCAAAAGGGGAAGAAATTGGCACACAACCCGTCGAGCCATCAAGGCTTATCAAGATTCACTTTAGCCCTCTCGGCTTTGTATTATCCTTATATTACGTATGCACTTGCGGGCACCAGATAGATTCCCCCAAAAAATCATGTGGGCGTTGGTTCAGTCGCCATTGGGCTTGTGAAACCCAAGGATACAGGGTCTATGCCTTAAGCCGGCAAGACATTCAAGCCGCCCGTGTATTGACCAAGCCTTTTATCCGTGTGTGTTTTGCGGGTTAACCCGCCTATGGTACTTGAGTATTCGGTATTGTAGGTTTTGGGGTTAATGATTCTGTTGACAAGGTTGGCGATTGTGTTTGAGTAATCGGCGTGGGTGTATTGGTTTGTTGGAGATCATTAGAATAATTTGAGGAAGCAACCCAGGTGACAAGAGATGCCATCAGAACCAAGACCAATGCCACGGATAGATAAACCCGTTTAGCTCTTCGATATGCAATACGGTAACGGCTTGCCCAGTTCTTAACCCTTTTCCCAATAATTTCATTTACAGTGCTTTTTCCCAATCTACTCGAAAAAATCTTCTTCTGCTGCTTGAACGTATTCGACGCAATATCGAAACGCTCTTTAGACGCCTTCAGACCCAACCAGAAAGGGAAAAACAACAAATACAGAAGATAAGCGGTTGTGCCAACCCAGAAAAGGGCTACATTGAATTCACCTCGAAACGCAGCAGCAATAAATGTCCCGACCAAAACGCCAACTGATGCCAGGGCATTATCGGTAACACTACGCGAGAGTTCATCGAATTGGTTTTCCGCCTTTTCTGTAAACGCATCAATAGCCTTTTCAATCTCAGCCAATTGTCCAAAATATGCCTTGATTTGCCCCTCGATAAACATTTTCCATAACCGGTCGATCTCCTTCTCAATTTCCAGTGTCTGGTCAACTAATTCTTCATAGAGATTTTTATTTTGAATTTGACCCAGCCTGCGAGCCACTGTGATTTGAACGATTTTCAAGTAGTCGGATGTATATCTTTCGTCCCGGTACGCCTGACAAACAATCTCGTACCACACCAGCGGGGCAGACCAACTTTCATCCTTGCTTCCGGGTAGGAGTTGATCATCGTTCCACTTAACATCGATAGCCAGCGCCTGTTCCGTAAAGGTAGCCTGCCATTCTGATGAGCCTTTTGCCGGACCGATGGTTCGATTTGCAGTGTAGAGAATACATAAATTCACTAATTGGGTATAGAGTACCTGAGCAATCTCATCGTTTGCACCGGCAAAACCTTTAGCAGCCAGGTGAACAGGTGTCAATTTGGCAATTTTGAAATAGCCCCACTTAACCGGCGAATTGGGTGCCAACACTTTCTGGCGCATTCTTTCTGGTAATTCTTTAGGAAGCGGGGCTGCCAACTCGAGGTGTTTTTCCAAGTCCTGCAACTCGGTTCCACCTAAGATAACCAGATTGCTGCCCACCAGGTTGATCTCGTGTGTTGGTAAAAGAATGACCAGGCGCGATTGATCATCGACGTCATGCCACAATCCATTATCCCCTTCCAACTCGTACAGCGGCATCAGGAGGGCGCTCTTGAGTCTCTCCGGGAAAAAGAATAATTTCACCCGAACATGAGGATGGTTTTCTGGCGGGAACAGGCTTGCCAACAATTTGTGTTTTTCCAGCACAAGGTCGATTCTTACCATGCTTTGTGTAAATTTTTGGATGAGTTTTTCCACCTTGTCAATGGATATCCCGGTCGCCACATCGAGAATGGGCACACCGCCAAAAATAAACTGCAACGATAGGGCATCCCCATACGCTTCTACTAGCCCCAAGAGCACGTTTGTTATTTTCTGCGCTGAATACTGAGAGCGGTTGCTTCCCGAATATTTTTCCTCATTGAACGTGAATTTCTCGACGCCTTCGCAGGTTTTAAATTCCGACAAATCAATGCCAAACACCTCGGCAAATTCTACGAGGGGGTCGCCCAGATTTTTCAAACTGGATATGTCTACGGTCATTTTTTCATCATCTCCTGGTAGCCGGTTATTTTCAGGCGTAAAGTTATGACCGGTTTTCCATCGACCTGCGCCCTATGCTCTTCCAAAACAACGTCTGACCAGTGCCGATCCTCCACCTCGAACAAAACGCCATATTCACCCCGGATTCGTCTTCTCGGTATGAGCTTACTTTTGGCATATTCCGGGCTTAATTCAAATTGCCTTTCGACAGGGATGTTATCCTCAATTCTTACCCGAATGGTCTCTTTGGCTATTTCAGGGAGGTCCAGTCCACCCAACCAATCCAGCGTATCGATCCTGCTTTTCTGCATCACAGCATCGATTTCCAGACGCAGTCTTTCAGCGTCATCCGGTGTTAGCTTGGGTTGCTTGGTGGCTGCCAAAATCATGGTTAGATCATTGTATGCAAACCACAATGCCTCATAGAGTAAATCGGTGTGTTTGACGGCATCCATCAAGGATTTAGCCTTAAGAAACTTGCGGGCAAAGAAATCCGCCGCATCTTTGGATGTTTGGCGGTCCAGCAGCAACAAATCATGCCCCTTGGCAGATCGCTCAGTCAGCACCAGCGCTGCTTTTTGTAAACGTTCACGTGTGGTTGGCATAGCATCATCCCGAATTTCGAAGTTGACCCACAGTGGTTGACCGGCTGAGTCATATTCGATTTTCGGCACCAGCGCTTCTGAGGGGTCCAGTTTGAGCAACGCCAGGTGTTTGCTTCCATCTTTTTCGTAGAGACACACCGCCAATGAACTTCGTTCAGGACGGATGCGCCCATCTTTACCCATAGCCGTCAGAAGTTCTTCAGCGATGACGCGTGAGTCATCCACAAAATTCCCAGCGTCTTGCAAAATTTTCAGGCAAATCTCAGGCGTTCGACTCGCCGAGGCAGATTGGTCGTCATAGGTTGCCTGGCTGATGGCGCCATCTTCCAGGACGTTGATGATTTGTCCCTCGAAATAAGAACGCACCCGTTCTTCTTGCGCGAGCGGCAATTCATGTTGTGAATAGATGCACTCCTGGCGCCTGATATGGTTGATGATGTGCACGATTGCCCGTTGGACATTGATTTCCGGTAAGCTAGACATAGGTTCCCTCCATTCCTAATATCGCCGAATTATCCAAACACTTCTGACATCTCGTCTTCTGCATCAACACAGTCGAACAGAGCTTCATCAACACTGATATGTGCTTTGGCGCTGAGTATTTTTTCAATGTGGCGCAAACAATACTCAACCAAAATCGACCTGACGTTCTCAAAGGTTTCCCCCAAGCCCGGTTCTGGGTTGACACAATCTCATTCAGCAAAATACTAACTGATTTCACCTTACCCCCGGAAGCCTTACTAATCTGCTGTGACGTTCCTTTTCTCCGGTGTGTGTTATATGGGCGATCTATCCGTGTTCACAGAATCAAGTAACAGGGCATGGTTGCTCAATTAGCAACGATGAGGGGTAACTTGTTCAAGAATTTGGATTGAGGAAATGCTGTTCATTTTCGACACCCCAAAGAGTAAGCCTTTAAAAGAATCAGCATTTTCATTATATTACAAATCTGGCAAAAGAATCCCACCAGTTATGTGGGAACCATCACTGCCAAATCGTTCGTCATCCTTCACCTTGTGAGCAGCCCCAATGCCTGCCCCTTTGCTAGCGCCAACCGAATTACCATACAGCGCCGCCATAACCACGTTATCCGCATCACCCGTAACCGCCGCGAACGTTTCTTTACAGGAACGTCTTGAGGCGCATGACCAAATGCTCTTAATTGTCTCATTACAAAATGATCCAATGAAAATAATCGTTGAATACGCAAGAATCGTACGTCAAGTACAAAGAACCCCCTCGCATGGAATCATATATCCGATTTTGATTCGTGTCTCTCAGTATTACCTATTCCGGCATCTTGACGTACTTTCGCAGGTAGA
>JABLXM010000110.1 GCA_013177815.1 Anaerolineae bacterium | reverse complement strand
GTCATCGGCGGGCGTCCATGCGGGATCAAAATATGGTGGTGATGACGGTGAGGATGAAGTCCAGGCGGTCGATGAGGGCGGTCACCGCGGCGGAGTAGACGCCGGCGAATACCGCGCCCAGGGTGACGGCAATAAATACTTCGCCGATGCGGGCGATCAATCGTATGGGGCGCGAGCGCTCCGGCGGTTGACCGGGGCGGGTGTGCGCCTGGAACTGGAAGTAGATCAAGGTGCTGGCGGTGCCCAGCAGGAAGATGGCGGCTTCGGCAATGCCCCCCAGATTTGCCCCCTCCGCCGAGCCGAAGGATTGAATGGTCGCCAGGGTCTGCGGGATGATCGTTCCCAGGGCGGCGCCGCCGACGGTGACCGCAGCGCCCACGCCAACCAGGTAAGCCATCGGTATGGCACCCAGGTGGCTCAGGCGGGGGGAGAGTTTGGTGAGCATCAGCGCTGCCAACACCAACGGCACCAACGCCAGCAGGCGCTCCTCGGGCGAGCCTTCCATCAGCGGGCGCGCCAGGCGTGGGATGAGCACCTGGTAGATCACCACGGAAGCGACATATCCCGCCATGACTCCGACGAACAGGTAAGCCGTCAGGCGAAAGAGGGGGTTATCGCCGATCAGGAACGTAAAGACCAGCAGGGTGAGGACAAAGCCCACCAGGGTCCAGATGAGGTCGGTCGTCAGCATCCGTCAGCCCGCCTTCCGTTTGGGTTTGGAGCGCGCATTTGGCTTCAGGGACAACTGCAGAACGACACCCAGCAGGGTGAACAACATGATGACCAGAATACCGACCTGATAGGCGCGCCAGAAGTTGTTGCCGCTGGCTTTGACCGAGGTCAGGCGTTCGTATGCCATGCCATCGCCCATGCCACTGAGGATGGCGTCCACCTGAGCGGACTCAAGGTAAGGGATTGCCATGGGCGCCGCCTGTGCGCTGACGACCAGCAGCAGCGGTGTATCAGCCAACGCCGGCTCGACCTGTTCCACCCAGGCACGCGCGGTGCCCGCGTCGTCGGTGATGACGATGACGGCTGCGAAGTCGGATACGCGCTGAATGCCATCCAGCGCGGGACGCGACCAGACACTGGTGCCGTCCAACGCACCCTCCAGCCCATAGCGCACGGCTTGCTGCGGTTGACTGGCGAACTCCTGCAGGGAGGTGACGCCGCCTGCCAGGTAGCCGAGGTTGGCGGTCTTATCGGCGACCAGGTAGCCCAGGTCGGGTTGCCCGTAGCGGATCGCCAATTCATCCAGGGCAGTCTGCTGCAAGCTTTGCGCCAAGATGGGACCGGTGGGCAGGGTGGAGACCCACACCAGCCGGCTTTGCCGCACGATCAGTTCCTGCACCACATAGCCGGCGGAAAAGCGCATCTCGCCGGCGTAGCCGGCGTTGTAATCCACTGCCAGGAGCACGGCTGAGCCGGGCGCCAGGCTCGAGATGACCTGGTGGAAAGGCAGCACGCGGGATGGATCACCGGCAGAGGCGGGCGGGGTACCGGAGGACGTGAACAGCAGCGTCCCCAGCAATGCGGCGATCAGAATCAATCCCATCACCACCCGCACCCAGCGCTGCGAACTGCGCCGGGCGGCTTCGGCAGCCGTCACCGCTTGTTTCTCGCTGGTGAGTGCATCTTCGAGCAAGCCGGCTTGCTTTTGTTGGCGTTCGCTCACTTGCAAGTGGGCGCTGTACGCCGGCGGGGTGCGGTATTGGGTGGCAGCCGTGGCGCTGGTGAGGATTCCGCGCAAGCCCGCCAGTGGTCCACTGGGTTGGATGGCATCCTCCCCTTCGGAGGGCGGCGTTTCATCCGGGGTGAGCGAGGTGACCGGGCGCATGGCTTCCAGCCAGGTGGGGATCTCCGCCGGACTTAGCGATTCTGCCCCGGCAGTTTCGCCGGTTGTGGCTTGTGCGTTGCCGGGGGTGGGGATGAGCGAGAGCCAATCGGGCAGGTCTTCGCCGGTAAACGGTGCGATGGTGCCGTTGGCTGCGGGCGCTTCGCCGGTATCATACGTGAATACGCCTGCGCCGCTTGAACCATCTTCCGGTTCATTCGGCGGCGAGTAAAATTCCGATTCGCCGGGAGACCATTCAAGGATATCGTCCGCCGAGTCCGCATCCGGTTCACTCGTTGGTTGATCTGCCGCCGGACCGGCTGGCGGCAATGAGGCGAGCCAGTCGGGGGCATCACCGGTCTCGGCGCTGGGCAGGGATTCTTCGGCGATGTGGTCGCCCGGTTGGGGCGGTGGTGGTGAGGATGGTTCGGGTTGGGTTGCGTCGCTTGCAAAGGTGGCTTGCAGGTCGGCGAGCCAGTCGGGGGTTTCTTCCGGCAGGGCGGGCGCGGCTGCACCAGGTTCTTCAGCCGGTGTTTCGAACGATGGCAGTTCGTCGGACGGGAACGGTTCGGCAGTTGGGGGTTGCTGCGGGGCAGGCTGCTCTGCCATCAACCCTGCCAGCCAGTCGGGGGTTTCTTCCGGCAGGGCAGGCGTGGCTGCGCCAGGTTCTTCAGCGAGCGTTGCGAACGATGGCAGTTCGTCGGACGGGAACGGTTCGGCAGTTGGGGGTTGCTGCGGAGCAGGCTGCTCTGCCATCAACCCTGCCAGCCAGTC